>JAJXUC010000212.1 GCA_021783435.1 Pseudomonadota bacterium | reverse complement strand
GAATCGTGCGTCAACCGAGCTCGATACCCTCCGCAGCCTCACCGTCGCCGCGGCGGCGGCCGTGGGGAAGGCGCAGAACCAGCACAGCGTTCTCACGGACACCACGCAGCAGCGTCGAGCCGCGGTGCAGAGTTCGGGCGACGCGGCAACTCGCGCCCGCAGTGTTGCGGGCTTCGAGGATGCGGCCGCCTATGCTTCGGAACAATGGGACCGACTGCTCAGCCACGATCGCCTTGGCTCGAACTTCGCCGAGATGGCACGTGAGTGCCGCTCGCGGGCCGGCAGAAGCCGTCAGACGTGCCAGAGCGCCGCCAGCAACGCCCAGCGCTTGCTCGCCGTGTTTGTGACCAAACACCGTGAAACGATGCCCGAGGAGGCCGGTGCCGACTGGACGGCGGCGCGCGTCTGGCTGGTCGAGCGCGTGAACCAGCTCCACGGCACCGGCCTCAAGAACTACAAGGACAAGATGGACGACGCCCTGGCCGCTGCCAAGCGCACGTTCCGCACCGATGTGGCCGTGGCGATCAACGAGCACATCGACTGGTTGGACGAGACGATCCGACGCATGAACGCGGCGTTGGCCTCGGCCCCCGCCTTCACCAACGGCGAGCGCTATCGCTTCCGCCGCCCGGTTCGACCGGCCTTCGACCGGCTCTACAAGTTCGTGCGCGACGTGGCCAAGTACGGGCCCGAGGACGATCTGCTGGGCGGCGCGGGGGAGATGCCGCCCGAGTTCGACGATCTGATGCGCGGCAAAGCGGTGCCGGGGGCTGCGGCGATCAAGTCGCCGCTTGACGATTACCGCGAATTCTTCGACTTCGACGTCGAGGTGCTGCGCGAGAACCCCGAGACGGGGGTGGCGCAGCTTGCGGACCTGCTGAGCAAACGCATGGGCTCAGGGTCCGGCGGCGAACACCGCTCGCCCCTATACGTCATCGCCGGTGCAGCGATGGCCTCGGCCTACCGCCTGCAGCCCGGCGACGACAGCGGCGTGCGCCTGCTCGTACTCGACGAGGCGTTCATCAAGATGGACGCGCGCAACATCATCGCCACGATGCGCTATTTCGAGGAGCTCGGCTTGCAGATCTTTCTGGCTAGCGCCGGGGATGCGCTGGGGCACCTGAATGCCTTCCTCGACCGTTACTACGACATCATGCGGGACGCCGATGCCAACGTCGTGCTCCTTGAGGGCCACGATGTGGATGCGACCAGCCGCAATCTCAGTCGCGAAGACCTGCCCGAGTTCAACGCCGAGTTGCTCGAGCGCGAGGTCCATATCCTGACGGCGAGCGCCCCGGCATGAGCCAGGACAGCGCGTACGCACTGGCCGAGGCGGCTTTGTCGCGCTTGCTGAAGGCTGCCAATCGGCGCGATGCCGGAGTCGGACAACGCGCTGCGCTGACTGGATCTGCTCTGGCCGAATATCACGCGTTGCGCAGCCTCCAGGACAAGGAAGCGTTCGATGCCGTGCTCGATCACGCGCAGGGCTGCGGCGCGGTCCGGCTGACCCGGCCACGCGGCGATGTCTCTGGGTTCATCGAGCGCGTCGACCTGCTCGACACCCAGCGCCTGGCCGACATGCTGGGTCAGCCCACACACGCCAGCTTGGTCTCGCAGGCGACAGACATGCTTCAGCCGTGCGTGCAGGACTTTCCGGCCCTGGAGGCCGTGCTCGCGCGCTGGGCGGCCTTGAAGACCGTGCGGGGCGACGGCCCGCAGCAGGCTGCCGCGTGGCTCGATGCCTGCCGCACCATCGCCTACTGCCGCGAACAGGGCGAGCGCGACATCCCAGTGCGCGACGCCAGTGCCCAGTTGTTCAAGGACAGCAAGCGCATCGAGGCACTCGTGCCCGAGCTCGACGTGCTGCTCGCTGGTGACGCCGCGGCGCCGCAGCGGCCCGACGCCCAGGTGCTGCAGGAAATCGGGTTGTTCCGCGAGCCGCAGCCGGTTCGCATGGCCGCGCGTCTGATCGTGCGCCGCGAGCGCGTTTCTGCATTGCTCGACAGCCCCTACGGGGCGTTTCCGCCCAACACCGTGCTGGGCCTGGACGGCTCACCCAGCCGTGTTCTCACCATCGAAAATCAGACCACGTTCCACGTCCAGGCACGGCGTTTGTGCGACAGCGATGTGCTGTGCGTCTACACGGCCGGAATGCCCTCACCGGCCTGGGGCGCGATGTATCAGCGACTGCTGGCCGGCATACCGCACGACGTGCCCGTGAGCCACTGGGGTGATCTGGATGAGGGCGGTTTTCGGATTGCTGCCTTTGTCAGTCGACTTGCTGCAGAGACCGGGCACCGCCTTGAACCCTGGAACATGCGTCCAAGCGACGTGCCACAGAGCCAGCGCCGCCCTGCAGCTCCGCGCACCGTGCAGCGCATGGCCAAGTTCGCCCGGGATGCGGGCTGGGGCGAGTTGGCCGACGAGATCGAGAAGACCGGAATCATCGCGGAGCAGGAGGGGTAGAGTGGCCGTCTCACCCCAGAGCCACGGGGCGCTGTCCGGCGCAAGATTGAAACCTGTGCTATTTTTAACCCATGGAAGGAATTTCAAGGCATCAGGTAATCAAGCGACTGCAGGCCACGCTGCAGCGCGGGGCGCCGTTCGACCTGGCGAACCTGGCGTCGCTCGGGGTGTCGCCCCAGCGCGCCGCGCGCTATGCCGAGAGCGGCTGGCTCATTCGGCTGGCCCAGGGCGTGTACGCTTTCCCCAACGATGCGTTCGGCGTTGACGGGGCGCTGAAATTCCTGCAACAGCGGGTGCCCGGCCTGCACATCGGCGGCCGGAGCGCGCTGGGGCTTCAGGGTGTGCAGCACAACCTCGGCCGTGACACGCTGGTGCTTTGGGGAGATCGCCGCTATGAGCTTCCCCTCTGGTTTACCGCGCGCTTTCCGGCGCGCTACGTTCACGCGAAGCTGTTCGATTGGCCGGATGCCTCGCTGGCCAGCAAGACCCTGATCACGCCGCCAGGTCTGTCCGATGGCTTGCGCGTCGCAGCGTTGGAACGCGCCATGCTGGAGATGCTCTACGAGGCGGGAACGAAGGAAAGCCTGGAAGAGGCCCGCAACATCTTTGATGGCCTGCGCTCGCCACGGAAGGAACTGCTCGGCCAATTGCTGTCGTGCTGCACGAGCGTGAAGGCGGTGCGGCTGTTCCTCACCTGGGCGCGCGAGACGCAGGTGGTCGACGTCGACGATCTACTGGCGCGTCATCCGGTGCGCACCGGCAGCGAGAAGCGCTGGATGAGCCGACTAGCCGACGGAACCTTGCTAAGTCTGAACCCACGTGGATAAGCACTACGCCGACACGGTGCGCCTGCTGCTGGGCGTGATGCCCGCGGTATTCGCCAATGACATCTTTGCGATGAAGGGTGGTACGGCGATCAACCTGTTCGTGCAGGACATGCCTCGCCTGTCCGTGGACATCGATGTGGTCTATCGACCGTGGCAAGTCCGACGCGAGGCGGCACTGGACGCGATCAGCGGTGAATTGGCCGCCATCGCACAGCGCGTGGATCGCTTGGGTTTGCGGGCCCGGTTGGTGCGCAGCAAAGACCTCGGTGACGCCAAGCTGATCGTCGAGAACGCCACGAGTCAGGTCAAGATCGAAGTGAACGTGGTCTTCCGGGGGACCGTGCTGCCGGTCGAGCGCAAGTCGCTGAGCGCCAGGACCAGCGACCTCTTCGGAGTCGAGTTCGACGCACCGATCCTCGCCCGCGATGAACTGTATGCCGGCAAGCTGGTCGCGGCACTGGATCGCCAGCATCCGCGTGATCTGTTCGATGTCTGGCGGCTCTATGAATCAGGCGGTCTGAGCGAGGGCATGGTCGAATGCTTCGTGATCTACCTGGCTGGACACAACCGGCCGACCCACGAAGTGCTGTTCGGCCGTGACAAGGACATCGCCGCTGAGTACCGGCGCGCTTTCGTGGGTATGAGCGAAGTGGAGTGCTCGCTGGACACGCTGCTCGCCGCGCGCGCTCGAATGCGCCAGGAACTGTCCCGGCGGCTCGGCCGCGAACACCGTCGGTTTCTGAGTGGCCTGGTGCGCGGCGAACCGGACTGGTCGCTGGTGCGCTGCCAGCATGCGGCCGAGTTGCCCGCACTGCGCTGGAAGCTCGCCAACCTGGAAGCTTTCCGCAAGCGCCGCCCCGACGATTTCATGGCCCAGGCAATTGCGCTTGATGCTGGCCTGGATCAAGCCTGAAGGTGTTCACGCGGCGCTCAGGACCTGCCGGGTTTCTCCGATGGCCGGCCGGAGATTGAGGGTCGTTATCGTGGTATGGAACGTGGTATGAAAAATTCAAGATATTGAAAATAATTGGAAAAAGGCTCCCCCTCTCTCCGCCAGAGTAACGGACTAAGCCCATGATTTCATGGGTTTTTTCTTTTGCGGTTTGCGGCGATCTTGCCGCCGGCGAGCGCGGGCGGAGTCTGTCGGCAGACTGGGCGCCAAGGCGACCCATTGCGCTGTCCGGCTGGGCCACCGCGCCATCCGCTTGATCCGCGCGGCGGGACGCTTGCAGGAGGACTACGCTGCACGGTTCGTCCCTCTGCGAACGCCCCTGATGAGTCGCACCGCCCGCCTGTTCAAGCTGATGGACGCGTTGCGCGCGCGGCGCCATCCGGTGACCGCGGCGCAGCTCGCCACGCAGCTGTCGGTCTCGGTGCGCACCGTCTACCGCGACGTGCA
>JAJXUC010000211.1 GCA_021783435.1 Pseudomonadota bacterium | reverse complement strand
AGGCTGACGTTGCCTCGCTGCACAGGCAGGCAATGCTCGATCTGGGCGAATTGGGCTTGCGTGATTTCCATGCACGAAGTGTCTCACGACTCGCATGCTCAACTCAATTAGTGTTAACACGCCCTAGCAGGTACAGCCCTGCCCCATCGCTCATGCGGCGCGGCTTCTCGCCAGGCGCTGCGGCCTTGATTTCCCAGTCCGTCAGAAGGTGCATTCCTGCCATGATCGTCCATCCCGTTACTGGCACGCCCTTGAGTTACTGGCGCCGTTACTGGCGTTGATCACAGAACCGCGTAGAACGCAATGCAACATTGCGCTACGCCAGAATGAGCCTAAGCTGTTGAATCGCCAAAGAAAAAGGCCGCTTTTGAGGCGGCCTTCGATGTTGTGATGCCAGTAACTGGTGGAGTCGGGGGGAATTGAACCCCCGTCCGCAAACTCTCTGCTGCAAGCTCTACATGCTTAGTACCATCATTTGGTTTTAACCGCCGAGACGCAGATGGACATGCTTCCAGGCTAGCGATCCGCTGGATTTAACGAGACTGAGCGCGGCGCACAGACTCGCGATCTGATGTGAATGACCTTGCAGGTGTTGCCACCCCGGCCCATCAGCGTGCCGTTGCAAGGCTCGCGGCAATTAAGCTGCGAGTGCGAAACTATCGTCGTTCGCGTTTAACTTTGTTTCCAGTGGATTTACGAGCGTACTGGTGCTCGGCATGCACTCCACAGCGTCAACATTCACGTCGAAACCTGGTCGACCCCGTATGGTGAATTTTAGCGAAGTCTTGACGTGTGCGCGGCTTGACCAGGCCATGATGGCGGCATGGACGATGTCTGCTCCTCGATTCGGCTGCCTGGTCCGGCTCTTGCCACCCGGCTCCGATCGCGGCACGACGCACCCGGAGTCGCGGGTTGCTTCGGAACCCTATGATTGCTGCATGCAAGCTCTGGCTCCCTGCCCGCACCCATCATGCTGAAAGCCTGCCTGCGGCATTACGGCCTGTGGTCGACCGTGGCCCTGTTGACATTGCTGACCATCGCCGTTTCGGCGGGCATCGCCAGCGGCATGACGTATGGCGTGTTGGATGGCACGATGACGCGGTCAGCCTGGATCATCACCCTGCTGACGCCGGCGCTGATTGCCCCAGTGATGTCGGGCATCACACTGCGCCTGTTGCAACAACTCGACCGTGCCCACACCGAACTGCACGAGGTCATTCACCGCGACCACCTGACCGAACTGCATAACCGCCGCTACTTCATGCAGATGTTGCACGAGGAGGTGGAGCGAGCGCGGCGGGAGGACACAGCTTTTGCCCTGGCGATCGTGGATGTCGATAACTTCAAGTCGATCAACGACCGCTTTGGTCATCAGGGCGGCGACGAAGTGCTGCGCCAGATCGCCCAGGCCTGCCGTGCCGCGGTGCGTGAATCCGACGTGGTGGCGCGCATCGGCGGCGAGGAATTCGCGTGCATCTTCCGCGCCAGCCGGCTGGACGCCGCGGAACAACTCGCCCAGCACCTGCTGCAGCGCATTCGCGGCCTGAATCTGCATTTCCAGGGCGTTCCGTTGTCCATTTCTGTGAGCATCGGACTGACTGGGGTGCATGGCCCGCAGGCTGACCTGGGCAGCGCGTTGCGCCTGGCCGACAATGCCTTGTATGCGGCCAAGAGCGCCGGCAAGAACCGCCTCGAAATTCACGCCGCGCAGCCAGCCTGAGCCCGTGACACGGCCTGCAACAGGCGTGCGGCGCGGTGCCAGGGCAACTTCAGGCGGCGCAGGGTTCCATGACAATGGCAGCTTCACGATGCCCTGAGGGCTGCCACGATATGTGCGGAATTTGCGGAGAACTGCGCTTCGACAGCCTTGCTGCCAACCTTGACGCCGTGGCGCGCATGTCGGCGGCGCTGGCAACACGCGGGCCAGATCATGCCGGTCAGTGGAACGCGGGGCCGCTGGCCTTTGGTCATCGGCGACTGTCCATCATTGACCTCAGTGCAGCGAGTGATCAACCCATGCGAGACGCAAGCACCGGCTGCGTGGTCGTATTCAACGGCGTTCTCTACAACTATCGCGAACTGCGCGACGAACTGCAGGGCGCCGGCCAGCGTTTTGTCTCGCATGGCGATACCGAAGTCATTCTGAAGGCCTACGCCGCCTGGGGCGCGGACTGCGTGCGGCGCTTCGAAGGCATGTTCGCGTTCGCCCTGTGGGACCCACGCGACGCCAGCCTGATGCTCGCCCGTGATCGATTCGGCATGAAACCGCTATACATGACGGAAGACGGCCAACGCCTGCGCTTCGCCTCCAGCCTGCCAGCGCTGCTGGCCGGTGGCGGCGTGAGCACCGCCATCGACCCGGTTGCCCTGCACCATCTGTTCACCCTGCATGCGGTGGTGCCGGCGCCGCGCACCATCTTGCAAGGCGTGCGCAAGCTTGAACCGGCCAACACGCTGCACCTGCGCAGCGATGGAAGCCGCCGGCGGCTGCCCTACTGGAGCTTGCAGGCCCAACGTCCAAGCCAGGCGCCGAGCGAGGCCGAGTGGCTGCAGCGCACCCACGCGGTGCTGCGCAGCGCGATCGACAGCCATGTGCACGCCGCCGATGTCCCGGTGGGCGTACTGCTCTCGGGCGGGCTCGATTCCAGCCTGCTGGTGGGCCTGCTGGCCGACCATGTGCGTGACTTGCGCACCTACTCCATCGGCTTCGAGAGTTTGGACGACGGCACCGAAAAGGCCGATGAATTCGAGTATTCCGATCTCGTCGCCCAAGCCTTCGGCACACGCCACCACAAGCTCAGCATCCCCAACAGCGCGGTGCTGCAGCGACTGCCGCAGACCATCGCGCGCATGACCGAGCCGATGTTCAGCCACGATGTCGTAGCCTTCGACCTGCTGGCCGAATGGGTCGGGCGCGACGTCAAAGTCGTGCTTGCCGGCCAGGGGGCGGACGAAGTGTTCGGCGGTTATTTCTGGTACCCGAACATGCAGGCCGAAACCGGCCTGCCCTTGCAGCGCTTTGCCCGTCATTACTTCGACCGCAACCATGCCGAGTGGCTGTGCATGATCGCGCCGGAATTCCAGGTGCCGGATGTGTCGTCCGCGTTGGTGGAGCAGGCGCTGAGCCGGCCCGGCGCCGACACCTTCCTCGACCAGGTGCTGCGTTTCGATGTCACCACCCTCATCGTCGACGACCCGGTCAAGCGCGTGGACAACCTGCCCATGGCCCACGCACTGGAGCTGCGCGTGCCCTTTCTCGACCGCGCCCTGGTGGAACTTGCGGCCAGCATGCCGCCCGAATTCAAGTTGCGCGAGGGCGGCAAATTCCCGCTCAAGGCCATGTCGCGCGGCCTCATCCCCGACGCGGTGATCGACCGCCCGAAAGGTTATTTCCCGGTGCCCGCGCTCAAGCATGTACGCGGGCCGTTCCTGCAGCGCATGCGCGAGTTGCTCGACTCGGCCGCCTGCCGCAATCGAGGCCTGTACCAGCGCAGCTTCGTCGACAAACTGTTGGCTGCGCCCGAGGCGCCCGAGCACTTCACCCGCATCAACGGCAGCAAGCTGTGGCACCTGGCCTTGCTGGAATGGTGGCTACAAGTCCATGTGGACGGCGCCCCGGCCTGCCCCCCCGTACCCGACTCCATGATCGATCGCCTCAACCGCGACTGCTTCTGCATCAGCCTGGACCGCAAGCTGCTGGCCCAAGCGCTCGAATCCGCGCTGGGCCAGCCCGGGCTGTATCCGCTGGTGCAACAGCGCAACCCGTACCTGTTCTCGGCCCAGCCGGTGTTCGTCACCGGCCGCCATGCCCAGCGCATGCGCGCCGTGGTGCAGGCGGTCGAGGCCGTGGCCGCCCTGCCCGCCTACCAGCGCGAGGTGCTGGCCACGGCACCGGCCGCCGCGCAACACCACCCCAGCAACCCGGGCGTGTTCCTTGGCTTCGATTTCCACCTCGAGGCCGACACCCTGCACCTCATCGAGATCAACACCAACCCCGGCGGCGCCCTGCTTTCCGCGGCGCTGGCGCGGGCGCAGCGCGCCTGTTGCGAGGAGATGCAGGGCATGGTGCCCAGCGCCGAGTCGGTCGACGCGTTCGAGGCTGACATCGCCGCCATGTTCCTGCGGGAGTGGAGCCAGACTGGACGCGCTGGCAAGCCGGAACGCGTCGCCATCGTCGACACCGCGCCCACCGGGCAATATCTTTACGCCGAATTCCTGCTGTTCACCCGGCTGTTCGAGCGCGCCGGCATCGCGGCGGTGATTGCCGACCCCGCCGAGCTGCGCATGCAGGAGGGGCGGCTCTGGCATCGCGACGCGCGCGTCGATCTGGTCTACAACCGCCTCACCGACTTCGACCTTGACGATGCGGCCCATCTCGCGCTGCGCCAAGCCTGGGAGAGCGACGCCGCCGTCATCACCCCGCACCCGCGCGCCCACGCGCTGTTCGCCGACAAGCGCAACCTGGCGCTGTTGTGCGATGCGCAGCGGCTGCAGCAACTCGGGGCCAGTGCCGAGCATGCCTCCTTGCTCGCCACGCACATCCCGCACACCGACATCGTCACCGCCGACAATGCCGCACGGCTGTGGGTCGAACGTCGCGGGCTGTTCTTCAAGCCCTGGGCCGGCTTTGGCAGCCACGCCGCTTATCGCGGCGCCAAACTCACCAAGGGCGTGTGGGCGCAGATCACCCAGGGCGACTACGTTGCT
>JAJXUC010000061.1 GCA_021783435.1 Pseudomonadota bacterium | reverse complement strand
AAAGCAACTTTTATATCCTTTTTGGAGGCTCATTCATGAAGCTGAAATATGCCCTTCTGGGCTTGTCCCTGGCAATTGGTACGGCTTACGCGGCTGACGACGTCACCGTGGTGATCGGCAGTGCGGCACCCATGTCCGGTCCTCAGGCCGCGTTTGGCCAGGACAACACCAACGGCGTGCGCATGGCCATCAACGATCTGAACAAGCAAAACGTCATGATCGGTGGTAAGAAAGTCATTTGGAAGGTGGACGCCCAGGACGATCAGGCCGACCCCAAGCAAGCGACTTCGGTTGCGCAGAAATTCGTCGATGAAAAGGTCAATGGCGTCGTCGGCCACCTGAACTCTGGTTGCACCTTCCCGGCCTCGCGCATCTACAACAACGCCGGCATTCCCAACATCACGCCCTCATCCACCGATCCCAAGATCGCCGAGCAGGGCTTCAAGACCTTCTTCCGCATCATTGCCAACGACAACGCCCTTGGCGCCGGCCTGGCAAATTACGCCAAGAAGGAATTGAAGGCCAAGACCGTGGCCGTGATCGATGACCGTACCGCCTATGGCCAGGGCGTGGCCGATGTGTTCGCCGCGACGGCGAAGAAGGACGGTTTGAAGGTGTTGGACCGCGAGTACACCAACGACAAGGCGACCGACTTCTCCGCCATTCTGACCAAGATCAAGTCGACCAACCCGGACGTGATTTTCTACGGTGGCATGTACACCCAGGCAGGGCCGCTGGCGCGCCAGTTGAAGCAACTTGGCATCAAGGCCACCCTGATGGGCGGCGACGGCATCTGCGCGCCTGATTTGGCGAAGCTGGGTGGCGACGCGGTCAACGGCACGGTGTGCGCAGAAGGCGGCTCCCCGCTCGACAAGATGCCTGGCGGCGAGGCCTGGAAGAAGCGCTACGACGCCGAATTCGGCGCCAAGGCCTTCCAGATCTATTCGCCTTATTCTTATGATGCGACGATGGTGCTGGCCAAGGCGATGGAAAAGGCCAAGTCGACCGATCCGAAGAAGTATCTGCCATACGTTCAAAACATCGACTACAACGGTGTGACCAAGAACAAGATTCACTTCCTGGCCAACGGCAACCTTGCCGATCCGTCGATCACCATCTCGAAGTTCGAGGGTGGCGAGAAGAAGGTTGTCGCCGTTGAACAAGTGAAGTAACGACTCGGCGCGCAGCAAACCGGGCAACCGGCTTGCTGCGCGTTGAAGCTTGCCACTTCAAACGAAACGCCCGGTTCGGGCGTTTTTTTATTTTCGATCCGCAACGAGGCCTACGTCGCCGGCCCCAAACCTCATGAACAAGGCATTTACGCGCGAAGACTCCTCAGCCGAACAGGACGATGGGGATGAGGTCAGACTGCCGGATCTTCCGGCCGGCAGCAAGAACTACATCACCCCAAGCGGCTATGCGCGCCTGCGTGACGAACTCAAGGCTTTGATCGAGGTCGAACGCCCGAAAGTGGTCGAGATCGTGTCATGGGCCGCATCGAATGGCGACCGCTCCGAGAACGGTGATTACATCTATGGGAAAAAGCGCTTGCGCGAGATCGATCGGCGCATTCGTTTTCTCACCAAGCGGCTCGATCTCGCCGAAGTGGTCGACCCGTCGCGCCAGCATGGCAACACCCAGGTTTTCTTCGGCGCCACGGTGCGTTACGCCGAGGACAACGGCGCCCAGCGCCTGGTGACCATCGTCGGAGCCGATGAGGTCGATCTGGAGCGCGGACACATCAGTTGGGTGTCGCCGGTGGCGCGCGCCATGCTCAAGGCCCATGAAGGCGACGTCGTCAGCCTGCCGGTGCCCGGCGGTGTCTTGCAGTTGGAGATTCTCGAAGTCCGCTATCCGGCGCCCGGAGCTTGAGCGCCATCACGCACTGTGGCGCGGCTTGATGCGCGCGGCACGCGTGACGAACTTGTGGGAGCGCACCGCGCGCAGGATGTCGGCGAGGTGCTTGCGGTCCCGAACCGCAAGGATGAAGCGAAGTTCGATGGTGGGTTGCCCGGAATCGTCATCCATCGTGACGTGGATGATGTCGGCATCGTGTTCGCTGATGGCCGAGGCCAGCTTGGCGAGCACGCCCTTGCCGTTGCTGACGAAGACCGACAACCCCACCTGGTAGAGCCCGGTGACCGAGGCAGACCAGATGAGATCGATCCAGCTTTGCGGATGCTTCTGGAACAGGCGCCGGGCCTGCGGGCAGTCTTGCAGATGCACCGTGAGGCCTTCGCCCTTGCCGAGATAACCCAGCACGGCGTCACCCGGAATCGGGCGGCAGCAATCGGCATAGTGCACCGAGGCGCCCTCGGTGCCCTCCAATTGCAGAGCGCCGCGTGCGGGTGCATCTGCGGTGGCTTGCGCGCTGGCCATCGCGGCTGAAGCGCCGCCTGAAGTGAGATCCTGCGCTACCGTCGCGTCCCCTTCGTCGGTCTGGCGTGGCGGTTTGGCTTGGCCGTTGCCATGCACGAGTTGCACGCGTTTGGCCACGATCTCGGCCACCCGTTTGCCCAGGCCAATATCGGCAAACAATTCTTCCTGGCTCCTGCTCCCGCTCCAGTGCAGCAAGCGGTTCCATTCAGCGGGACCCAGGCCTTCAATCTGAAGGCCTTCCTGGTTCAAGGCGCGACTGAGCAGACGCTTGCCGAGATCTTGCGACTCGGCCTGCTGAGAGACCTTGAGCTCATGCCGGATTTTCGAGCGCGCGCGCCCGGTCCGCACGAAGGTCAACCAATTGGGATTGGGCCGGGAGTGCGGGGCCGTGACGATTTCCACCACGTCGCCGCTATGCAGTTCGGTCCGCAGCGGTACGAGTTCGCCGTTGACTTTCGCGGCCACGGTCTGATTGCCCAGGGCCGTGTGGATGGCATAGGAAAAATCCACCGGCGTGGCGCCCCGCGGCAAGGCCAGGATGCGCGACTTCGGCGTGAAGACATAGACGGCGTCGGGCGCGAGGTCGACCTTGACGGTCTCGATGAATTCGGCCGCATCCCGGTTCTCGTTCTGGATGTCGAGCAGGGATTGCAGCCAGGCAGCCGTGCTGACCTGCGCGATGGCCTCGGCCCCGTTCGAGGTCTTGTACAGCCAGTGCGCGGCCACGCCGCTTTCGGCGACCCTGTGCATGGCCTCGGTGCGAATCTGGAACTCCACCGGCGCACCCGTGGGGCCGATCAGCGTGGTGTGCAACGACTGGTAGCCATTGAGCTTGGGGATGGCGATGAAATCCTCGAATTTGCCCGGCATGGGCTTGTATTGCGCATGCAGCACGCCGAGGGCGCGGTAGCAGTCGAGCACCTCGGGGACGATGACGCGAAATCCGAAAATATCCTGCACGTGCGCAAACGAGCGGTGTTTGCGCTGCATCTTGCTGTAGATCGAATAGAGCGTCTTCTCGCGGCCATGCAACTGCGCCGGGATTCCGGCCTCGGCGAACGAGTTGGTGGTTGCGGCGAGAATCTTGTCGACCAGGTCGCGCCGGTTGCCTCGCGCCACTTTCAGCGCCTGGCTGAGGACGGCATGACGCATGGGATGGCCATGCTGGAAACCGAGATCCTGCAGTTCGCGGTAAACCTGATTGAGGCCGAGCCGGTACGCGATGGGCGCGTAGATGTCCATGGTTTCGGTGGCGATGCGGCGGCGCTTATCCGCCGCCATCGCGCCCAGCGTGCGCATGTTGTGGAGGCGGTCGGCGAGCTTGATCAGAATGACGCGAATATCGCGCGCCATGGCCAGCAGCATTTTGCGGAAGCTCTCCGCCTGGTTTTCCTCGCGGCTGGAAAATTGAATCTTGTCGAGTTTCGTCAGGCCATCCACCAGAATCGCCACGGTGGGGCCGAAGTGTTCCATCAACTCGACCTGGGTGATGCCCTTGTCCTCTGCCGTGTCGTGCAGCAGCGCAGCCATCAGCGCCTGGGTGTCGAGCTTCCATTCGGCGCAGATTTCCGCAACCGCCACCGGATGTGAGATATACGGCTCGCCGCTGGCGCGGTACTGACCCAGATGCGCAGCGTCAGCAAAGCGGTACGCGCTGCGGATGAGTTGCAGATCGGCAGCGGGGAGGTAGCTGGAGAGCTTGTCCAGCAAAACCGCCAAGCTGACGGCCGCGTGTTTGTCGGCGGGATTTGCCGCGGCAGCATGTGCCGATATGCCGCCATCGGTCCCATCCCCCTTTGGCGCAGGCTTGCGCCGCACCACAGGTCGGTTGCGGGGGGGGTGACTGCTGCCTGTTGCGGGTGTGCGGCTTTGCATGATGTCAGGCCATCAGGAGCGCCGCGTACCCGGGAGAGGTCAGGAGCCGTTCACGCGGGTACGCGTTTGAGCATTTCAATGCCGATTTGGCCGGCGGCGATTTCCCGCAATGCGGTGACCACGGGCTTGTCGCGGGTTTCGATTTTGGGGGTATGGCCCTGCGCCAGCATGCGTGCGCGGTAGGTTGCCGCCAGCACGAGTTGGAAGCGATTCGGAATTTTTTCCAGACAATCTTCGACGGTGATACGGGCCATGGCAATTCCAGTGAATATCTGAGCTCGGGGCTCAAAGGATTCCGAGTGCTTTGAACACTTCGGGGTGGGCTCGGCGCTGGGCGGCGTAGCGCAGTCTTTGCGCCGCTACGACAGCCTGCAAGTCGCACAGCGCCTGCGAGAAATCGTGGTTGACGATTATAAAGTCGAAGGTCGAGGCATGCGGGGTTTCCACGCGGGCGTCGCGCAGCCGCCGCACAATGACCTCGGCGGCATCTTCGCCGCGGCGCATCAGGCGCGCCTCCAGCTCCTCGTAAGACGGCGGCAGGATATAGACGCTGACCGCGTTGCTGAACTGCTGCTTGACCTGTTCGGCGCCCTGCCAGTCGATTTCCAGCATCACATCCACGCCCTGGGTCATGCGTTCCTGCAGCCAATGTCGCGAAGTGCCGTAGAGATTGCCGTGAACCTCGGCCCATTCGAGAAAATCACCGGCTTTGATGCGCTTCTCGAATTCGGCACGGTTGATGAATAGATACTCACGACCATCCTGTTCCTGGCCGCGTGGGGCACGGGTGGTGTAGGAAACGGACAGCTGGATGCCCGCATCCCTGGAGAGCAGTTCCTGCACCAGGCTGGATTTGCCGGCCCCGCTCGGGGCTGCGACGACGAACAAATTGCCCGGGAAGTCCATGCGCTGTGATGTCGGCTAGGGGTTGGAGAAGAATTGCTGCATGCCCAGGCATGCAACGGCTGGGGCGAGACCCGCTCTTGGCGATACGGGTTGCGCCGGGGTGTGCTATTCGAGGTTCTGCACCTGTTCGCGCATTTGCTCGATGCAGACCTTCATCTGGACGGCCAATTCACTGAGCTCCAGCACGGCGGACTTGGAACCCAGAGTGTTCGCTTCGCGGTGCAGTTCCTGGATCAGGAAATCCAGGCGTTTACCGACTTCGCCCCCATCGTCGAGCACCTTGCATATAGCGTTCAAATGCGATTGTAGGCGGCTGACCTCCTCGGCCACGTCGACCCGCAGGGCGAAGGCCGCAGTTTCCTGCAAGAGGCGCTCGTGCACCACGTCGGGATTCGGATTGCCGCCAAGCGCCTGCAGGGCGTCTTTCCAGCGGGCAAGGAAGCGCTCCTGCTGGCGGGCGACGGCCTGCGGCACAAGTTGTTCTGCAGCCTGCGCCCACTGCTCCAATTGGGCGCAGCGATCCAGCAGGAACCCGCGAAGACGATCGCCTTCGCTTGATCGCGCCGCCTGCAAGGCCTGGAGCGCGGCATCTGCCGCCCGCTGCACGGCAAGCGCGAGCGCGGCCGGATCGACCCGACGTTGCTGCTGTGCCGAACTCAGCCGCCACACGTCGGCCACGGACAAGGCGCGCAGATGCGGGGCGCGCTGCAACAAGACGGCTTCCGCCTGCAGGAGCGGTTCCACCAGTTGCAGATCGGGTAATGCCTGCGCGGACTGCGCCTCGTCGAGGTTGACGCGACACTCCACCTTGCCTCGATGTAGATGGCGGACCAGTGTGGCGCGTATCGCGGCTTCGCTCGTGCGCAGCTCGTCGGGTAGCCGGAACTGGAGATCCAGGAAGCGACTGTTCACGCTGCGCAGTTCCAGGCGCACCGTGAGTGGCGGATGAGCGACATCGACAGTTTCGCCAACTTCGGCATAACCGGTCATGCTATAAAGTAATTTCAATCGGTGCTCCCAGGTCGAACGCTGCATTTTTTCACAATGCGGTTCGCCCACCAGTATTTCTCTCGCAGGGCATTCCTGCTGCTGTCACGCGCTATGTCCAAAGCCAAACCCGCACCTCTCGAACCCGATACCAAGGTGGGCGGGTACCGCATCCTGCGCAAGCTGGCCAGCGGCGGCTTTGGCGTGGTGTATCTCGCCCTGTCGCCAGATGGTCAGCGCGTGGCCATCAAGGAATATCTGCCCGCTTCCCTGGTGGATCGCGCCCCGGGCGAGATGGTGCCGGCGGCCCACCCCGAAAAACTGGCCTTGTACAGGCTGGGCTTGAAAAGCTTCTTCGAGGAAGGCAGGTCGCTGGCGCAGATTTCGCATCCCAGCGTCGTCGGCGTGCTGAATTTTTTCCGCGAAAACGAAACCGTCTACATGGTGATGAATTATCTGGAGGGTTCTTCGCTGCAGGAGTTCGTCATCACGGCGCGCGAACTCAAGCGCAAGAAAATCTTTCGCGAATCCACCATCCGTTCGCTGTATGACGAGATCCTCCAGGGTTTGCGCGTGGTGCACCAGCACAAGATGCTGCATCTGGATATCAAGCCTGCCAACCTCTTCATCACCGATGACGACAAGCCGATCCTCATCGATTTCGGCGCTGCGCGCGAAGTGCTTGGCCAACAGGACAAGCGTTTTCGCCCCATGTATACCCCCGGGTTCGCGGCGCCCGAAATGTACAAGCGCGATGCGTCCTTCGGTCCCTGGACGGACATCTATGCGGTGGGCGCCTGCATCTACGCGTCCATGACGGGTTATCCACCTTACGAGGCCACGCAGCGCCTGGAAAAGGACAGGCTGCCCATGCAGTTGTCCAAGCTCCGCGGAATCTACTCGGACAACCTCATTGAAATCGTCGAATGGTGCATGTCGCTGGATCCCCTGGCCCGGCCGCAAAGCGTGTTCAATCTGCAAAAGGAACTCGGCGCGGAGAATCCGCGCCGCTACACCCAGCTGACATTGAGCGAAAAGCTGCGCATGCAAATCGACGAACTGGTTCACGATACAAAGTCCCGCGTGGACAAGGCCAAGCAAGCCACGCGCATGGGCGCCACCCGCTTTGGCCAACTCGGCGCGGGGCGTGAGCGGGCGCAAGCCGGGCGCGACAAGCCATGAAATTCTCCGTCTATCAGGTCAGCCGTCGCGGCGCACGCCTGGCCAATGAAGATCGCATGGGCTACTGCTATACCCATGACAGCGTCTTGCTGGGCCTGGCCGATGGCATGGGAGGACATCCCCGCGGCGATATGGCGGCTCAACTGGCGCTGCAGACCATTGCGGCCATGTTCCAGCGCGAGGCCAAGCCAGCGCTGGACGACGTGCGCGCCTTCCTCAGGCGCGCCATTCTCGCGGCCCACGAACAGATTCAGCGTTATGCCAAGGCCCACAGCCTGAGTGATTTTCCGCGCACCACGGTGGTCTTGTGCGTGCTTCAGAACGGCGTGGCGCAGTGGGCGCATGTCGGCGATTCGCGCCTGTACTACCTGCGCAACGGCGCTTTGCTGACCCGCACGCGCGACCACTCCCACGCCGAGCAGCGCATGTTGCGTGCGGGCGAGGGCGCGGCGCTGGACGCCACGCTGGACGGTGGCGCGGTGAACCGCAACGTCCTCTACACCTGCCTGGGTTCGCCGCAGCTTCCTTTCGTCGAAATCGGCGTGCCGCAGTCTCTCAGTCCGGGCGATTTGGTGATGCTGTGTTCCGACGGCTTGTGGAGCCAGTTGCCCGAGGCCACCATCGTGCGCCTGCTCAGCGAGCGCGTGCTGTCCGACGCCGTACCCGAAATGGTGGAGCTGGCCCTGAGGCAGAATGCCGCCGAATCCGACAACGTCACGGCGCTCGCCATGGAATGGGAGGCCGAGGCCGAGCGCGACACCACCCAGGGCGTCAGCACCGAGGGCATCAAGCCCGGGGTGTTCGCCTCAACCTTTCAGTCGGGCCTGCCCGACATGCAAATTGACGAACTCGACGACGCCGCCATCGAGCGGTCGATTGCCGAAATCAACGAAGCCATACGCCGCGCCGCGGCACGAAAGTAAACCCCATGTCCTTCCCCCGTTCCGACGGGCGCGCAGCCCTCGCGCTGCGTCCCATCCATTTTGTCCGCCAATTCACCTGTCACGCCGAGGGCTCGGTTCTGGTCGAGTTCGGCCGTACGCGGGTGCTTTGCACGGCCAGTGTCGAGGAGCGCGTGCCGCCCCATCGCAAGGGCACGGGCAAGGGCTGGGTGACGGCCGAATACAGCATGCTGCCGCGTTCCACGCATACCCGCAGCGAGCGCGAGGTCAAGCGCGGTCGGCCGCAGGGCCGCACCGAGGAAATCCAGCGCTTGATCGGCCGCAGCCTGCGCAGCGTGTTTGATTTCGCAGCGCTCGGCGAACGCCAGATCGTGCTCGACTGCGATGTCCTGCAGGCCGATGGCGGCACGCGCACAGCGGCCGTCACCGGCGCCGCTGTGGCGGCCTGGGATGCCTGCACCTGGCTGCAGCAGCGCGGGCGCCTGGCGCAGAACCCCATGCGCGAACTGGTGGCCGCCGTGTCGGTGGGCTTGCTGCAGGGCGAGACCCTGCTCGACCTGGCTTATGAGGAAGATTCCGCCTGTGATTGCGATATGAATGTGGTGGGTACTGCCTCCGGCGGTCTGGTGGAGGTGCAGGGAACGGCCGAGGGCGAACCGTTCCAGCGCCGCCAGCTGGACACGCTGGTGGATGCCGCGCAGGTGGGCATCGCGGAACTCATCGGCCTGCAAAAGCGCGCCATCGGCCTGGAATGAGCGGCGTGGTGTTCGCTCCGTATCGCCTGGTCCTGGCAACCGGGAATCCGGGGAAATGGGCCGAATTCAAGGCCCTGTTGTCGGGATTGCAGCTCGATTTGATTTTGCAGTCCGACCGCGGCGTTTCCGCGTGCGACGAGCCTCACGCCACCTTCGTGGAAAACGCGCTCGCCAAGGCCCGGCACGCTTCCCGGCACACCAGCCTGCCCGCGCTGGCGGACGACTCCGGTTTGTGCGTGCGCGCCCTGTATGGCGCCCCGGGCGTGCGCTCGGCACGCTACGCGCAGGTCGATGGGGCACGCGCCGCGCGCGCGATGCAGGATGCCGCCAACAACAGCCTGCTGCTCGACAGCCTGGCTGAAGCGGCGGACCGCAGTGCCCACTTCGTCTGCGTGCTGGCCGCCGTGCGCCGGGCCGACGACCCCGAGCCCCTCATCGCCCACGGATGGCTGCATGGCCAGATCGCCACGTCGGCGGCCGGCGAGGGCGGTTTCGGCTACGATCCTCTGCTCGTGCTGCCCACATCGGGGCTGACCCTGGCGCAATTGCCCGCCGAGCAGAAGAACCGCATCAGCCATCGTGCCCGCGCCGTGGGGCAGATGCAGCAATTGCTGCAGGCGTTCTGGGGCGTTCTGCCATCCGGCGCAACGACCGGCCCGACATGAGCACGCGGGACATCCGCATACACAGGGCATCCGAGCCGGCGTCTTCGACGAAACTTGAAGACGCCGCCGCCCGTCTGCCGCACTACATGCGCGCCGGAACCTTGCAGCTCCAGACCCTGCCGCCTCTGGCCCTGTATGTGCATCTGCCCTGGTGTCTGCGCAAGTGCCCCTATTGCGACTTCAACTCGCACGAATGGCGCGGCGTCCATCCCGAGCTTCCCGAGCAACGCTATGTGCAGGCCCTTCTCGCCGACCTCGATGCCGCGCTGCCCCTCATCTGGGGGCGGCGCATCTCCAGCATCTTCATCGGCGGCGGCACGCCCAGCCTGTTTTCGCCTGGCAGCATCGACACCATGCTGGCGCAGATCCGCGCGCGCGTCGGTTTGGCGCCCGATGCCGAAATCACCCTCGAGGCCAATCCCGGGACGTTCGAGCGCGACCGTTTCGCGGCCTATGCCCAGGCCGGCGTCAATCGCCTATCCATCGGCGTGCAGAGCTTTGACGATGCCCAGCTGCACACGCTGGGCCGCGTGCATGACGCCGCGCAAGCGCATGCCGCAATCGAGGAAGCAGCGCGCGTGATGCCCAGCTTCAACATCGATCTCATGTTCGCCCTGCCGGGCCAGACCCTCGATCAGGCGCTCGGCGAAGTGCGGCAGGCGCTGCGTTATGCGCCGCCCCACTTGTCGCTCTACCAGCTCACCATCGAGCCGCAAACGCCGTATGCGAAGCGGCCGCCCGCCAATCTGCCCGACGCCGATCTGGCGGCCGACATGCAGCAAGCCCTAGCCGATCTGGCCCGGGAAGCCGGACTCGACCGCTACGAGGTTTCGGCCTATGCACGAACCGGCCATCTCAGCCGGCACAACCGCAACTACTGGCAGTTCGGAGACTATCTCGGCATTGGCGCCGGCGCGCATTCCAAGCTCAGTTTCGCGCACCGCATCATTCGCCAGGTGCGCTGGCGCCAGCCCGAGCGCTACATGCAGCAGGCCGCACAGGGCGCCGCAATCGAAGCCGAGCAGGACGTCGCGCGGCGCGAACTGCCCTTCGAATTCCTGCTCAACGCGCTTCGGCTACGCGAAGGCTTCGCGCCCGAGCTTTACGTGCAACGCACCGGCTTGCCCCTCTCCTCGCTGCAGGCCGGCCTGCAGCAAGCCATCCGGCTGGGTCTTTTGACCGAAACGCCCGATCGCATCGCGGCGACGGCGCGCGGCTGGGAGTTGCTTAACGAAGTCCTCACCTTGTTTCTGCCGGCTCCGGCGGCATTGCAAGTTCCGCAGGGCGTCTAGGCCGTCCGCGATCTTTCCGGCCGAGTCGCGCCGCACACCGCCTCGCCTACAATCCCTAAGCTTCGGAAGCGTGGCAGAGTGGTCGATTGCACCGGTCTTGAAAACCGGCAACGGGCAACCGTTCGTGAGTTCGAATCTCACCGCTTCCGCCAGAATCTAAGTAAATTCAATAGCTTGTATTGATCGTCCTACAAAATGTCCCACAATCGTGATACGGATTGAGGCGAACAGCAACGAAGTGCGGCAGCACAAAGGCGGCGATTTCGGCGCGATGGCCGGGCCTCGCCGGTCGTCGTTGCGAGTCAGTCGCCTCGCAAGCACAACTCCAGCACCGAAAGTGCAGATTGGTATACCCCGGGTCGCTTCGATTCGCGTGGACCCGCGATATTGAGCGTTGCGAAGCCTCCGTTGGCGAGCCACGCGGTGATGTGGCGAACGCTGGCCACGGGCGATTGTTGGTCGAGGTGAACGACGCAGACGGGTTTACCGTTTGCCTCTGCCGCGCGCCGCGTGCGGGCAGAACCACCATCAAGTACACCAATGTTCAGTAGCAGGGTGGCGTCGCTACACACCACATTGCAGCGCGTGCGGGCGGCATAGCCGGCCGACTCCGTTTCCTGCAACTGGTATATGCGCGAGATCACGCCGTCCTCAGCACGTCGGTCGCGTGGACACCAGCCGCCATGTGGGATGCGCTTGGAGATGGCCCAATCCAATGCGGCACGATCGACGCCGGTCTGCCCGCCGGAAATCACTCGGTCCGGCAGCCATGGATGTTCGGCCTTGAGTCGGCGCTGATGTGGCGTCGCTCTGCTGACCGGGCGAAGTACGCCACCGGCAAAAATCTCGACGCGCTCCTGATCGAAGACATTGGGGTCTTCCCAGGGCTTTTCGTAATAGATGTCTGCAGCGTCTCCAACAATGGCCTTGAGCTTTTGCGCCAGCTCGATCCCGCGAGCATGAAACTGATCCCACTCCAGCATCGCAAATGAGCCCTCGGCGATGTATTGCGCACAGGAAAATTCACGGGTCCAATCCATTAGGTCTTGGATCAGCATTGGGGAGATAGTCTGGCCAGCTACATCGCCGCAGCAGTCGAAGGCACCGCCGAGACCATGCTCATTGAAGGTTCGCCAAGCAAACGCACCTCCATAGTCAGCCATGATCGTGATACGTTCCCGCTCGATGCATTTCAATGTTGCATCCTCCATAGCGCCTCTCGCTCGATCAGGGTGCAAAAGAAAGCGCCATCCGGGGGGCGCGCGGTTGGCGGGAAGTCCGGGACAACGCTTTCGGGCACGATGCCAGTGCAGCTACTCCGTCTATGCCCCAACCTGCGCGAAGTTTATAGCGCCTCCAGTGCGCTCGCCATGCCCTGCAGCGCCGCCAGCGCACCCAGCGGCAGACCGACATCAAACGCCGAGGGCACAGTGCAATCCGTCGGGTTGATGCGCACCAGTCGCCCGCTGTGGTCGCACAGAACGGTGTGGCTGAAATGCCGTACCGAAGGAATGGCGGTGCCCGCGCCGATTTCCACCACCACGGGACGTTCGGCCTGGCGCAGCCAAGTCAGCAAGGCTTGTTCCTGCTGCGCTGCCCGCTGGTCCTCCCATTGGACGTCACTAAACATCAGCACGTTCGGCCTGGCCAGTGCGTCGCAGTGCGGGCAACGTGGCGGGGCATTGCGTAGCAGGCAGGCGACTTCGTCCACCTCAGGCTCGAAGTCGTCAGCCTGCCAAATGGCGCTACAGCAGGGCTTGGTGCATTGCAGGTGATGAATCGAGCCGTGGCACTCGTGAATGCGCTTGGCATCGAAGCCAGCCTTCTGAAACTGTCCGTCCACGTTTGACGTGAACACGCCGACGCCCAACGGCACACACTGGGCGAACTCCTGCAGCAAGCGAAACCCGTCATGCGGCACCGTTTTCCGGTACAACGCCAGCCGGTGCCCGTAGAAGCCCCAGGCCAGCGCCGGGTTGTCGGCAAAGCTGCGGGGTGAGGCAATGCGGTAGAACTCAAGGCCTGCCGCCGCCAGCGCCGGATACTCGTTCCAGAATCCATCCGTGCCTCGGAAGTCTGGCAGGCCGGAATCCACGCCCATCCCCGCGCCAACAGCCACCACCAGCGCATCGGCCTGCGCAATCAGTTCGGCGGCATGCAGAAATAGTGGCTGCAAGTCGGGGGCTTCGTGTGGGCCGAGTTGTAACGCTTGGGGCGCAGCCGGGGTCATATAGGTGAGTTGCGGGCAGTCGATATCACGCCTACGCTGTTCGCAGTTTCGGGCGCAGGTTTCTCTCGTTGCGGTTGGTCTATAAAAATTGCCCCTGGCTTCTGATGTTGACGAAGCGAAATCACGGATCTGATGCACGACCTGAATCGGTGAGTGACCGAGATGGCTAAAACTGACACGCACTAGGGAAGCCCGTATTTGCCATCAGGGCCGGGCTGGCTGGGCGAACCGAGTTCTTTGTTCGTTGGCAAGCCATACGGTTGATTCTGTTCGCGTTCGCGCTGCTCGCGCGCCAACTCGCGGTTCAAAGGAGCAAGTCCCCTTTGAATATTGGCCTGTTCCTGCGCTCGGTATTGCGCCTGTTCTTGTGCCTGCTGCTGCGCGAATGGATCATTGGCAAACGGGTTGCTTTGCCCAAACGCCGCGGCGCTGGCGCAGATCAAAACAGCAGCGATAGCGATGCTTCGCTCTTTCATGGTGTTCCCCTCGTTCGGCATCGAAGGCTGCCGACTGCCAGTGAAAGTGAGCAGCTTCGGGAGCTGGCTCAATGTTTTGGCCCTTGAGATGTGACGAAGCTCCCCTTGATCGGTCCGGGGGGTATTGCTGCGCGTTCTGCATCAGCGCGCTGGTACATCACCCACGGAGGCTCAGTGCCTTGCGTGGTTCGGTTTGCTGTGGCTACTTGCGGCGTCTGGCTCGGGCGTGTGCCTGTAAACCAAAATACTCCACCGGCAATTGAAAGCACAGTCGCCACGAGCGCCGCACGCAGCGTGTAGCCGCTCTCTTTGCTGCTGATTTCTGCGCGCATGGCTTTGCGAAACTCGATGGAGTGGGACAGGGCTGCAACAGCCACAAAGACCAAGGCCAAACCTGAACCTGTTATCAATCCCATAGCAAGGCGATGGCCCGTGTCGTTGTCCGTGGTGGAGCCCATGAACGACATCACAAACGCAGTGCTGAACGAGGCCCCAAAGACAGAACTCAAGCGCCATTGCTTCTTCTGCAGCCTTCTGCGAACCGCTGCTGCAGCTTGTTGGTGTGCATCCTGCAGCCGTTCAAGATCGGCAACAATGGCTTGTCGGTGCGCTTCGTCTTCCTGTTGCGCTTGATTGTCTGAAACGACTTGCAGTTGCGGGTCTTGCGGCAACTCCAGATCGGCAGCACGGGCTTGATGCACGCTACCCTTCCTTGTTTCCTCGCCGGCCAGCAGGATGAAAGCCACCGCGCCAACGACTGCGACGGCAATCCACTGCATCAGCAGCAGCGCAAGGTCGATGGATGCGTAGTACCCATGCGTGTCCCACCATGGCGGGTGATAGCCCAGCGCCATTTTGATGCCGCCGCCACCCGTGGCAGCCCATGGCGGATACAGCAACATCCCCACGATCACAACGGCCACTGCAGCGAGAATGCAACGCTGCTTGGTGTTGATGTTTCCGTTCATGGATATTGATCCCCGGTTTCGGCCGATGATAGCCACTCCGGGCGAGCGTTTTGGCGCGCAGCATGAGGAAACCCAATTCGGCGCTGAGTCGCAAAGTCACACTGCGGCGGATAAGTGTTCAGGCCATGTTCATTCTTTGGCCAGTTCTTCAGCGGCGTGGGCGAAGTTCGCCACCAGCACCGGGTTAGAGGTCACGATCTTCACCTGGAAGTAGAGGCGTAGTATCCGCCCTGCAGCCAGAAGCCGTCGCTGTTGATGGTCAAACCGGGCGGCAGGATGCGCGGGTTCAGTGCGATGTTGGCACCCCCGAAGCCGGAGACGAACAAACGTGGCCATGTTGTTTTCCTTGTGATTTTGTTTGCGTTGCAGAGCGCAACGGGTAGTCATAGGCAGGCCTTCTATGCTCTCAGCAAAATGTTGTTTATTTGCAACATATGCCGATACTGTCACGAACCGCTCCCGGCTACAGCATGTCGCTGGCGCTGCACCGCGTAGGTTGTCAGGCAGGCATGCGCCGCCATGTCGAGCACCGGGCGCGGTTCGCCTTGTGGCGGCGTCCAAACCTTCGGCACGAGGGTTCCGGCAAGGTGTACCGGCTCGCCCGGGTGCAGTGCCAGCAGCGCGATCCCTGCGGCCTTGTCGAAGCAAATCACGTTCACGAACAGGCTTTCACCGTTCTGCATCGGCGTGCGCACCTTGCACACCACGAACGGCTTGCCAGCTTGGCCGGTTTTCTGTTCAGCGGCGGCGTGCAGCGTGCCACCTATCAGGGCGTCAATCATGGGTGTATTCCTTCGGGTGGCTAATCGGTGGTGGGTTCAAAACGATCTGCACTTGCGCCACGTCCAAGCCCAGGCGCTGTGCAATGGTTTCGGCGTTCAGGCCACGGGCGCGAAGATCGAAGATGCGAACCATTTGCGCGAAGGTCGCTTCACTCATGACGGTCTCCGCAGTCTTGACTAGCGGCCTGGTGGATTGCCTGCCGTGCCCCTTGCTGCGCCCGCAGTGCCGCCCGCAGATCATCGGCATGCAGACATAGCAAGGCACGGGCTTCATCCGCTGCGGCGGGGCTGGCCTCGGCCAAGCCGTGCAGCGCGATGTCGTTGCCGTCGAGCGTCGCAACGATGCCAAGCTGGTGCAGGTGCGTGATGCACTCCAGGCCGAAGTCGGCAGGGTCGAACGGGTCGGCAGCGATATGCAGCATGCCAGGAAGCGGACGGCCAGCGGTGGCGGTGTGAGCGTCGTTTGCAGCCCCGTTTTCTGGAATGCGGGTGGTGGCGGTACTGCCAAAACTGTCATAAGCCCCTTTTGGCAGTTTTGGCAGTTTTGGCAGTTCCCGCACCAGTGGCTTTCCAGAAATTGAACGCAGCTTTTCCAGGTAGACGTTGCTCATAGCCTGCCTCTCGGATTGACGGTGTAGACGGTTGCTGGTCGCCCCTCGGTCTGCACACGAGCCGCTTTCAGCCAGTCCATGTCCTCCAGATAAGCGAGTGCCGCAGCCACCAGATCACGGTCGGCAAGCCCAGCCCATCCCGGTCGCCACACATCCCTGCTGCTGAAACCATCACGCGGTAGATCACCCCGCTTGATGCGGCGCAGAACTGCGCGAGCGGCCTCTATCTCAGGTGAGGCAGCGCCGCCGTAGACGCGCATGGCGTGCGACTCCAGATAGACGGCCCAGCCCAGCGCGCGCAGCATCGCCGCCTCATGCACTGGCCCAGTGCCGTGGTCGGCCAGGTGACAGATCAGCGCCAGCGCCGGGACCAGCTTGCGATACTTCGCCAGGTGACTTTCGACAGCCGGGTGCAGATCGCCACCGCGCAAGCGCGCTTCCAGGGTGGTGCGCCACTCCAGGAACAGCGCCAGGGCATCGTCGTCCAGGCGCAGGTAGGGCACGCCGTCCGGGTTGCCGTCCAGGTCGGTGTCTTGCTCGGCCAGCACATCGCTGGGCTTGAGCGCATCCAACCGGTCGAACACGTCCCAGGCGGCTTTCTTGGCCTCGCCATCGGGCCAGCGGTCAACATTGCGCCATGCGCCGGTCGCGTCCGGCCAGATCATCATGCTGAAACGCTGCACCAGCCCATCGTCGCCTGCGCCGCCGTGAAGCGCATCACCCATGTAGGCGAGCATCCGGCTGGGCTGGGTGGTGCCGACGACCGACAGACACATGGCCGGGATGTGCAGATTGAAGCCCCTGCCGATGCGGTCGAATGTAAACGCGCCGTTGCCATCCCAGGCTTCCAGCAGGAAAGCGCGGTGGTCGGCCTTGTCCTCGCGGTCAAGTTCGCGCAACAGGCCCATGATTTCGTCGCGCTCCAGCATCAAGCCTTGCGGGTTCTGGCGCAGCAGTTCACCCAGGGCTTCGGGGGTGGCGTTCGCCGTGGTGTAGCGCCGCAGCGTCGGTTCCGGCTCGCCCGCGCCGCCGTCGATCAGGTGGGACACATCCGCACGCGGATTCTTGGCGAGTGCGGCACGGGCTTTTTTCTCGCCTGCTTCGGCTTGAAGCTCGCGCAGCTTGTCGGCTTGCTTCCAGCCGGCCAGCGCCGCCGCGTGTTCATCCTGTGCGCGCGCAGCCAGGCGCTTGAGCGGTGCCGTGGCCTGCGACATGGCCGGGCTTTTCATCATGCCGGGCCTGCCGATCACCAAACCCCAAAGGTTCGGGGTCACTGTCCAGTCGGCTTGGCGCTGCGGCCGTATCGCCACCTTGCGGCCCAGGGCGCAGGACAAGGCGAGCATGGCCGGAACTGCCACATAGTCAGGCGGGCAGCTCACGCGGTCGGCAATGTCCATCACCCAGGCGCGGATGGAATCGGGCAGCAGCGCCGCGTCGAATGGGTCAACAGGTGGCAAGCCTTCGGGCAGGGGTTGCGGCTCGGGCCAAGCGTCCGCCGGTTCCTCGGCCTGCACTACGGGAAGCGCCATCACATCGTCGGCGGTGGCCTCGGGGTTCGCCTCCAGCCATTCCACGGCATCACCCTTCGGGGGCAATCCGAGCGCCGCCACGTCGATGATGCGAACCTCTGCAGCGATGCCTTGGAGCTTGTCGGCCACGGCCTGCGCGTACCTTGCGCCGGGTTCGTCATGGTCCGGCCAGATCAGGACGGTACGGCTCGCAAGCGGTTGCCAGTCGGCACCTGTGCATGAATCTGCCGCGCCCGATGTGGTGGCCTGCATGCCGATCTTGGCAAGCGCATCGGCGGCTTTCTCGCCTTCGGTCACGATTGCCACGGCACCGGGATGCCGCGCCAGGTCGGCAAGACGGTAGAGCGGCTTCGCGCCTGGTGCGAACTGCGGTTCACCCATGACGAAAGCGCCGCCGTCAGCCTGGTGCATGGGCCTGATCCACTTCCGGCCATCGGGATGCTTGGCGCGGATGCGCCAGTAAATCGGCTCCCCGCTGGCGTCGGTGTAGGTGTGCAGAACTTCGGGTTTGAAGCCATCGCGCAGCGCAGGTGCCGACAAGCGCCGGGCGGCCTGCTGCGGGGTTTCTGTGACTTCCAGGACGGCGCTCATGGCCTGCCCTCCACCCAGCAGCCCAGGGTCTTGCAAGCAGCCTTGAAGTCCTGCCCATACTTGCGCCGCTGGAAGGCCAGCACATCGCCGCCACCTTCACCGCAGGCGTGGCAGTGATACGCGCCGGTTTCGAGCTTGACGCTCAGGCTGGGGCTGGTGTCTTGGTGGAATGGACACAGCGCCGTTTTCCACGGGCCTGCGCCTTTCAGGGTGCCAAGCTCGCGGGCGTAGTACTCCGCCGGATCGGGCAACAGGGAGCGGTCGAACCGTCCGAGCGGCTTTTGCGACAGCAGTGCGGCTCTGGTTTTGGCCGGGGTGATGCGGTTGCGAGCGGGCATCATGGCTTCACCCCGCAGATCAGCGGCAGCAGGTGATACAGGCGGGCGCGCATTACAGAGCCTCCATCGCGGCCAAGATGTCGCCAGCACGCCAGAGACTCGCACCACCCAGCTTACGCGGTTGTGGCAGCTTGCCCTCAGAAATCAGACGATAAAAAGTCGTTCGCCCAATGGACAACAAAGGCGGTGTATCTCGCGTCCCAAGAATTTGGTGAAGCCGTATCAGGCTGTCCGGATGAATAGCATCCGTCACAGGTGCAACGCGCAGGGGCCGGCGCTTTGCCAGGTGCATGGTGACGTTTTGAAGCTGGGTTTTGGTGTTCATGTCGAACTCCATTGGCTTGGCGACTTCGCGCCGATTGAATGGGTCGGCACTCCTGCGCTGACCAGCGGTTGCGCACGGTTTTAGGTTGTGCGCTGGCCGAAGTTTGGCAGCACTGGTACGGCTTTGGATCACGACAAACAGCGCAGACGAAAAAAAACCGCCCGTAGGCGGCCTATTTTTTCGACGAGGCTCACGCGGCGCTAACCAGCTTGATGACGCGCTCGTGCCCGGTGGCGAAGTCGGCCCATGCTTGCATGAGTTCGCGCCTACGCTCCAGCAGATCGCCACGCCGGTAGGCCGCCTCGGTCTGATTGCCAACGATGTGAGCCAGGGCTTGCTCGGCAATCTCCGGGTTGAAGTTCGTCGTGTCCGATACCCAATCGCGGAACGTGGAGCGGAACCCGTGAACCGTGAGCCCAGGGCGAAGGCCACGCACCATTTCCAGCATCGCCATGTTGGACAGTGGGCGGTTCTTGCGTGCTCCCGGAAAAACCCACGGCTCACCGTCAATGCGCGGCAGGCTTTGTAGCAGCGCCACGGCCTCACCCGAGAGCGCTACGCGGTGTTCACGCTGCGCCTTCATGCGGCTGCCCGGAATCGTCCACAGCGCCCGCTCCAGGCTTAACTCGGGCCACTGCGCGCCGAGCACTTCACCCGTGCGGCAGGCGGTCAGTATGGTGAACTGCAAGGCGCTGGCGCTGATGTTTCTGCGCTGGCGCAGTTCGGCTACGAATGCAGGCAAGTCCTGCCAAGGTAGAGCAGGATGGTGGCGTGTGCGCATGCGCTTGCTGATGGTGGTTAGCAGCTTGTCCAGGTGCCCTTTCCAGCGCGCCGGGTTCTCACCGCTGCGCAGCTTGCGGGCGGTGGCAGCGTCCATCACCATTTCGATGCGCTGGCGCAGGCGGGTTGCGGTTTCGTGCTTGTCCGTCCAGATCGGCTTGAGCACGCTCAGGATGTGCTCGGTGTCGATGGTGGACACGTCCAGATCGCCGATGATCGGATAGGCGTAGGTTTCCAAGGTGGCGACCCACTGGCCAGCGTGTTTGACGTTCTTCCAGCCCGGGCGCTTGGCGTCGATCAGATTGCCGGCCACATCTTTGAATGCCGTGCCGGCCTTGCGTGATTCCTGTGCCAGCTTGGCCTGCAGCGGGTCGATGCCGTCGCGCTTCATGGCCAGGCGCAATTTTGATGCCTTGGCTCCAGCTTCCATCAAGCTGACGGTCGGGTATGAGCCGAGCCCCATTTCGCGCGCCTTGCCGCCCACGGCGTACCGCAGCGCCCAGAATGCCGCGCCACTTTCGCGCACGCGTAGATACAAGCCAGGTGCAACCCGGTGCATGCCGGGTTTTCTGGAGAGTGCCTTGACCTGTAGATCAGTCGTTGCCATGTTTGCGTCCTACAAAAAGTCCCACAATTATGCGGCGGCTTTTATGGGGTTTCAACGAATACAGGCGAACAAGACATAACCTAAGTGGTTGACTATAAAGAGTGAAATAGATTGTGTACGAATAGTTGCGAACATCACAATGTCGGACACCGCTTCCGCCAGAATTGACCCGTCGATTTCTCCAAGCCATCCATCGCGATGGCGATGGATTTTTCTTTGTTAAATCAATGCGTTGCGTGAGGATAAGGGTGCATTTGCGTCAACACGCGTGGCCGCTGGTTGACGTCGATCGACAACCTTGTGGGGGTGATTTGGGGGCAATAGCATGGATTCATCGTCCACTTGCCCCCAGCCCACCATGTCCACGCTCACCGACGCCCAAGCGCGCGCGGCGCAGCCCA
>JAJXUC010000060.1 GCA_021783435.1 Pseudomonadota bacterium | reverse complement strand
GAGTCCGGGCAGTAACTCGGAAGCCTCGTCCTCAAAGATGGGGAAAAGCTCGGTGTCGATGCTGTCACGCAGGGTCGGGTCGGCAGCGGCAGCCATCGTGCTTTCGGACGGGGCCACGGGCGCAACTGCGCTGCCCATCTCCTCCAGGGCTTGGGCAAGCTCGCTTGCCGCAATCGGCGCCGACTCGCCAGCATGCTTTGTCACCACCACGATCGGCTCGGCATCGACGTACGCGGTGCTGTCGGTGTCTTCCACACCATGGCCGCTGTGCGCCATGCCGGTTTCCGGCGCGTCAATCTGGGGTTGGGCACCCAGATGCTGCATACGGTGCACCAGCGCTTGCAGCGCCTCGACCATGTCTGGCTGGGCTGGGCGCAGGAAACCTGCAGCGAATTGGTGCAGCAGGCGGCGAATTTCTTCGGTGGCTTGAACCAGCAGGTCGACGTCCGCCGATTCGAGTGCGGCAGGGCGGCCGTGCTGCAAACGCAGCGCCTCTTCCATCTGCTCGGCCAGTTGCCCGACGCTCTGCAGGCCTACGGTACGAGAACTGCCACGCAGTTGGTGGGCAAGGGCGGTGACTTCCTCAGCCACCGGATTGGATGGCTGCAATGACCAGGCGGCAATGTCGGCACCGAGTCGACGGACCAGTTCGTCGGCCTCGTTCAAATAGATGGTGTAGAGCGGGATGGGGATGCGCAGATCGCCGACGACCTTGATGTTTTCGTCGGGAGTCTGGAGGGCGGGGCGATGCACATCGAGCGTGTAGACCTGCGCCAGCGGCGCATCCGTTGCAGGGTGGGCATGCAGCGGTGGCACTGGCTGCGCCGTGTGGAGCGCGGTCTGCTCCGTCTCGTGCGGCTCCTCGTCGTCGGTGCCGGACATGTCGACGGCTTTGCCAGCTGCGTCAGGCCGATGGATGAAGGTCGATGCTTGCGGCGCGACCAGATCCAGGGGCGTATGCGCCCCCTGCGAGGCAGAGGCCGAGGGCTGGGCATCGAAGCCGGGCGCGTCAGGGAATAGCCGGTCGAAGGCCTGCGCATCGAGTTCTTGCATGTCGACCATGCCAGAGGTCTCGTCTGCAGGCGTGGTGCTCGCAGGCATACCGTCGGCGGCAGGATCCGCAGACGCCGGGGCTTCGGCAGCCTTGGGCGTGAAGTCAAGATCGAGCAATGCGACGTCAGGCAGATGCAGATCGAGAGCCGGGAAGTCAGGGGGTTGCAGCTGTAGGGCAATGTCGACGGTTGGCTGCTCCGGCTGGTCGGACGCGGTCCATGGCGTCAGCTCGAAGCTTGCGGGCTCTGCGTCGACGCCATTCGCCTCGGTGGCGGGTATCGGCGCCCGAGCCGCAACCAGGTTTTCGGCAGCGTCATCCTCTTCGACAACGGGAGGCAGCCCTGTCGACCAGGTGTCGACAAAGTCGGGATCTGGAAACTCGCTCTCGAGGGCTTGTGCCTGAGATGCCACCGCGCTTGCAACGCTGGCGGCTGGCGCTGCCGGTAGTGCTGCAGCGGCGATGTCTTCCGTGGGCAGACCGCGCAGACGACGCGCCGCGGCGCAGATGGCGTCGCTCGAATGCTGGGCCGCCGTGCCCATGCGCAGGGCACGGGTCCAAGCGTCGAGCTCGGCCAAGGTGTGCTGTGCGAGTTGCAGCGCGGGAGGCGTGATGGGCCTTTGCTCGGCCAGCAGTTGATTGAAAACCTGTTCCAGCGCCCACGCGGCTTCACCGAAGTCCGTGAGCGCAACCATGCGCGAGCTGCCCTTGAGTGTGTGGAAGGCTCGGCGCACGGCGGTGAGCGTGCTGTCGTCGGATGGGTTGGTGGAGAGCTGGGCCACGCCGATCTGGCCCGCGGCGATGACTTCATCAGCCTCTTCGAGAAAGATGTCGAGCAGGTCATCTTCCTCGTCTGTCCCGCCCGGCTCTGTGGGCGCGTCGAAGCTTGGTGCGACCGGGGTGTCGGTCGCAGCGGTGGCGGCAGCGGCCGCTGCAACCGGCGCAGCCAGTCGAGCGGGGGCGGCGGCATCGGCGTCTTGCGCCCGTGGGCTGCGCAGCAACGCTGCTGCAGCCGAGACATCCTGTCCCGCGCCGAGCAATTCGCGTGCCTGCACGAGCTTGGCCGACAAAGTGCTTTCTTGCGCCAGCGCGGCCTCCATGCGCAGGCGCTCGAACTGGCCGGCAGCTTGGACAGGGTCGAGCCCGTGGTCAAGGGCGTCGGCAAGTTGCGTCGCCTGGTGTTGCAGATCCTGATGGGTACTGGGTGGTGCGGTGTGCGGCGTGCTGGGAACGATAGCGCGCAATTCGCCGCTTTGTGCGTCGAAACTGAACAGCGATTTCGCCAGTTCGGGTTGGTACACCAGCATGTCGATCAGAAAACCCAGGGTGCCGATGTTCCCGGCGAGGCGATCGAACAAACCTCGTGGTTCGCGGGCCTGGTGCTCGTCAGGAGGACTGAGCAGGAGGTTTTCAACCGTCTGGCGAATATGCCCCAGTGCTTGGGCGGCAACGTCCATGCCGAGCACGGACAGCACCCCTCGCATTTGCGCCAGAAGCTTGGGTACGGGCGCGAGTTCCGACTGGGTGGCCGGATCGCGGAAATAGGCATCGAGCAAGCGCTCGACAGTACTCATGTCGTGGCGTAACTCCTGCACCACCGTTCCCATCGTCTGGCTCTCAGACGACTTGCGGTAGAGCTCTTCCATCCACGGTGCAAAAGTGCCGGCGGCCACGCCTTCGGCACTACGGTCGAGTCGGCGGGCAAGCTCGCTGGCACGCAACAGGAATTCCGCATCGTCGGCCTGGAAATGGTCGAACGATGCCTCCAGGAACAGCAGGGCCGTAGCCACTTCGAGCACGCGCTCCGGGGTCAACAGGTCACGCCGCTCAGAGACGGCTCGCACCATGTGCTCGATGGCTGCGGTGAGGGATTCGGCACCCGGGGAGATCTCGCGGAGAGCCTGTCCGAGCAAATGGGTGCCTTCCACCAACTTGCCAACACGGGTGAAATCGTCGTTACCGAGTTGCGACCAGCCTTCCTTGACCAGGCCGATGCGCTTGCGCACCTGTTGGATGAGTGACGGATCGAGCAGGCCGAAGTAAGTGCGCTGGTAATCCACGACAACCGCAACAGGGAGATGCATGCGGGTTTGAATCGCGCCCAGTGTTTCGACTTGTATGCCTTGCGCATGTGCCTTCGCCAGGGCCTGACTGCAGAAAAAGAGCAGTTCATGGGCGAGGCGCCTGGAGGGTTGCTGTTGCCCGGCCATGACACTCTTGAGCTGCAGATTGAGCCGGTTGCACAAGCGCTTGGCATACAGGTCCACAGGCAGCAGGCCCAGGGCCAAGGCTTCGAAAAAGCCGTCAGCCAGCCACCACAGGACACGTTCGTGTCCACTGGCACTTGCCGTAGCGCGTTGCGCCACGGATTGCAGCGCGCGTCCCGTCAGGGGCAGGTCGCGCTGGCGCAACAGATCCAGCAGGGCACGCTCATAGTTGCCACGGTCGTCAGGGTGCAGTCTGGGGCTCGGTGCTGTGTCGTCTGGCAGATCGGGCCAGGTCCAGTCGATGTCCCAAAGATCGGCCGGATGGGCAATCTCGCCACCCGCCAGTTCCGTCAGGGCGTGGTACTGTTTGAACAACTTGAGCGCAGGCTCCAGCTTGCCGCTGCGCTGAGCCTCGAGGTAATCGAGAAGGGCGTACAAGCCGGATTCGAGCGTGCTCTGGGCCGAGGTGTCGAAGCCGGCCGGTTGCTCGATGAACCGTGCGAGCACCCGTTCCGTCGCCAGGGCTAGCCGCGCTGCCGAGAAGTAGCCGAGCAGATCGATGGCCCCGGCGGCCTGATGCACCTGGTGGCGCGCCTGCAGCAGATAACCCGCCGCGGGCTGGGCGTCGTCACCCTGTGCCGGACTGCGCCATTGCATTTGCTTGCGCAATGCGGCTTGCGCGGCGAGCAGGTTCTCGCGCACTTGCTCGATCACCCAGACCAGCGGTCCGGGATCCAGCTGCGTGGTGGAAAGCGGTGTCGAGACAGCGAGGTTCATGCCTTGGGGCGCGCAGGAAGGAGATCGTTGGACGGGTCGGAATGGGTGCCCGGAATGTGGGGCATCAGGCGATCTTGAAACGCGACACGGACTCGCGCAGCGCCTCGGCCACGCGTGCCAGTTCGCCGACCAGGTCGGCAGTGGAGCGCGTGCCTTGGCTGGTCTGCTCGGTCACGGCGAAGATGTGCTGGATGTTGCCCGCAACCTTGTTGGCCGACTGCGCTTCGGTGAAGGTCTGCTCGGAAATGCGCTGAATCAGCTCGGCGAGCTGGCGCGACACGCGGTCGATTTCGGTCAGCGCCGTGCCGGCGTTGTCCGAGAGCTTGGCGCCTTCCACCACGCCTTGCGTACTTTTTTCCATGGCGGCAACGGCGTCTTGCGTGTCGGTCTGAATCGCGCGCACCAGCGCCGAGATCTGTTTCGCGGCTTCGGCGGAGCGCTCGGCGAGGCGCTGCACTTCCTCGGCCACGACTGAGAAACCGCGGCCGGCATCACCTGCTGAAGCGGCTTGAATGGCGGCATTCAGCGCCAGGACGTTGGTCTGCTCCGTCAGGTCGGAAATCAACTCGGTGATTTCGCCGATTTCCTGTGAGGATTCGCCCAGGCGCTTGATGCGCTTGGAGGTGTCCTGGATCTGGGTGCGGATGGCGTTCATGCCGTCGATCGAATTGCGCACCGCCTGCAGGCCCTGTTCGGCGGCCGAGAGTGACTGACGAGCCACGTCGGACGACTGCTGCGCCTGAGCCGAGACCGCATTGATGCGTTCGGCCATTTCCAGCACCGACTGGCCGGTTTCACGAATTTCCACCAGTTGCTGCTCGGATGACTTGAGCAGGTTGCCGGACGTGGTTTGCGCCTTCGAGGAGGCGTAGCTCACCTGGTCGGCGGTGGATTGCACTTGCGACACCAGATTGCGCAACTCCTCCACGGTGTAGTTCACCGAGTCGGCAATGGCCCCGGTGATGTCCTCGGTCACCGTGGCCTGTTGGGTCAGGTCGCCCTCGGCAACGTTCTGCAACTCGTTCATCAATCGCAAAATGGCCGACTGGTTGGCCTCGTTGGTTCGGCGGGCATCGAGTTCCTGGCGTTCGGCAAGATGACGTTGCATCTCGGACTGATCCGCACGCTGGCGTGTTTCCTGCACGTACAACCTGGCTAAACCAGCCAGTGCCAACAACGCCAGCCCCCCCATGGCGACCAGGAATAACAGAGCGGGTGTACTCACGCCGGCATGTGACGCGTAGTTGCTTTGCAAGGCCTGCAACTTAGCCAGCAACGGTACCGAGTCCTTCACCACCGATGCTTGCGCAACGCGCGCGCTGCTCAGACCCTGCAGATTGGACAGGATGCCGGTGGTGAGCTGGCGGGTTTCACTGAAACTTTTCACCAGGTTTTGCAACTGGGCGCGCAGTTGCGCGCTTTTGGCTGCGGTCAGTTGGAGATTAGGGTCGCCATCAAGCAGTCCTTTGGACAAGTCATTGAAGGTGTTCAGATCCTTGCCGAGCGCAAAGACAGCCTCGGGACTGACGCCTTCGAAGGACAGAAACTCGTTTGCCGACTTGCCGATGCGCTGGGTCAGCATATTGAGTTGCGTGGCCGCTGCGATGTTGGCTGCGGGCGCGTTTTCCTGCAGCATCAGCGATGAGATCGTTTCGGTTGTTTCAAGCAGACTGTCGGACTGCCGGTTCACAGTGCGCAAGGACTTGTTCGTTTGTGTCAGCACCGGTTCAAGCTTGACCACGGACAGCGCGTTTTTCACCATCCCGTCGACCAGGGGTTGAATCGCGGCCAGATCGGAATTGGCCGCTGCATTGCCACCGCCCAGCGCTTGGACATCGCGGCTCAGGGCATTGGCGCCCGTTTTGAGCTCACCGAAGGAGCTCTCCGAGCCCAGCAAGGAGGCACTGATGGACTTGGCAACAAGCTGCGACTGCATCATGGCGTCGCCGGTGGTATCCAGTAACTTGGCAGAACTGGCTGCTACGCGCAGCGTCACGGTCAAACCCAGCGCGATCAGGACCACGGCGACGATAAGCAGCAGAACCAGCACACGCTGCTGCTGGGGCAAGGGCAGGTGGCCGATCAAGGGAAGTGCGTTTTGCACCTCTTGCTGTGGGCGCTGTTCTTGCGCGTCCTGATCCATTTGGACTGTCGACGAGACAGAGACGCTGGATTCGGCGATGGCCGTGGGGACCTCGAGGGGGTTTTTGGAACCGAACAGGGGAAACAGGGCCATGGGAACTCCGGCGTGACGTCTAGTGTGGAATTTGAGCAGGGAAGGCAGTCAGGCAGTGTCAGTGGCGGTTGGTGCCTCAGCGCGATGGGCAACCGCTCGCACTAGACGACGGCAAGAAATTCGGGGTCATCAGCCAACAAGGCCAGGTTGAGTTCGCGCCAGGTCAACCCCGAAGTGTCGAGCAGTCCCGGGCCGAGCCAAGGTTCTGGGGCTGCAGGCGCGTGCTCGTCCCTGACAAATTGTCCGGGTGTGCGCAAGCCGGCAAGTTGATCGACCAGCAGCACGGCGTTGATTTCCAGTTGGGGTGCGAACTGGATGTACCGGTTTTGGGCATTGCTGCGTGGGCTGCTGGTGGGGCGTGCACCCAAAAAAGCCGCGAGGTCGATGACGCCGCTCAACACGCCACGCAAATTAACCAGGCCGGCGAACCAGGCCCGTCCATGTGGCAAAGGCATGGGCGACTCGTAAGCCGAGATTTCACCCGCTTGCACCAAGGGCAACAAGATGCGCTGCTGGCCAGCGACCACGGCCAGCCAGCGTGACTCGCTCTGTGTCAACTGCGCCGCCTGCAGACGCGATGCGAGCTGGCTCTGGAATTCAATCAGGCTGCTGCGTGCCATGTTTTGGACTGAGGGGCAAGGGTGTGCGATGGCGCGGCTCAGGACAGCGCCATGATCTTGCTCAACAGATCATGCGGATCCACGGGCTTGGTGACGAAGTCGCGAGCGCCCTGGCGCATGGCCCAGAGCTTGTCGGTCTCCTGATTTTTGCTGGTGCAGATGATCACAGGAACATCGCTGTACGCCGGGTTGCGAGTGATTTGGCGAGTGAGCTGAAAGCCGTTCTGGCCTGGCATCACCACATCCATCAGAATCAGATCGGGCTTGTCCGCTGCCATCGCGCTCATGGCCTGCTCGCCGTTTTCGGCGGTGCTCACGGTGTACCCATTTTTGCTCAGCAAATCGGAAAGAAAGTAGAGCTCGGTGCGGGAGTCGTCGACGACCAGAATTTTTTGGATGCTCATGGGTGTGCGGCGCTGGCGCCAGAGGGAGTGTTGCGATATTGATCGACCGCCTGGAGCAGTTGGTCTTTGGTGAAGGGTTTGGTGAGGTAGGCCTCTGCGCCCACCATCTTGCCGCGTGCCTTGTCGAACACCCCGTCCTTCGACGACAGCATGATCACGGGGATGCCGGCATGACGAGGGCTGCGCTTGATGATGGCCACGGTCTGATAACCGTCGAGGCGCGGCATCAGGATGTCGCAGAAAATCAAGTCCGGCAAGGTGTCGTTGACTTTTGACAGGGCGTCGAATCCATCTTCTGACAGCAGCACCTGGTAGCCAGCCTGTTTCAGGAAAATTTCCGCGCTGCGACGAATGGTGTTGCTGTCGTCGACCACCAACACCTTGAATGAACCATTGGCCGTGCTCAAGCAGGGTCTCCAGAAAATATGCGGTGATGAACAAGCACAGGAACCTGCGCGCAGGGGTCAAGACGCAAAGCTGCTTGGGATCGGAAGTTAGATCTGCACCATTTCAAAATCATCCTTGCGTGCCCCGCACTCAGGACAAGTCCAGTTCATCGGAATGTCTGTCCAGCGTGTGCCAGCGGCCAGGCCACTTTCCGGATGGCCCACTTCTTCGTTATAAATAAAGCCGCAGATCAAGCACATCCAGGTTTTGCAGTCAGGTTGTGTCACAGCGTATCGCCCTCTGGCATAAGATTCAATCATTCTATGGAGAGGTTGTGCAGGGCTGTGGTGTCTTGCATACCAAGCGCGGCTGTGGGTTTGGCCGCCCCGATTTGTTTCATCACCCGAACCCATCATGCCCAATCCGACCGAAGCACCAGAATCTCCCCCAGCCGTGATGGCTTTCAACGCCGCCGACCCCAGTGGCGCGGCAGGGCTGGCTGCGGACCAGGCGGTTTGCGCCGCCGTCGGCTGCCACGCCTTGCCGGTCACGACGTCGATCTGGGTGCGCGACACGGCCGAGATTTTCGATATCGTCGAGATCGAGGCCGACGCCGTGATCGAGCAGGCGCGTGCCGTCCTGGAGGACGTGGAACTGGCCTCCTGGAAAGTGGGTTTCCTCGGCAGTGTCGAAGTGGTCAGCGCCGTGGCCGAGCTCTTGGCCGATTACTCCCAGGTGCCGCTGGTCACCTATGTCGGCAACCTGCAGGCATTCGACGAAAGCCAGACTGAGGAATACATCAAGGCCATGCATGAGCTGGTGCTGCCGCAGACCCGTGTGTTGTGCGGCAATGTCACGGCCCTCACCCAGTTCCTGTTTCCCGACGTCGAGCGCGAAGATCCGCCCACGCCCGAGGCGCTGATGCATCAAGCCCAGGGCATGGGTGTGCAATACCTGCTGGTGACTGGGATTCTGGTGCCTGAAAACCATGTGGAGAACCTGCTCCTCAGCCCGCGCCGCCAATTGCTGCGCGAGCGCTTCGAGATGTTCGATGCGGGTTTTTCCGGTGCCGGCGATACGCTTTCGGCCGCCGTGGCCGCGTTGCTGGGCACGGGCGCCAAGCTCGACCGGGCGGTGCATGAAGGGCTGGAGTTTCTCGACCAGAGCCTGGATTTTGCCTACCGCCCGGGCATGGGGCATCTCGTTCCCGACCGTTTCTTCTGGGCCCAGACCAGCCCCGATGACGACGACTCCATCTCTCCGGTGGGTCTGCAGTAAGCAGCAGGCCTCCAGCGTCATCCTCGCTCTCCCAATCAGCCGTCCAGCCCGGGCGGCATGTTCTTGCCGTCGCCATGCCCAGCAACCCCCAACTTTTTGACCGCGCTCAGCGCACCATTCCAGGCGGGGTGAACTCCCCCGTGCGCGCCTTTCGCCAAGTGGGTGGCGTGCCGCGCTTCATCGACCGCGCCGAAGGCGCCTACATGATCGACGCCGAGGGCACGCGTTTCATCGACTACATCGGCTCTTGGGGGCCGATGATCGCTGGCCATGCCCATCCCGAAGTGATTGAGGCCGTCCAGCGCGCCGCCACCCGCTCGTTGAGCTTCGGCGCGCCAACGGCTGACGAAATCGAGATGGCCGAGGCGATTTGCAAGCTCATGCCGGCCGTGGACATGGTGCGCCTGGTCTCCAGCGGCACCGAGGCCGGGATGAGCGCCATCCGTCTGGCACGGGGTTTCACCGGGCGCGACGCCATCGTCAAATTCGAGGGTTGCTACCACGGCCACGCCGACAGCCTGCTGGTGAAGGCCGGTTCAGGCCTGCTCACGTTCGGCAACCCGAGTTCCGGCGGGGTGCCGGCCGATCTGGCCAAGCACACCCTGGTGCTGGAGTTCAACAACATTGCGCAGATCGAAGCCTTGTTCGCAGCGCGCGGGCCCGAGATTTCCTGCGTCATGGTCGAGCCCATTGCCGGCAACATGAACTTCATCCGCGGCGATGCCGCCTGGCACCGCCGCCTGCGGGAGCTGTGCACCGAGCATGGCGCGCTGCTGGTGTGGGACGAGGTGATGACCGGCTTTCGCGTTGCGTTGGGCGGTGCCCAGCAGGTGTACGGCATCCGGCCTGATCTGGTGGTGATGGGCAAGGTGATCGGCGGCGGCATGCCGCTGGCGGCTTTTGGCGGCCGAGCCGATGTGATGCACAAGCTGTCGCCGCTGGGCAATGTCTACCAGGCTGGCACGCTGTCAGGCAACCCGGTGGCTGTGGCCGCCGGGATGGCGCAGTTGCGCATCGTCCAGCGTCCAGGCTTCTACGACCGCCTCGCCGCGGCCACCCGACAACTGATGCAGGGGCTGGATGCCGCGGCGGCGCGCCATGGCGTCACCTTGCGCACGGACAGTGAGGGCGGCATGTTCGGCTTTTATTTCACCGACAGCTTGCCGCGCAACTACCCCGACGTTGCCAACGCCGATGTCGAAATTTTCAAGCGTTTTTTCCACGCCATGCTCGACCGCGGGGTCTATCTCGCCCCCAGCATGTACGAGGCGGGCTTCCTGTCTGCCGCGCATGGGCCCGACGTCATTGCCGCCACGCTCGACGCGGCCGACGCAGCTTTTGCGCAGCTTGGCCAGGCCTGAGTACCGTTGCCCGTGCCTCAGCGTGGAATTTGCACCTGATAGGCGCGAGCGGCGATTACCCCCGTGCGGGCGTTGATGTAGGGGCCGTACAGGTGGTTCTGGAAAAAGCGCGGCGCCGGCAGCATCACCGCCAGGCGCGCAGCCTGCCATGGTGAGAGGCGCGCCGCCGACACATGGAAATAATGCTGCGCGGCCGCCTCGGCGCCATAAATGCCCTCGCCCCATTCCACGCTGTTGAGGTAGATCTCCAGGATGCGGCGCTTGCCCAGGATGCCTTCGAGCATGTAGGCGATGACCAACTCCTGCGCCTTGCGCAGATAACTGCGCTGCGGTGAGAGAAACAGGTTCTTCGCCAGTTGCTGGGTGATGGTCGAACCGCCGATGATGCGGTGCAGACGCTCATCGCGGCGGCTGTGATTTTTCTGCCAGGCTTGCTGGATGGCAGTCCAGTCGACACCGTCGTTGGTCAAGAATGTGGCGTCTTCCGAGGCCACGGCCGAGCGCTTGAGCCAGGGGCTGATGCGGTCGTAGGGCAACCAGTCGTGCAGCCAAGGCGCATGGAGCCAATGCTCGGCCGCGCTCTGTCGATCCTGACCCTTAAACGATATGGGCGACGCGCCTGGATCGCCCTTGAGAATGCGCAACTGCGCCGCACGCATGAAGGCTGTGCTGGATGGCGGGATCACCGTCCACAGGGCGATGCGCAGGGCGAAATAACCTTGCAGAACGATGACGGCCCAGAAACACAGCCACAGGATGGAGCGCAAGCTGGAGTGTTGGCGTGACGCGGCCATGGCAGGACAGGAGCGTGGTTGCGAGAAGTCGGGGTTGTCGAGGAGGCAGGGCGCTTACAGCGCAGGCCCGTGCAACTCGGCCAGCAGTGAGGCCAGAACCGGTGCGGTATCGGGGCGCACCCCGTGCCAGAGCCGGAAGCTCTCGGCCGCCTGTTCCACCAGCATGCCCAGGCCATCATGGGCATCGGCGCCGGCCTTGCGGGCCTGGGCAACGAAGGCCGTGGCCTGCGCGGCGTACATCAGGTCGTAGGCCAACATGCCGGGGCGCAGCACCCCGGGCGGCAGTTCCAGCGTGGCGCCACCCAGACTGGAGGCGGTGGCGTTGATGACGAGATCGAATTCCGGCGATGGTGTGCTCACGGCCGTGAGCGCCACGTCCTGTTCGCGTGCGACTTCGGCATGGCGAGCAACCAGATGGCGGGCTTTGTCGGCATGGCGGTTCCACACGGCAATGGCTTGCGTGCCGGCCGCGATCAGCGTTCCCAGGACCCCGCTCGCGGCGCCGCCCGCACCCAGCAGCAACATCGTTTTGCCCTTGAGTGCCTGCGCGTCGGCATTGGGCTCCTGCGGGCTTGCGGATGCGTGCGCCAGGATGCGTGTCAGATCCCGCACCAGGCCGATGCCATCGGTGTTGTCGCCCCAGAGTTCGCCGTCGTCGCCCCAGCCCAGGGTGTTGGCGGCCTCGGCCAGCGCCGCGCGTGGCGACAGGCGGCGTGCGGCGCGTGCGGCCTCGAACTTGAACGGTACCGTGACGTTGCAGCCGCACCCGCCCTCGGCACGAAAGGCCCCCAGCCCCTGTGCGAAACCGTTCGGCGCAAGCTGCCGCTTGTCGTAGCGCAAGCTCAGCCCGCATTGCGCCGCGAACAGGGCATGAATGCGGGGTGACTTGCTGTGCTCCACCGGGTTGCCGAACACGGCGTAAAGATCGGGCAGGTGCGTCGCCATGGGCATGCGTGTCAACGGGGTTGTGCTGCTCATGGCGCAGGGCTGCCGTCATGGCCTGGCTGCGCCTGGATGTGCGTTTCCAGGCCGCCCTCGCGGGTGAAGTCGAAGCCGGCGACGATGACGAGTTGATCGGCATCGCGCCGCATGGCGGCGCTGAAGTGTCCGTAAGGCTGGGCTGCGTTGACGATGGCCCGCGCCATGCGGTCGAGCTGCGGGTTGCCCGAGCCGCGCACCACCTCGCTCTTGAGCAGTCGCCCGGAGGCATCGACGGTGATGGCCATGATGAGTTTGCCGTAGAGCTTGCTGCCGTCACGTTGCGGAAAATCAACCGTGCCCAAGTGCTCGATTTTTTGCCGCATGTGGTCGTAGTACAGCGCATACGGCACGCTGCGGGTGTTGGGGCCGACGAAGCGGCGGCGCGGCCTGGCGTTTTGTTGGTCGATGCGGCGCTCGATGGCGCCGAGCAGATCCAGCAGGCGTTTGCGCTGATCTTCCAGTGCCTGCGCAGCCGCTGGCTTGGTCTGTTGCGTGGCCAGCCGCTGCAACTGCACCATCTGGCTCTTCACCTGGGTGATGAGTTCACGCTGTTTCTGCTCGTCCTGCGCCAGTTGGGAGCGGCTCTGGTTTTGCAGCGCGTTGCCATCGGCCACGGTGGCTGTTGCCGGCAGCGGTGTGGTGGCCAGGCCTTTGGCGGCGTCACCTCCGCCGGCTAGATTGACCTGCGCCAGTGCCTGCGGTTTCTCGGGGGCCTCGGCCGACGACTGATTCACCAGCACCACCGACAGCGGGGTGTCCTCGAACATACGATTGAAGGTCTCGGGCGCGCCCACTTTCAGCGCCAGAAGCGCCGCGTGCGCCGTCACCGAAATCAGCAGCGCCCACTGCAGCTTGCTGAGACGAATGGCGCGGAACGAGGGCATGCGCAATGGACTGGCGTGACAAGGCAGGTGACAGCGGACGCGATGGCTGATCCGTGAGGTGATCGGATCGATCAGGCTGTGGCTGGGGACGCGTCGGCGGCGTTTGCATCCTTGGCCGCCTCCGCGATTCCGGTGGTGTCGCTCACGGCCGTATCGGCGCCCGCCTCGGCGGCGACCTCGGTTTCTGCCTCGGCTTCGTCCACGGCCAGGTGTAGGCCCGTGGCGAGGGCGGCAGCGTCGTCCTCCTCGGCTGGTTCATCCACCTGCACTGCTTCCCCGCCGGTCGCGGCCATGTCGCGCAGCACCTCGACCACCTTGCACGGCTGCTCCAGTGTGATCAGGTCGGGTTGACCGAACTGCACGCGCACGCGGGTGCCGCGCGGCTGGTCCTGCGCTCCCTGCGCCTGCAGCACCAGCGGCAGGCCGTCCACCCGCACCAACCCGTCGCGCAGCACAGCGGCTTCGCGCTCGCCAATGCCTTCCTGTTGCAGATAGCGCAGGGTCCAGTAGCGTTCCATGCCGTTCTGGAAGTCGGCATAGGCCTTGTAGGCGTCTTCGAAGGCGCCGACGATGGCGAAGAGTTGCGCATCCTTTGGCTTGTAGGGCACCGCGAGCAAGGCAGTGCGGCCATGGCGCGCGGCGGCGATGATCTGCCCCTGGTTCACCAGGTCGGTGTAGCGCCGCAGCGGCGAGGTGCACCAGGCGTACTGGGCCACGCCCAAGCCCTGGTGCGGTGCCGGCTTGGTGCCCATGCGGGTGCGCAGGTTGGCACCCATGCCGCTTTGGCTGCGGTAAATGCCGGGCAGTCCCAGTTCGGCCAGCCAGCCGCCCCAGGTGGCGTTGGCCAGAATCATGAGCTCGGCGACGATGAGGTCCAGCGGCGCGCCGCGGCGGCGCGGCACGATGTCCACCCGCGCTGCGTCCTCCCCCTGCTCCAGGCCGGTGACGCGAAAGCTGTAGTCCACCCCGCCCGGGCGCTCCGGCCGGCCGCGCACGGCTTCACGTCCACTCTTGAGTTTGTTGGCGATGCGCCAGAGCAGGGCCAGCTCTGTGGCGAAGGCCAGGTCGGGTGCCGGGTCGACGCCGTTCAGGGCATCTTCCGTCACTGCGGCGTCCAGCAGATCGTGGCGCAGGTTGGCGGCAATCGGCACGCGCTCCACCCGCGTCTCGTGGCTCTGCACGGCGAGGTTCGCGTCCAGTGTGACATAGAGGCTGACGGCTGGGCGGCTGCTGCCTTCGGCCAGGGTGAAGCTCTGCACCAGCGCCTCGGGCAGCATGGTGATCTTGTCGCCGGGCATGTAGACGGTGGACATGCGCGCGCGCGCCGCCTGGTCCCAGGCGCTGTCGCGTGCCAGGGCCAGCGCCGGCGCGGCGATGTGAATGCCAAGCACCACGCCACCACCGTCCAGTCGCTGCACCGACAGCGCGTCATCGATCTCGGTCGTCGCGGAATCGTCGATGGAAAACGCCTGCACCTCAGCCAGCGGCAAATCCCCGACGTCGGGCGTCGACAGCGGCAGATCGGCGAAACCGGTGCCCTTGGGGAAATGCTCCAGCAAAAAACGTTGCATATGGAAATGCCAGGGCGACGCAATGGCTCCCGCCGCCCGCAGCAAATGCAGCGCGCCATGGCCGCTTTGCTTCACCGCCTGCGCCAGGGTCTTGTATTCCACACCGTTCTTGTCGGGCTTGAACAGCAGGGCGTAGAGCTTGGCGGCAATGGCATCGGGGCAGTGGCCGTTCGCCAGGGCTTGCGCATCGGCCTCGATCTGTCGTTGCTGCGCCTCCTTGCGCGCCATGCCGGCCAGCGCCGCCTGCACCGTCTCCTGGCTGGCTTTGCGGAACAGCCCCTTGCCACGGCGTTGGAAGTAGTGCGGTGCGCCGTGCAGGCGCAGCAGCACGGCGGCCTGCTGTTGCGGCGTGGGTTTGCCACCGTAATAATCCGCCGCCACCACGCCGAAGCCGAATTCGTCTTCCGGCGCAAACTCCCACAGCAAGTCGAGCTCGATGCCATCCTGCTGCGCCTGCGCCCAAGCCAGCAACTCATGCGGTGCGGGCGCGTCGAACGGCAACAGTGCTTGCTGGGCCTTGATCTTTTGGCGTTTGCCGCTGGCCAGTTCCACCTGCATCGAGGTGTCGGCCTGGCTCATGATGCGGCCGGTGGCAAGTTTGCCCGTGTCTTCGAAAAGGATGTAGGTCACGTGGGTCGGAATGGGTGAGGGTCACGCCACGTCGGCATGAATGCCGAGAAAATCCAGCACGGCGTCGAGATGATGCGTGGCGTAATCCGTGAGTGCGTGGCCGCCGCGCGGCACGATGCGCAAATGGCCGCCAGCGTAGCGTGCGGCCATTTCACGCCAGTCGAGCACCTCGTCGTCCTGCGCAATCAGGGCAAGATAACGTGAAGCCTCGGGCACGGCGCTGGTCAGGCTGCCGACTTCGAGTGCATGGAGTTCGTGGACATGCTCCGTCGTGAAGTGCCATGCGGACTGCGGGTCGTGCCAGGCCGTGAGTTCGCCAATCTGCGTGCGCAAATCGCGTGCCGGGTTCACCGCCGGGTTCAAAAGCACGGCGCGTGCCTGCAGGTGGTGCGCCAGATAGGTGGCATAGAAGCCGCCCAGCGAACTGCCCACCAGCGCCAGGCGCCCCGGAGCGACATGGCCCACCAGTGCCAGCATCTCGGTCATGGCCTGTGCTGGGGAAGGCGGCAGTTGCGGGCACAGCCATTGCACCGGCTCCAACCCGCGCCTGCGGCGCTCATTGCGGATGACTTGCAGGCGCGCGCCGGTGACGAGCGCCTTGGCCGACTGTGGCGAGGAGCGGAAACCGTGCAGATACAGCAGATGGGAGGGTGCAGGCATGCAGAGTTGTTTGCGCGGGTATGCCAGCGCAAAACCCGCAATCCTAGCGGCTGGAAACCGGGGCTGGCGGGCTGGGCGCCCGCTTGGAAGGCAGGCGCAGTTGATAGGGTCCTGACGCCTCTCGAAGAAGCAGTCACTCCCAGCGTTTCCTCAACGTTTTGAGGGAGTTGCGGTCTTGTGAGCGCCCTGGGTCTCGAATCAAATGCTGCGTGAAAGTGGCTGGATGGTTGCCGATGTGGGCGGCGTCCCTGTCGCCGGGCTCGGGGACTGTGCATCGTCCTGTGGCCAGTCACGGATATAGGCCTTGAGCATGCGGTTCTCGAAGTCTTGCTCCTGCACCACGGCGCGTGCCACATCATGGAAAGAAATCACCCCGAGCAGGGTGGTGCCTTCCATCACCGGCATGTAGCGGGTGTGGCTCTCCAGCATCAGGCGGCGCAACTCGTCCAGACCCGTCTGGGGTGTGCAATGCACAGGCTCGCCCAGCATCACGTCGGCCACCTGGGCTTCGCCCGGTTGCGCGCCGGCCAGCGCGGCAATGACTTCGCGGAAGGTGAGCATGCCCGCCAGATGGCCAGCCCGCATCACGACCAGCGAGCCCACGTCATGCTGCGTCATCGTGCGGGCTGCTTCGAGCAGGGCTGTGTCAGGCGCCACCGTGAACAGCGCACTGCCCTTGACTCTCAAAATATCGCTGACTTGCATGACTGTCTCCTCGTCGCCGCCCCTGCCCGATGGCTATGGAACCACTATAGCCCAGCGAGCAGCAGGCTTCCATGAGGAACAACGATGATGCGCCGATGAAGGGCTCCTCGTGGCTCTGAAGGCGTGCAGTCGTGGAGACCAGGTCGCAGCGCGCTGGATCAAAGGCTCCCGCGTTGCCGCCCTCTCTCCACGGGAGCCTGCCTGCAGGCGGGGCCAAGCGTCAGGCTGGGATCGCCGAGAGATGCGTCCAACTCGCCATGACGATGGCCATGAAAGTCAGGTGCAGTGTCACGGTTGGATCTGCACGTAGCCGTCCTGGACCAGTTGAATGATCCGCCCAACGGCACCAGCATTGACCAAAACGCCGGGCAGGAGATCTGCGTTACCCCAATGATGGCCTTTCATCGATACAGCGCATTCTTCAATCTGCACCCCCTCTTTCTGAAGCTCGGCAACGGTCTTGGCATAAGGGTTGCCGGTGACCACATGCCGCGCCGCGTCGTAAGCCTTGTCGTTGAGCAGCATGTAGGCAGCAGGGCCGTGAAAAACACCAATGATCTTTCCAGGGGTGTGATCTTTCTTCATCCGCATCGAGAGCAAATGCATGTAATCCATGCCGAAAGGAAGATCACCCAGAAAAGCGAGGTGGTCCATATTGAAGACGACATTGGCCTGCTTGAGCTTGACGGGAATGTCGACATGAATCGCGTCCGTGCTGGTGGCTGCTGCAGCCAGCGAGATTCCAGCGACGCAAAAAAATAATGCCGCAAATGTTTTTTGAATGGATTTCATGGTTGTGAGCGAAGGTTGAGGGAGAAGGAATTTTGAATCAGAATGCGTAGATGGCATAAATATCGAATTCATTTCCAGTCGCATGTGCAATGTTTGTTGCCTGGACGAGCTGGGGACTTCCGGGTTGGCCAATGGCGCCTGGATTAGGTATGTCCGTTTTTCTGATGAAATAATCGGCGACGATTCTCGTCACCGGTGTTATATGATATTGAGCGCCGATGCCGATATTTGTGAAGACGCGCTCCTGAGCGGGAATATTAGGAAGCCTGTCATAATAATCATAGCGGGCATTCAGTTCGACTTTTGGCGCTACAAAATAGCCTACTGATACATAGTAGCCGGATGCCTTGTTGTTGCTCCCTGGGAAGAATGTCGTTTGATATTGAGCAGGTACAAGTCCAGGTTCCTGGTTAAACGGGGCAGGAGCGGCAATATTACCAGTGCCAGCCATATATTCGGCCTTGAGACTACGCGCACCGGTTTCCATGTAGCCCTGCCTGTAGGTGACGCCGAATCCTTCCCGCCGCATGGTATTGGAGATGCCATTCAATTGTGGCCGTGCTTGCTGAGCCCAGACAAAGCCTGTCAAATCATTCCGGAAAAAACTTCCTCCCCCTCCATAAAGGTAGGAGAGCTGTAATCTTCCAGCGACAATGGGCCCATTGGAGGAATTGGATTCAAATTGATTGCCGTAACTGCCCAACATTGCTCCATAAGCAAGTTCGAGATTTTTGCGTAAATCAAACCAGTCAAGCGCCTGAATGCCCGGATATCTAAAGCCGTTTACACTGGATAAGTCGGATCCCGGAACAAGGTATCCCCCGCTTGCAGGATTGTAGTTATATTTTGTATTCTTGCTATAGAAATTGGGCTGCATCAATTGCCCGATGACCGATGGGAATACGTCGATGAAATTATATGCCATATACCCTTGCATCGCGCCTTCAGGCCCTGGGGCATGGATGATACCGGCTTGTATTCTGGCGCCGGGAATATAATTGCTGAACGTCATATGCGCATCAATGACCTGTGGCGAATACTGGCCATTGGAATAGTTGTAGCCGTTATCTCCGAATTCCCCTGCGAGAAAATAGGAGATGTCGGGGTTCAGTTCCCCGCGCAGCATGAGTCGCGCGCGCTGCATGGTCAGCTTGCTGCTATTGCTGAATTCCGGGCCGATCAGATTGGGCTTGATGGGATAGGAGTGCCCGTTCACATTCACGTTACTTCCATCAATCGTGGAATAGTCGGGTTCCAACCAGCCCAACACCTTGCCTCTGCCCCATGCTGGATTGGAGATGCCTTGGATCTTGAACCAATTGGCAGCTTCTGCGGGTGGGCATTGTGTGGCAGCCAAAACCAAAATTCCGAGAAATGTAACGAGATCATTCTTATGAAACATATTGCCCCCAGTTCAAAGGTCGGTGCAGTCAATCTGCATCTGCTTTGAACTATCTACTAAAAAATTCCCGCAGGCAAACAAAATAAATAAATAGTCCTCAACAAAATCATAAATATCAGGGTAAACGTGATGCGGGCTTATACGGTCAAGGGCGTTGTGCGCCAATGACCGTATGTATATGACTTCAGCACGGATGCCATTGATTTCGCGTCCGGGTCTTGACGCTGCCCACAGCGATTCGCCGGTGTCGGCGATGGGGTGCTCAGGCTTGAACGCCGTTATGGCTTGACATAGGCAAAGCCATTTTTTTCGAGTTGCATGAGACGCACGACACCCCCGGGGACGATCACGGCGCTGGGAGCCAGCACGGGCATGTGCCCGAGTTTTTTGGCCATCCCTTCCATGGTGACGTGGCAGGCGTCGAACTCGATGCCCTCGGCGTTTTGTGCTGCGAGACGTTCAGCGACAGGGCTGTTCTTCAACAGCATCAGGAGCCCTGGACCGTAGGCGACAACCACGATGCGCACGTTTCCTTGGCCGAGGTTGTCCAGCACGTTTTGAGCGTTGTTCAGCGTGAGGGCCCACAACTGCTGATCGTCGCTGCTGACCTGCAAGACCAACTTGTATTTTGCGAAAGGCAGGTCATGAATGAAGGCAGGCTTCTCAAAATTGAAGTCTTTCATCATGGAGGGGTTGTCGGCGTATGCATGCGTGGCGCTGCCAACGAGCAGGGCCGTGACCAGCAAAATATGACGTGCGAGGTGTGCCCAATAGTTGTTGCCCATTCTGATCTCCTCTGGTGCGGAACATGCCCCACTTGCCTTCACAGCGTGCCGGGGCCTGAGGCGCGCTGCGGATTCACTCAGTCGCCCTCTGCGGCACAACTGCGTGACAGCGCGGATCCTAGGGATTCACACCGTGCCACACAATCCAGGGATAGCCCGATCTCCCTGACGAGAACCACGCGGCAGGTGAACTCGATGGTGAAACGCATGCCGGCTGGAGTCCGCCAGCGCGATCAGAGGCAGGATCGGCTGAATCAGGCCACCTGGGCTCTCGGTTGGCACAACGAACCACCTGCGCGTGATCTCGAGGAAGTCTTGACTGACCTTTGACCCCGTCCCCGGCTCTCGAACCGTTCGGTCACAGAAATCTCCGGCATGATCGGACCGAACTGGGCCAAGGAGCATGTCGTGAAGAGAAGCCCGTTCACCGACGATCCGATCGCGTTGGCGTTGAAGACGCCTCCCCAACGCCGCGAGATGGTGCCCGACGCCCTCACCATCTCGTACATTGCACATCACCTCGCATGACACAGATCTTCGGAGCTTGAAACCCTGCGGTTAGTCTGGGCCAGACAGCTTCAACAGCACTCCCATGTTGATCAAGTCAGCCGACGACAAGAGCAAACGCCTGTGTCTCCTCGAAGAGTTGCGACGCGCATCCGGGCTGGACAGGCGCCAACGCGACTGGCTCGCGGCTGAGCGCAAGCGGGTTAAGGACGGCATTGGAGGCGAGCGAGATGCCGCCTACTGCATCGCTACATCGACACCTATTTCCATGACGGTGAGAATCACGTCGTTCTGCACGACTTGCGTCTGGTCAATGACGGGCAGGTCGCCCAGATCGATCACTTGATCATGGGTCGAGGGTTTATTTTCTACTTGATCGAAACCAAGGCCTTCAATGGCAACCTGATCATCAATGAACAGGATAAATGAGGACAAATGGGGTCTGTCCCCCGTTTTCCGTTTTCCGCAGAGCTGGGTGAGTGAGTGGCTGGAATAAATCTGGCCTGGGCGGTGTCTATCGATGGGACAACCTAACCACGATGCGACGCCATGGC
>JAJXUC010000059.1 GCA_021783435.1 Pseudomonadota bacterium | reverse complement strand
GTCGATGAGCGCCGACGTGAAGGGCGACGCCTACGAAGGCCTGCTGGAGAAGAACGCGCAGGACACCAAGTCCGGCGCGGGCCAGTACTTCACGCCGCGCCCGCTGATCCAGGCGATTGTCGATGCCGTGGCGCCCAGGCCCGGCGAGACCATCTCCGACCCGGCCTGCGGCACCGGCGGCTTTCTGCTGGCGGCGCACGACTATGTGGTGAAGCACTATCCCAACATGACTGCGGCGGAGAAGAAGCAGTTACGCGGGGAAAGCTTCAAGGGCTGGGAACTGGTGCAGGCCACCGCCCGTCTGTGCGCGATGAACATGCTGCTGCACGGCATCGGCAGCCAGGAGTTCGAGCCGATTGCGGTGGGGGATTCGCTGGCCGCCGACCCCGGCGAGCGCTTCGACGTGGTGCTGACCAATCCGCCCTTCGGCAAGAAAAGCAGCACGACCATCGTCGGTGAGGAAGGCAAGGTCAGCAAGGAGCGCGACATCGTCGAGCGCGACGACTTCTGGGCCACCACCTCGAACAAGCAGCTCAACTTCGTCCAGCATGTGAAGACGCTGTTGAAGCAGAACGGCCGCGCCGCCCTGGTGCTGCCGGACAACGTGCTGTTCGAAGGCGGAGCAGGCGAGACCATCCGCCGCAAACTGCTGCACGACTGCGACGTGCATACCCTGCTGCGCCTGCCCACCGGCCTGTTCTACGCCCAGGGCGTGAAGGCGAACGTGCTGTTCTTCGACAAGAAGCCCGCCGCCGAAACCCCGTGGACCAAGAAGCTGTGGATCTACGACCTGCGCACCAATCGGCACTTCACGCTCAAGACCGATCCGCTGAAGCGGGAAGACCTGGACGAGTTCGTGCAGTGCTATCACCCGGAAAACCGGCATGACCGGAAAGCGACGTGGTCGGCAGACAACCTCAACGGCCGCTGGCGCGCCTACGACTATGAAGAACTGATCGCCCGCGACAAGGCCAGCCTGGACATCTTCTGGCTGCGGGATGAGTCGCTGTCGGACTCCAACAACCTGCCGGCGCCGGAACTGATCGCAGCGGAGATCGTGGACGATCTGGAGGCGGCGTTGGAGCAGTTCCGGCTGATCGCGGCGGATCTTGCCGAGGACGGCGCAGCGGCGTAGTGCCGCCCTCAGCCTTGCATGGCCATCCTCGGCATACGCCGCGCATGCGGCTGGCGCTCCAATGACTCGGCATGCGCGGGTTGCCCTGCCTCGCCCTCGAGCCTGAATCCGCGCATGATGTTTTGCAGCAGGTCTGCCTGATGATTCATTTCCTCGGCGGTGGCGGCGAGCTGCTCGGAGGCCGAGGCGTTTTGCTGGGTGACGGCGTTGAGCTGGGCCACGGCCTGGTTGATCTGCTGCATGCCGGTGGCCTGCTCCTCGCTGGCGGCATTGATCTCCTGCACCAGGTCGCTCCGGCTCGCCACCCAGCTGGCGTGTCAAGGAGCGGGTGATCGATGCCGCGATGAATATCGCGAGAGCCAGTGCCGCGAAGCTAAATCCAAACCCCAGCAAGCGTGCCGTGCGATAGTCCTGCTCGCTGCTTTCGTAGGCCTTTTTGATCTTTGCATCCTGCAGTGCCGTCAGGTGTTCGAGATCGTCGCGTATTTGACTGACAACCGGCAGGTACTGCTGGGTGAAAACGGGAACGGCTTGCAGATAAAGGTCCTGCGACATCAACTGAGTCGCGGCCCCCTGGAATTTGCGTCCCTCCGTGAGCAGGGCCTCGACATGCTTGAGCAGCTCGGCCGACTGGGGGCTCATGGGCATGGCGTGGAGTTCCCGCATGATGCGATTCGTGCTCGCGTGATTGCTCTGGAGCACAGCCATGCGCGCTGCCGACCAATCGCTTTTGAGCATGGTGTCGTACATCGTGCCGGTGCTGTTTCGAAAGTTGAACTGAATCTGATTCAGCAACTTTTCACGGCGGACATCCTGGTTGACGATTTCGCCCAGATGGCCGTTGATCCGCGCCATTTGAACGAGGCCGTAGCCGGCAAGAATCAGCAGCAACGCCATCAGCGCGCCGAACCCAAGCCCGAGCCGAACGCTCACACGCAAGTTTTGAAACATGGTCAAGCTTCCATAGGGGGAATACAGAGCTTGATCGTGTCGGCAGTATGTGTGACATGTCGATGTCAGTCACACATATGACTCGCGCCCGGAAGACTCACGCCCGGAAACGGCTACAGGAAGGGAGGTCTCACCGGGCCTGTCAATGTCGGGGCGGTTTCCGTGAATGCGCGGCCCGCCGACAATTTCTGCTCGCGCTCGCGAACCATGCGGACCAAAGCGCTGGCCGGCAACGATAGCGAGGGCTCGTCGCGCATGACCAGCAGCAACTGGCGGCGGGTGGGCATGCCGGAAAGTCGTTTGAGCGCCAGCCCCATCGACTTCACGTGCGGAACCGCGCCGGCCATCGGCAGGATCCCGATGCCCAGGCCGGCCATGATCATGCGGCAGACTTCGTCGAAGCCGCGCACCTGCACGCGGATCTTGAGTTGCAGGCCCTTGGCATCGGCCGCCGCGGCGATCTGGCGCATCAGCGAGGTCGCGCGGTTCAGGCCGACGATGTCGTGGCGCAGCACTTCCTCGATCGGCACCACGTCGTGGCTGGTCAGCGGATGCGCCGCTGGCAGCACGAGCATCAGCTCGTCGCTGTCGCAGACCAGGGCCTGCAGGTCGCCGACGGGCGTATTGTTGCCAATGATGCCGAGCTCGGCATTGCCGCGTGCCACCGCGCGGACCACCTCCTCGCTGAGCGCGTCCTCCAAGTCGAGCATGACCGAGGGGTAGGCCGCCGAATAGCGTGCCAGCAGGTTCGGCAGGAAACCGGTGAATGCCGAGGTGTTGGCCCAAAGGCGCAGGTGGCCGCCCGCCCCCCTGTGATAGTCGACCATCGCCACCGACAGCTGCTCGATGCCGGCGACGATGCTGATCGCGTAGCGCAGGAAAGTCAGCCCCGGGGCGGTCGGGGTCACGCCCTTCTTGTTGCGCACCAGCAGCACGCTGCCGATATGGCTTTCCAGCTCGGCCAGCCGCTTGCTCGCCGCCGGCAGGCTGATGGCCATGTGCTCGGCGCCGAGCGTCAGGCTGCCGGCCTCGACGGCTGCGACAAACAGCCGCAGTGTCGTCAGGTCGAAGCGAGCCGGGTTGATCGCGTGTTCCATCGTTGAGTTAATCAATGGTTAAGGATAGGTCAACCAGTTTCGAATCGACAACGGGAATCTCCCTCTAAGCTTCGACAAAATCAGCGGGCGTGGCGACGCACGGCCGGAAGCTGGCTCACAGCAAAAAGGAGGAGACGATGGACGCGAATGAGATGACGGCGGCGCAGCCCGCCCCGGCACGCTGGAACGCCGGACTGACGGCGATGCATTGGCGGGTGCTCACCGGGGGATTCCTCGGCTGGGTGTTCGATGGCTACGAGGCGATCGCGCTGATCATGGTCCTGGTGCCCATGCTGCATACGCTGCTCGCACCGACGCAGCTGGCCTCGTTTCCAGTCTATGCCGGCACGGCGATCGGCATCACGCTGCTGGGCTGGGGTCTGGGCGGGCTGATCGGCGGGGTGCTCGCCGACTACATCGGACGCAAGCGCATGATGCTGTGGTCGGTGTTCCTGTATGCGGTGTTCTCGGGCCTGACCGCGTTCGCCGACAGTTTTGTGATGCTGTGCGCGCTGCGCTTTCTCACCGGTCTGGCGCTGGGCAGCGAGTGGAGCACGGGCATCTCGCTGCTGGCCGAGACCTGGCCGCAAAACGCGCGCGCCAAGGGCGCCGGCTTCCTGCAGTCGGGCTTCGGCTGGGGTACGCTGCTGGCCTCGGTGGCGTGGTACGTGCTGTCGAGCACGCATCCGTTGGGCGCGCAGAGCTGGCGCCTGATGTTCATCCTCGGAGCCGTGCCGGCGCTGTTCGTGCTGTACCTGCGCCGCGGCGTCGAGGAGTCGGAGAAGTGGCGCGAGGCGGTGCGCGAGCGCCGCTGGGGCCCCACCGAGGCCAGCGTGCGCAGCGGCGACAAGACATCGCGGCGCCCATTCTCGCTGGCCCAGCTGTTCCGTGACCCGGTGGCACGCCGCCGCACCATCATCACCACGCTGCTGTCGATCGTCACCACCGTGGGCTGGTGGGCGATCTCGAGTTGGCTGCCCATCTACACCATCGGCCTGGCCAAGGCGCAGGGCCTGGCCGGCGGCCCGGTGTGGGGCGCGCGGGTATCCATCTCCTACACGGTGGGGGCGATCGTGGCCTACATGATCGCCGGCTTCATCGCCGACGCCATCGGCCGGCGCGTCTTCATGTTCCTGACCTTCGTCGGGTGCCTGATCACCACGGTCATCACTTACAGGTTCACGCATACCGTCGATGCGATGATGATCATCGCGCCGATCAACGGCTTCTTCACGCTCGGATGCGCCTATGTCTGGATGGCCATCTACCCGGTCGAGCTGTTCACCTCGACGGTACGTTCGACCGCCATCAGCGTGGTGTTCAACGCCGCGCGGCTCATCGCCTGGGTGTTTCCCATCATCGCCGGCACGCTGATCCATGCGTTCGGCGGCATCAGCCAGGCCGCGCTGATCATGGGCTCGGTGTACGTGCTGGGGCTGGTGCTGCCGTGGATGCTGCCGGAAACGGTGGCGACCGGCCTGCCGGATTGAGCGCCTTGCGTCGCCGGTGCCGACGCGAACCGTCGATGAATCATTGGTTGAGCACGCGTCGACGGATCGTCGTTCGACGCGGCTTCTTTCCCGAACACCTTCCATCATGCAAGAACAAACCATTGGCGGTGGGACGGACGCGCCCCTGCCCCTGGCTGGGGTCCGCGTCGTCGAACTCGGCACACTGATTGCCGGACCCTATGCCACTGCGCTGCTGGCCCAGTTCGGCGCCGAGGTGATCAAGATCGAGTCGCCCGGGCTCGGCGACCCGCTGCGTTCCTGGCGCAAACTGCACCAGGGCACCTCGCTGTGGTGGTACGCGCAAAGCCGCAACAAGAAATCGCTCACCGTCAATCTCAAACACCCCGACGGGCAGCGCATCGTGCGTGAACTCGCGGCCACCGCGGACATCGTGATCGAGAACTTCCGCCCCGGCACCCTCGAGCAGTGGGGCCTGGGCTGGGACGATCTGCACCGCATCAAGCCGTCGCTGATCATGGTGCGCGTGTCCGGCTACGGCCAGACCGGCCCGTACAAAGACCGCCCGGGGTTCGCCGCGATCGCCGAGTCCATGGGCGGGCTGCGCTACCTGGTTGGCGAACCCGGGCGTCCCCCGGTGCGCACCGGCGTGAGCCTGGGCGATACCCTGGCCTCGCTGTACGGCGTGATCGGGGCGATGATGGCCATGCACCATTTGAAGGTCAATGGCGGAAGCGGCCAGTTCATCGACGTGGCGCTGTACGAAGCCGTGTTCGGGATCATGGAGAGCCTGGTGCCGGAGTATTCCGCCCAGGGTTTTGTGCGCGAGCGCACCGGCGCCACGCTGCCGGGCATCGCGCCGTCGAACACGTATCTGTGCCGCGACGGTCGCTATGTGATCATCGCCGGCAACGCCGACAGCATCTACCGCCGGTTGATGCACGCGATCGGCCGCGGCGACCTGGCCGACGACCCGCAACTGGCCCACAACGAGGGCCGCGTGCGCCAGGCCGACATGCTCGACGAGGCCATCGGCGCGTGGACCGGCGCCCACGATCTGGAGCACGTGCTGCAGGTTCTGGAGGCGGCCGAGGTGCCCAGCGGGCGCATCTACACCGCGGCCGACATCCATGCCGACGCGCATTACCGCGCGCGCGAGATGATCGAACCCCACACGCTGCCCGACGGCCAGCAGGTCGACTTCCCCGGGGTCGTGCCCAAGCTGTCGCAGACTCCCGGCCGCACGCGTTGGCTGGGTCCGGCGTTGGGCGAGCATACCGAGCAGATTCTCGAGGAACTGGGTTACGGAGCCCGGGCGCGCGAGCACATGCGCGCTGCGGGCGCGATCTGAGGGAAATCCGACATGCTGCAAGCAACCCAGGGCAAACGCCTGTACATCCAGGAAGTCTCGGTGCGCGATGGCTTTCAGATCGAGCCCGTGTTCGTGCCGACCGCCGACAAGATCGCGCTCATCGATCGCCTGTCGCGCAGCGGCCTGGCGAAAATCGAGGTGACTTCTTTTTCATCGCCCAAGGCCATTCCGGCGTTGGCCGACGCGGCCGAGGTGATGGCCGGCATCCAGCGCATGCCCGGCGTCGAGTACGCCGCGCTGGTGCCCAACGCCAAGGGCGCCGCGCGCGCGCTGGCCTGCCAGGTCGACGAGCTCAACATCGTGATGTCGGCCAGCGAGAGCCATAACCGCGCCAACCTGCGCATGGACCGCGAGCAGTCGCTGGCGCAGTTCGCCGACATCGTCGCCCTGGCGCGCGGGCGCAGCGAGGTCAACGCCTCGCTGTCGACCGCCTTCGGCTGTCCGTTCGAGGGTGAGGTCAACCAGGTCGAGGTGTTGCGTCTGGTCGAGCGCATCGCCGCCCTGGGCATCCGGCGCCTGACCCTGTGCGACACCACCGGCATGGCCCACCCCGTGCAGGTGCAGCAGCTTTGCGCGGCGGTGATCGCGCATCACCCGCAGATCATGCTGACCGCGCATTTCCACGACACCCGCGGCATGGGTCTGGCCAACGTGCTGGCCGCACTGCAAGCCGGGGTGGATCGCTTCGACGCCTCGCTGGGCGGCCTCGGCGGATGCCCGTTCGCCCCGGGCGCCAGCGGCAACGTGTGCACCGAGGACATGGTGCATATGCTGCAGGCCATGGGCTACGCCACCGGCGTGGACCTTGGCGCGCTGATCGAATGCTCGCGCCTGCTTCCCGGCCTGGTCGGCCACGACGTTCCGGGCCAGGTGGCCAAGGCCGGACCGTCGAGCCGGCGCTACCCGCTGCCCGAGGGCGCCGGGCAGCCGCGCCTGGCGGGCGCCGCGCCGGCCTGCGGGGCGCCCGCAGCATGACGCCGCAGACCCTGTTCGACAAGCTCTGGCAGCGGCACCTCGTGCCGCTCGCCGCGGATGCCGATCCCGACGCGCCCAGCCTGCTGTACATCGACCGCCACCTGGTGTACGAGGTCACCAGTCCGCAGGCCTTCGAAGGCCTGCGCCTGGGTGGGCGCAAGCCCTGGCGCGCTGCCACCGTGCTGGCAACGGCCGACCACAACGTGCCGACCACCGGGCGTGAACAGGGCGTGGCCGGCATCACCGACCCGCTGTCGCGCAGGCAGGTCGAGCAGCTCGGGCGCAACTGTGCCGAATTCGGCATCACCGCGTTCGGGCTCGGCGATCGGCGCCAGGGCATCATCCACGTCATCGGTCCCGAACAGGGCGCGACCCTGCCGGGCATGACCGTGGTGGCGGGCGACTCGCACACCAGCACCCACGGCGCGTTCGGCGCGCTGGCCTTCGGCGTTGGCACGTCCGAGGTGGAGCACGTGTTGGCCACGCAGTGCCTGTCGGTGCGGCGCATGAAGACCATGTTGGTGCGCATCGACCCAGCCCTGCCCAGGGGAGTCAGCGCGAAGGACCTGGCGTTGCACATCATCGGGCGTATCGGCACCGCCGGCGCGACCGGCCATGCGATCGAATTCGCCGGCGAGGCCATCTCGCGCCTGTCGATGGAAGGGCGCATGACCCTCTGCAACATGGCCATCGAGGCCGGTGCCCGCGTCGGCCTCATCGGCGTTGACGCGACCACCATCGACTACTTGAAGGGGCGTCCCTACGCCCCGTCGGGAGTGCTGTGGGCGCGCGCCGTCGCCGACTGGCGCGGCCTGCGCAGCGATGATGGCGCAGTCTTCGATGCACGCATCGACATCGACGCCGGCCAGGTGCGCCCGATGGCCACCTGGGGCACCTCGCCCGAGATGGTGGTGCCGATCGACGCCCGGGTGCCCGACCCCGCGCTCGAGAGCGACCGCGTGAAAGCCGCGGCCATGACCCGGGCCCTCGCGTACATGGGCCTGCAACCCGGCACGCCGATGCGCGACATCGTGCTCGACAAGGTGTTCATCGGTTCCTGCACCAACGCGCGCATCGAGGACCTGCGGGCCGCCGCCGCGGTGCTGGCCGGCCGCCGCATCGCGCCCAACATCCGCCAGGCGCTGGTCGTGCCCGGCTCCGGGCTGGTCAAGGCGCAGGCAGAGGCCGAGGGCCTGCACCAGGTGTTCCACAACGCCGGTTTCGCGTGGCGCGACCCGGGCTGTTCGATGTGCCTGGGCATGAACGATGATCGCCTGCAGCCGGGCGAACGTTGCGCATCGACCTCGAACCGCAATTTCGAAGGCCGGCAAGGCGCGCTCGGCCGCAGCCACCTGGTCAGCCCTGCGGTGGCGGCGTCGTCGGCGCTGGCCGGCCGGCTGGCCGCTCCCGACGCCTGGAGCACGTTGTGATGCAAGCCTTCACCGTGCTCGACGGCCTGGTGATGCCGCTGGACCGCGCGAATGTCGACACCGACGCGCTGATTCCCAAACAGTTCATCAAGTCCATCGAACGCTCGGGGTTCGGCCCCAACCTGTTCGACGAATGGCGCTACCTCGACCGCGGCGAGCCCGGCCAGGATGCGGCGCTGCGCCAGCCCAACCCCGACTTCCCGATGAACCAGGCGCGCTACGCCGCGGCTTCGATTCTGCTGGCCAGAGAGAATTTCGGCTGCGGCTCGAGCCGCGAGCACGCGGTCTGGGCGCTGGACAATGCGGGGTTCCGCGCGGTGATCGCGCCGAGCTTCGCCGACATCTTTTTCGGCAACTGTTTCAAAAACGGACTGCTGCCCATCGTGCTCGACGCGGCGCGGATCGACGCGCTGTTCCGCCGTGTCGAGGCCCGGCCCGGTTGGCGAATGCGCATCGACCTGCCCGCGCAGACGCTGACCCTGCCCGAGGGGGATGTATTCCAATTCGCCATCGACGCGCACCGCAAGCAGGCGCTGGCCGAGGGCTTGGACGACATCGCGCGGACCCTGGCGCAAGCCTCGCATATCCGTGCCTATGAGCAGCGCCGACGCGAGACCGAGCCCTGGCTGTTCCAGACCTGATCATCCCACCCTCCCCGCGACCATGAGTCCACTGTTCACCCCGGTCCGGCTCGGCGAGCTCGAGCTGGCCAACCGCATCGTCATCGCCCCGATGTGCCAGTATTCGGCCGACGCGGGTTGCGCCACCGACTGGCACCTCATGCACCTGGGCCAGTTGGCGATCTCGGGTGCCGGACTGCTGATCCTGGAGGCCACCGCGGTCACCGCCGACGGCCGCATCACGCCGCAGGACTTGGGCCTGTGGAACGACGCCAACGAGCAAGCGCTGCGCCGCGTGCTGCGCGGCGTGCGCCAGCACTCGCCGATGCCCATCGGCATCCAGCTCTCGCACGCCGGGCGCAAGGCGTCGAGCCGCGCACCATGGGATGGCGGTGCGCTGCTGCTGCCGGCCGACGGCGGCTGGAATTGCGTGGCGCCTTCGGCCATTCCCCACGGCAGCGGCGAGCCGGACCCGGTACAGCTCGACGCCGCCGGCCTGCAGCGCATCCGTCAGGGCTTCGTCGACGCGGCGCAACGCGCGGTACGCCTCGGGCTGGACCTGATCGAACTGCACGCGGCGCACGGCTACCTGCTGCACCAGTTTCTGTCGCCGCTGTCGAACCAGCGCACCGACGCCTATGGCGGTTCGCTGGACAACCGCATGCGTTTCGTGCTCGAGGTGTTCGACGCGGTGCGTGCGACGGTGCCCGCGCGCGTGCCTGTGGGCGTGCGCCTGTCCGCCACCGACTGGGTCGACGGCGGGTGGGATCCCGAGCAAAGCGTCGCGCTGTGCGCGGCGCTGCGGCAGCGCGGCTGCGCCTTCGCCCACGTATCGAGCGGCGGCGTGTCGCCGCTGCAGCGCATCAGCGTGGGTCCGGGCTACCAGGTGGGCCTGGCCGAACACATCCGCCGCCATGTCGACATGCCGGTGGTCGCGGTTGGCTTGATCACCGAAGCCGAGCAGGCCGAGACCATCATTGCCGACGGCCGCGCCGACCTCGTTGCGTTGGCGCGCGCGATGCTTTATGACCCGCGCTGGCCCTGGCACGCTGCGGCGCGCCTGGGCGCACAGGCCGTCGCGCCACCGCAGTATTGGCGTTGCCAGCCCGCTGCGCATAAGGCCTTGTTCGGCGCGACTCGCGTCGGCCAGCGATGATGCGAGCTGCTGGCTTCGAAGCCCCTGCAGCACGATCGACGCTTTGTCGTACATCGTGCCGGTGCTGTTTCGAAAGTTGAGCTGAATCTGATTCAACAACTTTTCGCGGCGCACATCCTGGTTGACGATTTCGTCCAGACGGCCGTTGATCCGCGCCATTTGGCGTTTGCCCTGGAGGACCACGGTGCCGCGCCGCAGGTCCTACCATCCGGGCATGGACCCGACCACGCCATCCACTTCACCCGAGCGCGAGGGCACGCGCAAGGAAACACCGGACCGCATCCGAGTGTCCTCGACGTCTTCAACCGACGTGGCGACGCCGCACGGCGGCCCTGGAGACATTCTTGGCTGGGAAGATTTTCCTCCCGGCCGGGTGATCGACTGCGGCAGCACCACCGTGAGCCGCGAGGCCATGCTCGACTTTGCCCGCCAGTTCGACCCGCAGCCGTTTCATGTGGACGAGGAGGCGGCGCGGCAGTCCCTGTTCGGCGGCCTCGTCGCCAGCGGCTGGCACACCTGCGCCATGGCCATGCGACTGATGTGCGACGCCTACCTGCTGCGCACCACGAGCCAGGGCTCGCCGGGTATCGACGAGCTGCGCTGGCTCAAGCCGGTGCGTCCGGGAGATGTCCTGCGCTTGCGCATGACGGTGCTCGACGCCCGCCCGATGCGCAGCAAGCCTGATCTGGGCCTGGTGCAGTCGCATTGGGAATTGTTCAACCAGGACGACGCGGCCGTGCTGAGCATGAAGGGCTGGGCGATGTTCAGGCGCCGCGCGGATGCCGTGGCGCAGGAGCAAGCCAGGTGAGCGTCGGGCTGCAATCGCGCCTGTGGGTGGCGGCGCAATTCGCGCTGATCGCCGCCATGCTGCTGTGGCCGGCCGACTGGGGCTGGAGCGGCGCCGGCTTCGCACTCGGCGCGCTCGCCGTGGCGCTGGTGCTCTGGGTCTTCGCCCACAACCGCCCGGGCAATTTCAACATCCGGCCGGAGCCCAAGGAGGGTGGGCGGCTCATCACCGGCGGCCCTTATCGCTGGGTACGGCATCCCATGTACGTGGCTTTGCTGCTGGGCATGGCGGGCGTCGCGGCCATGTCGCACGGTCTTGCCCAGGCCGCCCTGTGGGTGGCGCTGCTGGGGGTGCTCAATTTCAAGGCGGGTCTCGAAGAACGTTTGCTGCGCGAGCGCTGGCCCGACTACGCCGCCTATTGCGCGCGCACCCGCCGCTTCATCCCCGGCGTGTGGTGATCCAGGCGGCCGCAGTGAGCAGAAGGCAGGCCGCGCCGACGAAGGGGCCGGGCCAGCCGACGATCCAGGTCTGCAGCGCCAGCGTGGCCAGCGGCGCCACCAGCGCCAAGGCCGCGAGCGGCCGGGGACGCCGCGCCGCGCCAGGCGCGAACCAGAGCAGGGGCAACGCCAGCCCGCCCACCAGGATTTGCACGCCGAGCGAAACCAGGCCCGCGCGGCTGGGTTCGAGCAGCCAGTTGTCGCCGGCCACGACCGATGCCACCGGAAGGGTCACGGCGGCGCCGATGAGTTGGTAGAACATGATTTTTTCGCCGCCGCAGTGCGCCAGGCGCGGGTGGCGCGACAGCAGCGCCTCGCGCGACCACAGCAAGCCGGCGGTCAGGGCCCAGAAGGCGCCCCAGCCGTTGGCGAGCAACAGGCCCAGAAGCACGGCCGCGGCGGCCAGCGCGATCGCGGCCAGCGAGGCCGCCGTGCGCTCACGCTGGCCCAGCGCACGACCCGCGTGCAGGGCCACCAGGGCACCAAAGGTCAGCACCATGGCCAGGGGCGCGGAAATCGCGGAGATCGCCACGTAAAGCAAACCCAGGCGCGCACTGAACAGCAGGCCCAGCAGTGCGCCGGGGGCCAGGGAATCGTCCTGCGCGAGAACGGGGACGTTGTGCCAGCGGGTCCAAAGCCAGAGCAGGAACAGCGCCGAACTGGTCGCCAGGGTCGCCTGCAGCAGCGGCGGCATGCTGCCCGCCGCCACCGCGATGGCCACCGGCTGGGTGGTCCACAGCAGGGCGCTGGCGACTTCGCGCGACCATATTCCGGGAGCCGCGCGCAACGGCAGCGTGGGCGTACTGGCCGTCATGGCTGGACCGGTCGCCCGTTCAGAGGCCGCGCGCCGGGCTCAAGATTTTTTCGCCTCGCGCTCGGCCGCCAGGGTGGCGGCCACGCCGGGACGCGCCTGCATGCGTGCCATATAGGCCTGCAGGGCCGGCCAGGCGGCCAGGTCCGGCCCGACGAAGCCGGCCCAGGTGAGCACGGTGTAGAGGTAGGCGTCGGCCACGCTGAAGCCCGAGGGCAGCAGGTAATCCTGTTTGCCGAGGGTCTGGACGATGAAGGCGAAACGCTGGCTCAGGCGCTTTTTCTGGGCTTCCTTCACCGCCTCGGTCGAGTCCGGATTGAACAGCGGGCTGAACTGCTTGTGCAGTTCGGTGGAGATGAAGTTCAGCCACTCCTGCAGGCGGTAGCGCTCCATCGTGCCGTTGGCCGGGGCCAGGCCGGCTTCGGGCTTGCGGTCGGCCAGGTACTGCACGATGGCCGGGCCTTCGGTGAGGATGCTGCCGTCGTCGAGCTGCAGCACGGGCACATAGCCCTTGGGGTTGATGGCGAGGAAGTCGCCGCCGCCGTCCATGGCCTTGGTGCGCAGGTCGACCTTGACGGTTTCGACGGGCAGGCCGAGTTCGGTGAGCACGATGTGCGGGGACAGCGAGCAGGCGCCGGGGCTGAAATAGAGTTTCATGCGGAATCCTTCGGATGGGAGCTGAGGTGTGCAAGGCGCCGGGCGGCACCTTACCGCCGATGCTAGTCAGCCCGGCGTTTTCTTGCATTGCCCCCAATCGGCGTTAGCCGTCCAGGCCTTCCTGCACCAGTTCGGCGGCGCGCAGCACGGCGCGGGCCTTGGCCTCGGTTTCGCGCCATTCCATCTCGGGCACCGAGTCGGCCACGACGCCGGCGGCGGCCTGCACGTACAGCCAGCCGTCCTTGAGGATGCCGGTGCGGATGGCGATGGCCAGGTCCATGTCGCCGGCGAAGCTCCAGTAGCCCACCGCGCCGCCGTACAGGCCGCGGCGCGTGGGTTCGAGTTCGTCGATGACCTCCATCGCCCGGATCTTGGGCGCACCCGACAGCGTGCCGGCCGGGAAGGTGGCGCGCAGCACGTCCAGCGCCGTGAGCCCTGGCTTGAGCAGGGCCTCGACGTTGCTGACGATGTGCATGACATGCGAGTAGCGCTCGATCGCGAAGGCCTCGGTCACCTTCACGCTGCCGGTCCGCGCGATGCGCCCCAGGTCGTTGCGCGCCAGGTCGATGAGCATGAGATGCTCGGCCCGCTCCTTGGGGTCGGCCAGCAGTTCGCGCTCGTGGCGGGCGTCGTCCTCCGCGGTGGAGCCGCGCGGACGCGTGCCGGCCAGCGGGCGGATGGTGACCTTCTCGCCTTCGGGCGTGGCTTCTTGGCGCACCAGGATTTCCGGCGACGAGCCGATGACCTGGAAGTCGCCGAAGTTGTAGAAGTACATGTACGGCGACGGATTGAGCGAGCGCAGCGCGCGGTACAGCGACAGCGGCGAATCCGTGTAGTGCTTGCGCAGGCGCTGGCCCACTTGCACCTGCATGAAATCGCCGGCGGCGATGTATTCCTTGGCCTGTTCCACCGCCTTGATGTAGTCGGCCTTGTCGAACTCGCGCTCGGTGGGCGTGACCTGCGAGCGGGCCATGGCCGGCGCGGTGACGGAATAGCGCAGGTGTTCGCGCAGGGCCTGCAGCCGCGCGCGGGCGCGGGCATAGGCCTCGGGCTGCGCCGGGTCGGCGTAGACGATGAGGTACAGGCGCCCGGACAGGTTGTCGATCACCGCCAGCTCTTCGCACAGCAGCAGCAGGATGTCGGGCAGGTCCAGCGGGTCGGGCTTGGGATGCTTGTGGGCCGAGGCCATCAGGCGCGGCTCGATGTAGCGCGCGGCCTCGTAGCCGAAATAGCCGGCCAGGCCGCCGCAAAAGCGCGGCATGCCCGCCGGCAGGGCCACCTTGTAGCGGGCGCGGAAGGACTCGATGAAGTCCAGCGGCGCTTGCTCGGTGGTCTCGACCACGGCGCCGTCGCGCAGGACTTGCGTCGCGCCGTTCTTGACCCGCAGCTCCGTGCGCGCGGACAGACCGATGAAGGAGTAGCGGCCGAAGCGCTCGCCGCCGACGACGGACTCCAGCAAAAAGGTGTTGCGTCCGCCGCGCGCCGCGTGCGTCAGCTTCAGATACAGCGACAGCGGGGTTTCCAGATCGGCGAAGGCTTCGGAAACCAGGGCGATGCGGTTGTAACCCTCGCGGGACAGGGTTTGGAATTCGAGTTCGGTCATGGCGTGGCGTCTTTTCAGGCGCGGCCTGGGCGGCCGCTTGGTTCATCCGGTCCGGCCGGGGCGATGCCAGCCGCGAGAGGAGCCGCGCGTGCCGGGGCGCCGGAAGCGCGGGGCTCAGCAGGCGGGCGCAAGACAGGCGCAGGGCCGCCAGGGCCAGGCTCCCCGGTCTACGGAACCGAAAGCGTGCTTGCGATGGATGAACATGGGCGGATCAGGGTTGCGTGATCGGATCACGGCGCGATGCGGCACGACTGTAGCAAATCCCCGCGAAGCGCTGCCGGGGCTTGCCAGCGGGCGGCGTTTGTCGGAAACTGAACGACCGTGCTTTTTTGTTGGCGCGGACAAAACATCGACACAGGAGACATCATGACCCCATTGCGCTACGGCCCCGCCCTGCGTTTCGTCCTCGGCTTCATGCTTGCCGGCTTCTTGCCGATGGCACAGGCCTTCGTGATTCACGGGGTGCAAGTGGACCCCACCCAGCAGCTCGGGGGGAAGGTCCTCGTGCTCAACGGCGCCGGCACGCGCTACTTCGTGTTTTTCAAGGTGTACGTGGCCGCGCTGTACTTGCCGCAGAAAACGACCCATGCCCAGGCTGCGCTTGACATGCCGGGCCCGAAGGCGCTGCGCCTGGTGATGCTGCGCGAGGTGAGCGGCAAGGAGCTTGGCGACAAGCTCACCGAGGGCATTCAGAACAACGTCTCGCCACAGGAATTCTCGGGCCTGATTCCCAGCCTGGCGCGGCTCGGTGGACTGTTCGCGGAAAAGCACGAACTCAAATCGGGCGAGACCGTCACGCTGCGCTTCGTTCCTGGCCAGGGCACGACCATCGACATCGACGGCGTTCCATCCGGCCCGCCTTATGCCGCGCCGGATTTCTTCAACGCCCTGCTCAAGATCTGGCTGGGTAAAGAACCGGCCGAGGCGCGGCTGAAGCAAGCGCTGCTCGGCGACGCTGCGCTACGCGATTAAGGCCCGTCCACGCCACTTCCGCACCCGCGCCGGGGGCCGCAGGTGGGTCTTCGGCCTCCGGATTTTCCCTGAGACGCAGGCGGCCTCTCCCCTTGGCGCGGGCGCTAGGCTTGCGCTTGCTCACAGCTTGTTGCGAAATGGCACGTCAAACCGGCCGAAGCCATGAATAATCGGTCACTTATATAGCTTGTCCCAACAAGCGCCACTTGAGGAGTCGTCCATGAAAAAACTGTTGCTGGCCGCAGCCCTGGCCGCGAGCTTCATCACCGTCAATGCAAACGCCGCGATCAAGATCGGCGGCGTGTCCATCGAGCAGTCGGCCCCGGCGGACGGCGTGCCGCTGTGGATCAACGGCGCGGGCCTGGTGACCCTGGCCGGGCACCGCCTGGCGGCGGCCCTGTACGTGCCGCAAAACACCACGTCCAATTCGGACATCATGACCGCGCACATGAAAGAGTTGCGCCTCATCCCGCTCAAGCCCATCGGCGGAGCGCAACTCGGCCTGGCCATCGACGCGCTGGTGAAGAAAGGCGTTTCGGCAGCGCAATACAAGCAATACCAGCCCGATCTGGCCAAGATGCAGGACATGTTCAAGAGCGTGAAGACCATCGCCGCCGGCGAGACCGTGTCGCTGCGCTTTTTCAGCAAGCAAGGCACCTACGTGATGGTGCCCAGCGGCCTGAAAATGGCACCCATCGGCGGCCCCGAGCTGTTCGACAGCATCGCCCGCGCCCTGCCCGCGAGTGTGATCAACAGCGCCGCCGTGCAGCGCCAGAATCACCCCACGGCGGATTGCCTGGGCTGCGCCAAGTCTGAAAAGGCGCTGTGAAGCCGGCGGGAACCGGACCGGTTCCTGCGCCCGCGCCGGCGGCGCGGGCCTGAAACTTCAGAACTTCAGACGCCGCGCTCCAGCGTGAGCTGGTCGAGCCGGTCGAAGTAGGCGGCGGCCGGCGTGGCGCGTATGGGCTCGCCGTGGTTGTAGCCGTAGGTGGCCAGCACCACCGCGCATCCCGCTCCCCGGGCTGCCAGCGCGTCGTTCTGCGAATCGCCCACCATCAGCGTGTCGGCGGTGGGCATGGCGATCTGCCTGCAGGTTTCCACCAGCGGCATGGGGTCGGGTTTCTTGCGCGGGAAGGCGTCGCCGCCGTTGACCACGCGGAAAAAACCCAGCAGGCCCTTGAGGCGCAGCAGTTCGCGCGCGTAGGCCGTGGGCTTGTTGGTGATGCAGGCCAGGGCGAGGCCGGCGTCGGCCAGGCGCTGCAGGCCCTCGGCCACGCCGGGGAACACGTTGGCGTGGTTGCCGTTCACGTCGGCGTAGTGGCGTTGGTAGCTTTCGATGGCTTGCGGGTAGACGGCATCGGCGCGCGCGTCGTCGAGGTGGATGCGCAGGGTTTGCGCCACCAGGTATTCCGAGCCCTTGCCGATGCGCACTTCCACCTGTTCGCGGCTCACGGCCGGCAGGCCGAACTCGGGCAGCATGCGGTTGAGCGTGGCGTGGAAATCGCCCAGGGTGTCGACCATGGTGCCGTCGAGGTCGACGATGGCGGCGCGCACCGCAACGCCGGCCACGCGCACCGGGACGCCGAGCGTGGGAGCGCCGACCGTCATTGCACGCCGGCCAGATTGGCGCGCATGGCATCGACCACGACCTTGTAGTCGGGCTGGCCGAAGATGGCGCTGCCGGCGACGAAGGTGTCGGCCCCCGCAGCGGCGACCCTGGCGATGTTGTCGGCCTTGATGCCGCCGTCGACTTCGAGCAGGATGTCGCGTCCGCCCTGGGCCTTGTAGGCGTCGAGCTTCTTGCGCACCAGCGCGGTCTTGTGCAGCGCGCCTTCGATGAAGCTCTGCCCGCCGAAGCCGGGGTTCACGCTCATGATGAGCACGAGGTCGATGCGGTCCATGACGTAGTCCAGCACGTCCAGCGGGGTGGCGGGGTTGAACACCAGCCCGGCCTTGCAGCCGCTGTCGCGGATGAGCTGCAGAGTGCGGTCGATGTGCTCGCTGGCTTCCGGGTGGAAGCTGATGATGTCGGCCCCGGCCTTGGCGAACATCGGCACCAGCGCGTCGACCGGCTTGACCATCAGGTGCACGTCCAGCGGCACGGGGGTGCCGTCGGCGCGCTTGCAGTGCGGCTTGAGGCTTTGCGCCACCAGCGGGCCGATGGTCAGGTTGGGCACGTAATGGTTGTCCATCACGTCGAAGTGGATGAAGTCGGCGCCGGCGGCGATGACGTTGCGGACCTCCTCGCCGAGGCGGGCGAAGTCGGCCGACAGAATGCTGGGTGCGATACGGTAGGTTTTCATGGTGCGGCCGATTGTAAAAGCCCTGCTGCGCCGTCTGCCGAGGGCCTGTCTACAATCGGCCGCACCATGGAGCCCTATCAATTTTCAGTGGCAGTCAAGCCCGAATTTCTCCCCGAGCAGTCCGACCCCGGCCAGCGCGTGTGGGCCTACAGCTACAGCGTGAGCATTCGCAACACCGGCAGCGTCGCGGCCCAACTCATTTCCCGGCACTGGTTCGTCATGGACGAGACCGGCCGCGTCGAGGAAGTGCAGGGCCTGGGCGTGGTGGGTCACCAGCCGCTGCTCAAGCCGGGCGAAACCTTCGAATACACGAGCTGGACGCGGTTGAACACGCCATCGGGCAGCATGCGCGGCAGTTATTTCTGCGTGGCCGAGGACGGCGCCCGGTTTGACGCCCCCATTCCTGAATTCGCCCTCATGCCCCCCGGCATGACCCTGCATTAGACGCGCATGGCGCCGATCCCCGGAACCAGCGCCCGCGACCAACTCACGTTCTTGCTGCAGCAGGCCGAGCCGCGTGCGGCCCGGCCCGAGCGCCATCTCTGGCTCATCGCGCTGGTGCAATGGCTGCGGACCGGCCCGCAGCCTGTCCTTGAGGGCGAGCCGACCGTCGCGCGGCAGCCCGATTTGCCGGCGCCGGTCTGGCGCCTGCAGGCCGTGCTCGATGCGCTGGACGCCGATCCCGGCCGGCGCCGCGCGGTGGCTGGCGTTCTGCAGCGCTTCGTGCTGGACAACGATGCCATCTCGCTGCTGGCCGATTTCGGCTTCACCTCGCGTCCCGCGTTCTGGTCCGAGTTCGCCGAGCGGCTGCGCACCAAGATCATGCCCGCCACGCCGGACACCGGCGACCTGGCCTCCTTGTTCGGGCTTCTGTTCAGCAGCGCGGACGATGCCGAATGGCTGATGGCTCTGCCCGATGCGCAACTGGCGCGCATCGTGGCCTTGTTCACGATGCCTCCCACCCCGGGCGGCGCGAGCGACGTGGCCGAAGCGGCGGCGCCCGTGACCGACATCGCGGCGCACTGGCGCGCCGAGATCGTCGAGGCCATCACCTTCAGCGTCAGCCACGTGCGCGCAGCCGCCTTTTCGCCGCTCCTGCGCCGGCGCATGCGCGCCACCGGGGACGTGGTGCAGGACGTGGTCACGCCTTTTCGCCAGCTTGCCAGCGCCTGGGAAGCGACGCAGCGGCATCTGCACCCCGGCGGGCGCACCGCGGGCGCGGCGGATGAAGCCACGCCGCTGACCCAGGAACTCACGTATTTCCGCGCTCTGCTGGACGCCTGCATGCAGGCCGTGCGCACCGTGCCCGAGCATCTGGAAGACAACGGCGTGTCGGTCAGCATCGTGTTCGACGCCTGGCAGCTCGAAAGACGCATCGCGCGCATCGAAATCCTGCTCGATTGCCTGGTCGGGCGCGAGAACGGCCGCGAGCATTTGCGCATGCTGGCGGATTTCGCGCGCATCGTGCAGGGGCGGCGCAGCATCGTCGCCCTGGTGGCGCGCAACACCTCGCTGCTGTCGCGCAAGATCGCCGAGCGCCACGCCGAAACCGGCGAGCACTACATCACCCACACCGGGCGCGAGTACGCCGGCATGCTGTGGGCGGCGGCTGGAGGCGGCGCCGTGATGGGCCTCACCACATGGTTCAAGCTCGGCATCATCAGCCTGCACATGCCGTCCATGCTCACAGGCCTGTGGGTCGGGCTCAACTACGCCGCCACCTTCGTGCTGGTCGCCCTGCTGCACTGGACCATCGCCACCAAACAGCCGGCGATGACCGCGCCGGCCATGGCCGACAAGCTCGCCGACCTGTCCGACCGCCACGCCGCGCAGGCCTTCGTCGACGAGGTGGCCGCGCTCATCCGCTCGCAGGCCGCGGGCGTGTTCGGCAACGTCGCCCTGGTGTTTCCGGCCGCACTCGCCTTGGGCCTCGCCGCGCAATGGCTGTTCGGCGCGCCGCTGCTCGACGCCGCGCACGCCCGTGCCGAACTCGCCTCGCTGTCCCTGCTCGGGCCGACGCCCCTGTTCGCCGTGTTCACCGGCGTGCTGCTGTTCGCCTCCAGCGTGGTGGCCGGCTGGACCGAGAACGCCTTCGTGCTGCACCGGCTCGACAGCGCCCTGCGCTGGAACCCGCGCATTCGCGCCGCGCTCGGCGCTGAACGCGCGGCGCGCTGGGCCGCCTGGTGGCGCGCCAACGTCAGCAGCATGGCGGGCAATGTCTCGCTGGGCTTCCTGTTCGGCCTCGTGCCCGAATTGCTCGCCGGCTTCGGTCTCGGCTTGCAGGTGCGCCACGTCACGCTGTCCACCGGGCTGATGGGTGCCGCCACGGCCACCCTGGGCTGGGGCGTGCTGCACGAGAGCGCGTTCTGGTGGGCCGTTCCAGGCGTGATCGCCAATGGCCTGCTCAACGTGGTGACGAGTTTCTATCTCGCCTTCCGCCTGGCTCTGCGCGCACGCGGCATCGGCCTGCAGGACCGTAGGCTGTTGCACACGGCGCTGCGCAGCCGCCTGCGACGCAAGCCGCTGAGCTTCGTCTGGCCGCCGCGTGCCGCGGCGGCGCAAGCGGGGGACGCGCCCTGATGAACGCTCGTCCGCCGTCGCTTGCCCGGGACGGCCGTCCCGCACGGCGTTCTGCCCGGTTGCCGGCCTTATTGCTGGCGCTTCTGCTGGCGGGGTGCGCGGCGCCGCCCGTGCCGCCGCCCAGGCCGCCGCAGTCCGCGCAGCCTGCGCAGCCTGCGCAACCCGCGCCGCCGGC
>JAJXUC010000058.1 GCA_021783435.1 Pseudomonadota bacterium | reverse complement strand
GCACGTTGTAGCCCCAATCGGTATAGACCGCTCCAGGCTCGATCAGCGAGACCCGGATGCCCTCCGGCCCCAGTTCCTTGCGCAAGGCGTCGTGCATGCCGACCACGGCGAACTTGGTGGCGTTGTATACCGCCCAGCCCTCAATGCCCCGCCGCCCGCCCACGCTGGACACGGTGTTGATCATCGCGCCCGTGCGCCCGCGCAAGAGCGGAATGGCGGCACGCGTGCAGAACAGCACGCCCCATAGATTGGCATCGATGGTCGCCTTCCACTCGGCCGTCTTGCCATGCTCCAAAGGACCGTGGTAACCCACCCCGGCGTTGTTGAACAGCAGGTCGAGGCCGCCGAAGCGGTCCTTCACGGCGTCGAACAGGCGGCGGACCTGGGCCTCGTCGCCCACGTCGGTCGGCACCGCCAGGGCGCGTTCCCCGAGTTCCTTGGCCAGCACCTCCAGCTTGCTCGCCGAACGCGCCGCAAGCACCACCTGCATACCCTCGGCAACCAGCGCGCGCGCCGCGGCGGCGCCGATGCCGCTCGACGCCCCGGTGATGACGGCAACTTGTCCAGACAGATCGCGAATCTTCATCTTGACTCCTCGAAAATGGTGCGATGAAAGTGCCTACCCTGCATGGCACAAAAAGAAAAACCCCGGAATCGCTTCCGAGGTGCAGATGCTATCGGGGCTGCACGCCCCGATGGCGCCAAGGCAGGCACCGGCTGAACCCGGTGCCTGCGCCGCCCTGCCAAGCGGGCCCGTATCGGGTCAGCCCAGCTCCTCGTACAGCGGCAGGGTGAGGAATTCGATGAATGCCTCGCCCGTGGCCATGCGCTCGAAAATCTGCGCCGCCTTGTCGAACTGGCCTTCGGCGCCGGTGGACCTGACCTTGGCCAGTTCCTCGGGAATCAGCCCGCGCACCAACTCGGCGGTGACCTTGCGGCCGTCGGCCAGCACGCCCTTGGGGCTGTGGATCCACTGCCAGACCTGGCTGCGCGAGATCTCGGCGGTGGCGGCGTCCTCCATCAGATTGTGAATGGGGACGGCGCCGCTGCCGGACAGCCAGGCGCCGAGGTAGTGGATGCCGACGTTGATGTTGTTGCGCAGGCCCGCCTCGGTGATCGGCTGCTCGGGCTGGAAGTTCAACAGGTCGGCGCCGCTCACGTGCACGTCGTCGCGGGTCTTGGCGATCTGGTTGGGCCTGTCGCCGAGCACGGCGACGAACTCCTCCATCGCCGGCTGCACCAGCCCGGGGTGGGCCACCCAGCCGCCGTCGTAACCGTCGGTGGCGTCCCTGCGCTTGTCGGCGCGGATGCCCTCCATGGCCTTGGCGTTCTTCTCGGGATCGTTCTTGATCGGGATGAGCGCGCTCATCCCGCCGATCGCGGGCGCCTTGCGCCTGTGGCAGGTCTTGAGCAGCAGCAGGCCGTAGGCGCGCATGAACGGCACGTTCATGGTGATTTGCGCACGGTCGGCGAGACAGAAGTCGCGGTCGAGCTTGAATTTCTTGATCGCGCTGAAGATGTAATCCCAGCGCCCGGCGTTGAGGCCGGCGCTGTGTTCGCGCAGTTCGTAGAGGATTTCGTCCATCTCGAACGCCGCGAGGATGGTCTCGACCAGCACCGTGGCCTTGATGGAGCCCTGAGGCATGCCCAGTTCGCGCTGCGCCAGCACGAACACATCATTCCACAGCCGCGCCTCGAGATGGCTTTCGAGCTTGGGCAGGTAGAAATAGGGGCCGGCGCCGCGCGCGAGCTGTTCCTTGGCGTTGTGGAACAGGAACAGGCCGAAGTCGAACAGCGCGCCGCTGACGCGCTGGCCGTCCACCTGCATGTGCTTTTCGTCCAGGTGCCAGCCGCGCGGGCGCACCTGCAGCGTGGCGATGGTGTCGTTGAGCCGGTAGGTCTTGCCGTTCTGCTCCAGGCTGATCGTGCGCCGCACGGCTTCGCAGAGGTTGATCTGGCCCTGGATCTGGTTGTCCCAGTCGGGGGTGTTGGCGTCCTCGAAGTCGGCCATATAGCTGTCAGCGCCGGAGTTGAAGGCGTTGATGACCATTTTGCGGTCGACTGGCCCGGTGATTTCGACACGGCGGCGCTCCAGCGCCTTCGGCAATGGGGCGATGGTCCAGTCGCCCTCGCGAATGGCCTGCGTTTCCGGCAGGAAGTCCGGCTTTTCGCCGGCGTCCAGGCGCTTGGTGCGCGCCACGCGCGCGGCAAGCAATTCCTGGCGGCGCGGTTCAAAGGCACGGTGCAATCGGGCCACGAAACCCAGCGCCTCGGGCGTGAGGACGGTGTCGAACGCGGGGATGTGTGAAGCGGTGATACGGATGCCCTGGGGCAGGTCGCTGGCCTTCATGCGGTTCTCCTGGAAATTGCGGTCGATGTCTGGAATTGTGCGGCGCGGCAATGACCGAAATGCTGTCCTTGTGCGGCCCGGCCTCGTGGCAAGGGCAGCGCAGGGGAAAAAACGCGGCGCCGATGTTGCACTGCAAAGTTTAGGAGGAATCGCGACCCTTGGGGCTGCGCCGGCGTGAACCCGGGGCAAATCACTATTGACACTCATGGGGGTAATAAAGCCAAATCTACCTTTAGTGTGCAACCTAAACACTGGTTTGCAACCAGCCAGCTCCTGGAAACCCCGTGGATCGCCTCAAACAGATCGAAACCTTCGTCGCCGTGGCCAACCGGGGCAGCCTGACTGCCGCTGCCCATGCCGAGGGGGTAGCCCCAGCCATCATCGGCAGGCGCATCGACGCACTGGAGGCGCGCCTGGGCGTCAAACTGCTGGTGCGGACCACCCGCCGCATCTCGCTCACGCACGAGGGCGTTTCCTTCCTGGAAGACTGCCAGCGGCTGCTGGCGGATCTGCAAAGCGCCGAGTCCAGCGTTACCGCGGGCGGGGTCAAGGCGAGCGGCCACCTGCGCATCACCGCTCCGGCCGGGTTCGGCCGCAAACATGTGGCGCCGCTGGTGCCGGAATTCCTGCAGCGCAACCCGGAGGTCACGCTCTCGCTCGACCTGACGGACCGCCTGGTCGACCTGGTCAACGAGGGCTACGACTGTGCCGTGCGCGTAGGCACGCTGGCCGACTCCTCGCTGGTCAGCGTGCGCCTGGGGGAAAGCCGCCGCGCCTGCGTGGCCTCGCCCGCCTATGTCCGCAGCCACGGCGTACCGCAAAACCCGCAGGATCTCCAGCGCCATCGCTGCCTGCCCTACTCCTCGGTCGCCAGTCAGCCGCGCGGCTGGGTGTTCCAGGTCGACGGCGAGCCCCTGCACCTGCGCGTCAGCGGCGCGCTGGACTGCACCGACGGCGCGGTTCTGCACCAATGGTGCCTGGAGGGCCACGGTCTGGCCTGGCGCTCGATGTGGGAAGTGGGCGACGACCTGGCCGCCGGCCGGCTGGTGGAAGTGCTGGCCGACTTCGCCGCGCCTCCCGTGGGCATCCATGTCGTGTTCGCGCAGCGCAAGCACATGCCGCTGCGCCAGCGATTGTGGATCGACTATCTGAAGGACTGCTTCGCCAATCCGATCCAGTGGCCCTGGTCGCACGCAGCGCAGGCAGCGACGGCCCCCGACGCCGCCGCCTGAGTCACCTGGCCGCGCTGTTACAGGCGCACACAGCCTGGCCCGGGTGGCTTGCGCATAATCGGCACCTTGCTCCATCCCGCAAGCACGTCGCCATGTTCGGCCTGGTCGTTTCTTTCGTGTCCTACCCTTTTGCGGTCTGGGGCTTCAAGCGCCTGTTCGAGAACCTGGGCCTGGAGACCAACACCAAGTTCCTGATCTTTCTGATGGCCAGCGTGGTGTCCTGGCTGGCGGGCACCGCGGCCGGCCATCTTTGACTCAGTCCCGGCAGCCCTTGCAAAGGCCATGCACGGTCAGTTCGGCGGCCACGCCCTCCAGGCCCTGCTCGCGCAACTTGTGCTGAACCTGGGCGAGCATGCCGGGAAGCGCCGGGTCGCCGGGAAGCGGCGCGACGCTGTGGCAGCGGGTGCACTCGAACATGCCGGCCACACCGCCCTTGGCGCCGAGGCTGAAACGCCAGATGCGGTCCTGCCCCTGGAAGCGGTGCAGCAGGCCGCAGCGGGTCATGCGCTCGAGCACCCGGTACAGCGTGACCCGGTCGATCCGGGCCACGGGCGTGGCCTGCGGCAAGCGCGTGGCGATGACCTCGTGCGTCAGGGGCGCAGCGCTGGCATCGAGCGTGGCGAGCACGGCCAGCGCCGCCGGTGTTGCGCGCAGCCCATGCGCGCGCAGCAAGTCCGCCGCGCCGCGCATGGGCTGCGCTTGCCGCGCCGGCTCAATTGGACGCGCCACGGCCTTTCCTCACGGCATGCGCCGCGACGTACAGCGCGAAACTGAGCGAGGCGATCCAGGTGCTGGCCGGATAGCCGATGTAGTAGGCCGCCGTCAGCCCCGCCCAGGTCAGCAGCAGGCCCAGCAGCATGGCCAGCAGGACGCCGCGGCCCAGGCTGCGCGCCAGAGCCTGAGCCGCGGCCGCCGGGCCGATGAGAAAGGCGAAGATGAGCAATGCGCCGATCACCGGCACGGCGATGGCCACCGTCACGGCCACCAAGCCGAGGAACAGCAGGTCGAGCAGGCCCACCGGCACGCCGCGCGCGCGCGCCGCCTCGGGATTGACGCTGGCCAGGCACAACGGTCGGAAGATGGCGGCCAGCGCCAGCAGGCAGGCCAGCGCCACGGCGACCGACAGACCCGCCTGCCATGCCGTGATGCCCACGATGCTGCCGAACAGGATGCTCATCGCCGCCTGGGCATTGGCGGTGTAGAGGTTGAGGAACAACACGCCCAGGCCGAGCGCGAACATGAGCACCATGCCGATGCCGATGTCGCGCTGGCGCAGCCGCGCACCGGCCAGCGACAGGCCGATGCCGGTCGTCACGGTGAAGGCGAACAGCCCCAGATAAGGGCTCAAGCCCAGCAGAATGGCGCCCGCCGCGCCGGTGAAGCCGACATGCGACAGCGCGTGCGCGGCGAAGGCCTGGCGCCGCAGCGTGACGAAATACCCCACCGCCGCGCTGGCCACGGCGATGCTGCTGCCGGCCAGCAGGGCATGGCGCATGAAGGCGTATTCCAGGCCCAGCATCATGGGTGGCTCCCGGCGTGCGCGGCGGCATGGTCATGGGCGCGGTCGTGGCCATGGCCACAGTGCGCCGAGACTTCAGGCATGAAACCGCGCGCAGGGTGGATGAACACATAGCCGTCGTGCCGCGCCACGGCCATCGGCAGGCCGTAGAGATCGGAGAGCGACGCGGCGTTGACGACCTCCTCCACTGTGCCGATGCGCCCGCGCCCGGCCGCCAGGTACAGCACCTGGTCCATCACCGGCAGCAGGGGGTTGATGTCGTGCGCGGTGAGCAGCACGGTGAGGGCCTGCTCGCGGCAGAGCCGCCGCACCAGCGCCAGCACGCCCTGCTGCGCGCGCGGGTCCAGGTTGGACAGCGGCTCGTCCAGCAGCAGCAGCCGCACCGGGTTGACCAGCGCCTGCGCAATGCACACGCGCTGGCGCTCGCCGCCGGACAGCGCCTCCATCGGCCGGTCCGCCAGATGCGAGGCGTCCACGCTATGCAGCGCGGCCGCCGCCGCCCGCAAGCGCGGCGCGGCATCGCGCCAGCCCAGGCCCCAGCGTTCGCCGCGCCACGCCGCGCCGACGAAACTGCGCGCGTCGATGCCCCCGTACGCGCCCTCGGGCACGGCCTGCGCCACATAGCCAACCTCGGTGCGCGCCTGTGCCAGCGGTCGCCCGAGCAGGCGCAGGGTGCCGCCACCTTCGCCCAGGATGCCCGCCAGCGTCTGCAGCAAGGTGGTCTTGCCCGAGCCGTTGCTGCCGAACACGCCGACCAGGCTGCCTTCGGCGACGCGTAGGTCCAGCCCCCCGATCACGGCGCGGTCGCCGCGCATGCAGCGCAGCGCGGCGGCCTCGACGGCCCAGGTCTCGGCCCGCGTCCGTTCGCTCATCGCCCCCCCTTCGCCAGGGCCTGCTGCACCGCGCGCAGGGAGTCGAGCAGCCAGGCCGCGTAGCCCGTGCCGGGCGGCACGAATTCGTCCACGCCCACCGTGGGCACCCCCGCCTGGTGGGCGATGTCGCGCATGCGCTGGGTGAGGGGCTCGCTGACCTGCTTGTTGTAGATCAGCAGGGCGACGCGGCGCTGTCGCAGGGCGTCCTGGTAGCGCGCGACCACGCTCGGCGAGGGCTCGGTGCCATTCATCACGTTGAACTGGAAAGCCTCGCCCGCGCTGCGCCAGCCCAACAGGCGCAGCATGTAGCCGTACACCGGTTCGGTGGCGGTCACCGCCAGTCTTGGATGCTGAGCCGACAGGCGCCGCGCTGCCGTCTCGACCTGCAGGGTGCTTTGCTCGAAGGCGTGCAGATTGCGCGCGAAGTCCGCGGCGTGTGTCGGGTCCCGCTTCGCAAGCAGCACCGCCAGCCTCGACGCGACGAGGTTGCCCACCCGCGGGTCGTAGAACACGTGCGGATTCCGGTCCGCCATCACCAGCGCGGGCGCAAGCGCGGCAGCGACGACCACCGCGCGCCCAGGCGCTGGGTTGGCGGCGAGCAGCTTGCGCATCCAGTCGTCATAGCCCAGGCCGTTCATCACGACGATGGCGGCCTGCGCCACCGTGCGCGCCGTGGCCGGTGAGGCCTCGAACTGGTGCGGATCGACATTGGGGTTGCGGATGATGCTGGTGACCCGCACGTACGGCCCGCCGATCGCTTGGGCGATCACGCCGTAGGTGCTCTCGGCGGCCACCACCGCAATGGGTGCCGCCTGGGCCAGGGCGAGCAGGGCGCCAGTTAGCCAGAGGCCTGCTGCGACCGCGATGTTTTTGCGCATGGGGGGTTCAATCGAGGGTTGGTCGCGTGGGGCGGGCCGCTTAGCCCGCAAGCGGCATCGTACCCGCGGCGCAAGATTTATCGCAACCCAGTTGCGTTAATCCATCGGACCGGCATACGCGCGCCGCAGCTATGCTTGCGCCTGCATACGCGCGCCACGAACCATGAACACGACCACGCCGACCCCCGCCTTCGGCAAGCTGCCCAGACCCGACATCCGCCTCGGCGACGAATGGCTGTTCCTCACCCGCACGCTGGACGACAGCGACGCGAAGGACGCCGGCCTGCTCATGCGCAGCCGCGTGGTGGCCATGCTCGACGGGGGGCAGATCCAGATCGAAGTCAAAAACGGCGATGCCGCCGACACGCCCTGGCTGAAGAACATCTACAGCGACCAGTTCGACCTGCTCTCGCGCGAGATGGTGCCTGGCGAAGCCATCACCTACACCCCGGCCTTTCCGCAGTTCCGCTTCCCCATGAGCCCGGGCGAGGCCTGGGCGCAGACCATCACGCAAAGCCAGCCGGAATGGGAACTGCACGCGCAGATCGGGGTGGACGTGACGGTGGAAGCCGAGGACATCGTGCAGGTTCCCGCCGGCACCTTCAAAACTCTGCGCCTGCGGGGCCGCTACACCACGCCCAACGCCACGGTGACCACGCACTACTGGTACGCCCCCGCGGCCGGGCGCGCCGTCAAGGGCATCGAGGACACGCTGGCCAAGGTCAACGACTCGCGTGTGCGCGTGCAGTACGAGCTGCAATCGCTCAACCGCCTGCGCGCCTAGGGCCTGTTCACGCTATTTCTGCACCCGCGTTGCCCCCAGACGGGGCGGCAGCGGCGGTTTGCGACAATAGCCGGATGACCGCCCTCGCCAACGACACTTTTCTACGCGCCCTGCTGCGCCAGCCCACCGACTACACACCCCTATGGCTGATGCGCCAAGCCGGGCGCTACCTGCCGGAGTACAACGCCACCCGCGCGCGCGCCGGCAGTTTCCTGGGACTGGCGCAGAACCCCGATTTCGCCACCGAGGTCACGCTGCAGCCACTGGACCGCTTCCCGCTCGACGCGGCCATTTTGTTCTCGGACATCCTCACCGTGCCCGACGCCATGGGCCTGGAGCTGCGCTTCGAGGCTGGCGAAGGGCCCCGCTTCGAGCGCCCGTTGCGCACCGAGGCCGACATCCTCGCCCTGCGTGCGCCCGATCTGAACCAGCTGCGCTACGTGTTCGACGCCGTGGCGCAGATTCGCCGCGCCCTGGTGCAAAGCGGCACCCAGCGCGTGCCGCTGATCGGCTTCTCCGGCAGCCCCTGGACCCTGGCCTGCTATATGGTGGAGGGCCGCGGCAGCGACGACTGGCGCGCCACCAAGACCCTGCTGTACTCGCGCCCGGACCTGATGCACCGCATTCTGGCGGTCAACGCCGACGCCGTGGCCGCCTATCTCAACGCCCAGATCGATGCCGGCGCGCAAGCGGCCATGGTGTTCGACTCCTGGGGCGGCGCGCTGGCCGACGGCGCGTTCCAGGAATTCTCCCTGGCGTACAGCCAGCGCGTCATCGCCCAGCTCAAGCGCGAGCATGAAGGCCGCAAAGTGCCGGTGATCCTGTTCACCAAGGGCGGCGGACCGTGGCTCGACGCCATGAGCCACAGCGGGGCGGACGCGCTGGGCGTGGACTGGACCGTGAACCTCGGCCAGGCGCGCGCCCAGGTCGGCCACCGTGTCGCACTCCAGGGCAATCTCGATCCCAGCATCCTGTTCGCACCCGCGCAAAAGGTGGCCGAGCAAGCGCGCGTCGTGCTCGACAGTTTCGGCCCCATCGCTCCGGACGAAGCCGTCGGGCATGTGTTCAATCTGGGGCATGGCATTTCCCAATTCACGCCTCCGGAGCATGTCGCGGCGCTCGTCGAAGCCGTGCACAGCCACAGCCGCAGTCTGCGCCGCTGAAGTGCCACCACGGTGCGATGTGCGACTCAGGGGTGTGCGCGGTCCGGACTCGCCACATCCGAAATCGGGGGTAGATGTCAAGATCGGTGCGCGCTTATGCACACTTTTCGACCTCATGCACCGCAGCAAGGAAATCACAGACGAAACATGAAGATACCAACTTCAACTTGTTGATATTTAAGAATTATTAGTGGAGTCTAATGGATTCTGAAATCCTATCCACATGATTATCCACAGGTTTGAGTTGATGCCAGCGCCCAACTATGCACAAAGTTATTCACAAGCTGGCTTGACATCTGTGCAAATGTGAATGACAACGAAAAATCCGCACATGCCAAGCGAGTCAACGCTCACTTAACCTTCAACGATTCGCCTGCTCGTCATGGAAAACCCTGTTCAGGATGGCCAAAGCCCACGGCCCTCAAGCCGACCATGACCCTGCTCCGCGTCGCGGTGGATGCCCCGCTCTGGGACGCCCTGGATTACCTGAGTTCCGTTCCCCTACCGCCCGGTAGCCTGGTACGCGCGCCCCTAGGGCGGCAAACGGTCTGCGGCGTGGTGCTGGGCGCGGCGCAAGGGGATTCGGCAACCGCGGCTTCGGCTCTGCGTCCGCTGGATGCCGTATTCGACGCCCTGCCGCCGCTTGGAAGCGACTGGCTGGACTTGCTGCGCTTCGCCGCCAGCTACTACCAGCGCCCGTTGGGCGAACTGATGGCCGCGGCGCTGCCGACCTGGCTGCGCGAGCGCGGCGCCGCGGCAGTCGCCAAACGCGTCGCGGGCTGGCGCCAACGCCAGGCCGGCACGGCCTTTCGCCTCACAGCGGCCGGACGGGAACAGTTGCCGCAGATCCTGTCGCCCCGCCACGCCGCCCTGTGGCGCCTGGCGGAGGCACTCGGGCTGCAGTCTGCGCAGCACGCTGATTCAGCCTCGGCCGTGGATGAAGGCTCGGCCGCCCGCTTGCCGCTCCAGGCCGCGCGCGCACTGCACCCGAGGGCCGCGGCACTGCTGGACGCGTGGGAAGCGCAGGGCTGGGTCGAACGGGTGCCCGCGCCTTGCCACGCCGGCGAGCAGCCTGGCGCCCCGGTCCGCCCACCCGCCCTGCAAGCCGCGCAACGGGCCGCCGTCGAAGCCGTGTGCGCGGCACGGGGCTACGCGCCCTTCCTGCTGTTCGGCGTCACCGGCAGCGGCAAGACCGAGGTGTATCTGCATCTGGCCCAGCATGCGCTGGCCCGCGATCCACGGGCGCAGGTGCTGGTGCTCACGCCGGAGATCAACCTCACGCCCCAGCTCGTGCAGCGCTTCGCCGCGCGCTTGCCCGGCGACATGCTCGCCGTGCTGCACAGCGGCCTGGCCGAGGCCGAGCGTTTCGACCACTGGTTCGCCGCGCACAGCGGCCGGGCGCGCATCGTGCTGGGCACACGCCTGGCGGCGCTGGCCTCGCTGCCAAACCTGGCCCTCATCGTGGTGGACGAGGAACACGACGCCTCCTACAAGCAGCAGGAAGGCGCGCGCTATTCGGCGCGCGACCTCGCGGTGTGGCGCGCGCGGCAACGCGGCATCGCGGTGGTGCTGGGATCGGCGACGCCGTCGCTGGAGAGTTGGCGCGCCGCGCAGCGCGGGCGCTACCGCTTGCTGGAACTGCCCGACCGCGCCAGCGGCAGCATGCCCGAAGTGGGCCTGCTGCACGCCGGGCAGGATCCCCTGCTGCGGGCCGGCGGGCTGATCGGCCAGGCGCTGCGCGACGCCATCGCCCAGCGCCTGGCGCGGGGCGAGCAAAGCCTGCTGTTCCTCAACCGGCGCGGCTACGCCCCGGTGATCCGCTGCCCGGACTGCGGCTGGCTGTCGGACTGTCCGCACTGCGACGCCCACTTGGTCTACCACCGCACCGACCGCAGCCTGCGCTGCCATCACTGCGGCCACCGCGCCGCGATTCCACGCGCCTGTCCGGAATGCGGCAGCCTCGACCTGCAGCCCCTGGGGCGCGGCACGCAACGCGCGGAAGAGGCGCTGGCCGAACTGTTCCCGCAAGCGCGCATCGCCCGCATCGACGCCGACACCGCGCGGCGCAAGGGCGCGGCGCAAAGCGGCTTCGCGCAGATGCACGCGGGCGAGGTGGACATCCTCGTCGGCACACAGATGATCACCAAGGGCCACGACTTCCAGCGCGTGACCCTGGTCGCCGCGCTCAACCCGGACGCCGGCCTGTTCACGCACGACCTGCGCGCGCCCGAGCGCCTGTTCGCCCAGCTCATGCAGGCCGCTGGACGGGCGGGGCGGGCCGATGCCGCCGAGGGTGGCACGACGCCCGCGATGCTGGTGCAGACCGCTTACCCCGAACACATGCTCTACCGCGCCCTGGTGGCGCACGACTACCCCGGTTTTGCCGCGCAGGAACTGACCGAGCGCCGACGCGCCGGCATGCCGCCGTTTTCCTTCCAGGCCCTGCTGCGCGCGGAACACAAAAAACCCGAGGTGCTGGACGCTTTTCTCGCCCAGGCCGCCGAGCTGGCCGCGCAGCCGGCCCGGGATGCCGGCCTGATGGTCTATCCGCCGGTGCCGGCCAGCCTGGCACGCCTGGCCGGCATGCATCGCCAGCACATCCTGGTCGAAGGTTCCGGCCGCGCTGCGCTGCAGGGCTTCCTGGCGCAGTGGCGCGGCGCCTTGCTGCAGGCCAAGGCACGCGTGCGCTGGGCTATCGACGTCGATCCCACAGAATTCTGACGCCCGGCCGCGCGTCTAGCAACGGCGATTCGTTCGGTCTGGCGCCGATGGCATTGCTGCGCAGCTCGCACCACTCTGCCACAATCGACTCGCCAACCCGAAGGGCGAATCCTCCGTCACGCCTGCACGGTTGAAACTGGCCTGCTTCTTGCATCACCAGTATCAACCGTTCATGACAGGCGCCTTTGCCGGCCACCGTGAGACATGCGCCACTACGACGAAATGCATACGGCCGATCATGCCGTGCGAGACCACTATGCCGGCTATGCGCAGTGGCTGGCGCAACAGCCGCCTTCGGCCATGCAAGCCAAGCGCGAGGAAGCCGAGATCCTCTTCCGGCGCGTGGGCATTACCTTCGCCGTACACGGCGACGACGCCGGAACCGAGCGGCTGATTCCGTTCGACATGATTCCGCGCATCATCCCGTCCGACGAATGGCGACACCTGGAGGCCGGGCTCAAGCAGCGCGTCGCGGCGCTCAACCGCTTCCTCCACGACATTTATCACGACCATGACATCCTGCGCGCCGGCGCGATCCCGGCCGACCAGGTGCTGCACAACACACAGTACCGACCGCAGATGCAGGGCGTCACACTGCCGCAGCAGGTGTATGCGCATATCGCGGGCGTTGACGTGGTGCGCGCGGAGAACGCCGAGGGCAAGGGTGAGTTCTACGTGCTGGAAGACAACCTGCGCGTGCCCTCAGGCGTGAGCTATATGCTGGAAAACCGCCGCATGATGATGCGCCTGTTCCCCAGTCTGTTCGCCCGACACCCGGTGGCGCCCGTGGCGCACTACCCCGACTTGCTCCTGGAAAAATTGCGCGCAGTAGCGCCGCCCGCGGTGAACGAGCCGACCGTGGTCGTGCTGACCCCGGGCATGTACAACTCGGCTTACTTCGAGCATGCCTTCCTCGCCCAGCAGATGGGTGTGGAGTTGGTGGAAGGCCAAGACTTGTACGTGGAGAACGATTTCGTCTACATGCGCACCACTCAGGGGCCACAACGCGTGGACGTGATCTACCGCCGCGTCGACGACGACTTTCTCGACCCGCTGGCGTTCCGCCCCGACTCCACGCTGGGCTGTCCCGGACTGATGCAGGCCTACCGCGCCGGCAACGTCAACCTGGCCAACGCCATCGGCACCGGCGTGGCCGACGACAAATCCATCTACCCCTACGTGCCGGAGATGATCCGGTTCTACCTCGGCCAAGAACCCCTTCTCAGCAACGTACCCACCCACGTGTGCCGCGAACCCGAGAGCATGCGCTACGTGCTTGACCACCTGCCCGAGCTGGTGGTCAAGGAGGTACACGGCGCCGGCGGCTACGGCATGCTGGTGGGGCCAGCTGCGAGCAAGGCGCAGATCGCCGACTTCGCCGAGAAGATCGAAACCCATCCTGAACGCTATATCGCCCAGCCCACGCTGGCGCTGTCCACCTGCCCCATTCTGGTGGAAGCCGGCATCGCGCCGCGCCATATCGACCTGCGGCCCTTCGTGCTCTCAGGCAAGTCCGTGTCCTTGGTCCCGGGCGGGCTGACCCGCGTGGCGCTGGACGAGGGCTCGCTGGTGGTCAACTCCTCGCAGGGCGGGGGGACCAAGGACACCTGGGTCCTGGAGCGCTAGATGCTCAGCCGCACTGCCGACCACCTGTTCTGGATGGCCCGCTACACCGAGCGAGCCGAGAACACGGCGCGCATGCTCGACGTGCAGCAGCAATCCGTGTTGCTGCCCCAGCCGGGCGCGGCAGAACACCTCGGCTGGACTGGCCTGTTGGGCATTTCCGAACTCACTGCCGACTACTCCGCGCGGCACGGCGAGATCGAGGCCGGCAAGGTCCTCGACTTCATGGTACGCGACATGGGCAACGTCTCGTCCATCCAGAACTGCCTGCGCGCGGCGCGCGAGAACGCCCGCGCCGTGCGCGGCACCATCACCACCGAGGTCTGGGAAACCATCAACCAGACCTGGCTGGAGTCGCAACGCTTCCTGATTGACAGGCGCTTCGAGCGCGATCCCGGCGGATATTTCGAGTGGGTGAAAAATCGCTCACATCTTTCCCGCGGCGTCACCTCGGGTACGTTACTGCAAGACGAAGCTTTTCACTTCCTGCGCATCGGCACCTTTCTCGAACGCGCTGACAACACCGCGCGGCTGCTGGACGTGAAGTTCCACGCCCTGCAGTCGGATTTCTACGGTTCCGGCAACGGACGCGTGCACGAATACGATTTTTATTACTGGTCCAGCGTGCTGCGTTCGGTGTCGGGCTTCGAGGTGTATCGCAAGGTCTACCGCGACGCCATCACACCCGAGCGTGTGGCCGAGTTGCTCATCTTGCGCCCGGACATGCCACGCTCACTCGCCGCGTGTATGTCGGAGGCCACGGCGCATCTGCATGCGGTGGCCAACCCGCGTTCGCACGAAACCCTGCGCCTCGCCGGCCTGCTCAATGCCGAATTGCAGTTCGGGCGGACGACCGAGATCATGTCCACCGGGCTGCACGCCTGGCTCACACGTTTTCTCGAGCGCATCAACGACCTCGGCGAACGCATCAGCCAGGACTTTCTCGCCGCCTGATACCGCCCTCGTCAGCCCCGTTTCTACCGCCCGTCGATTCCATCCACAGGTGCTCCATGGCCATCCACGTCGCCCTCAGCCACACCACCACCTACCGCTTCGACAGGCCCGTGAACCTCTCGCCGCACGTGGTGCGCCTGCGTCCGGCGCCGCATTGCCGTACCCCTATCCTGTCCTACAGTCAGCGCGTCGATCCGACTGGGCATTTCATCAATTGGCAGCAGGACCCTTTCGCCAATTATCAGGCGCGACTGACATTTCCGGAAAAGGCGACCCTGCTACAAATTACGGTCGATCTGGTGGCCGAGATGTCGGTCTTCAACCCGTTCGATTTCTTCCTCGAACCCGCGGCCGAGAAGTTCCCCTTCGCCTACAGCGCCGAGTTGCGCGGGGAACTCACGCCCTACCTTGCAACCGTCGCCCGCACGCCACTGTTGGCGGCACTGCTCGACAGCATCGATCTGACGCCACGGCGAACCATCGACTTCCTGGTCGACGTCAATCAGCGCCTGCAGCACGAGATCGCCTACCTGGTGCGCATGGAGCACGGCGTGCAGGCCCCGGAGCAGACGCTGGAACTGTGCTCGGGATCCTGCCGCGACACCGGCTGGCTGATGGTGCAGGTGCTGCGCCACCTGGGCCTGGCCGCACGCTTCGTCTCGGGCTATTTGATCCAGCTCACGCCCGACGTGAAAGCGCTCGACGGCCCCAGCGGCGCCGAGCACGACTTCACCGACCTGCACGCATGGTGCGAGGTCTATCTCCCGGGCGCCGGCTGGATCGGGCTCGACCCCACCTCCGGGCTGCTCGCCGGCGAAGGCCACATCCCGCTGGCCTGCACGCCACACCCGTCCAGCGCCGCGCCTGTGGAAGGGTTGGTGGGCGAATGCGAGGTGGACTTCAGCCACCACATGGGGGTCACCCGCATCGACGAATCGCCGCGCGTGACCAAGCCCTACACCGACGACCAGTGGCAGGCCGTGTTGTTGCTTGGCGCTCAGGTCGATCAACATCTGGAAGCGGGCGATGTGCGCCTCACCCAGGGCGGCGAACCGACCTTCGTCGCCGTGACGGACCGTGACGCCCCCGAATGGAACACCGATGCGATCGGCCCCACCAAGCGCGGATACGCCGGCGAACTGGTGCAGCGCCTCGCCAAGCGCTACGGCCCCGGAGGTTTCCTGCACTTCGGCCAAGGCAAGTGGTACCCGGGCGAACAGCTGCCGCGCTGGGCCTTGTCCGCCTATTGGCGGCGTGACGGCCAGCCATGCTGGCACAACCCGGCGCTGTTCGCCGACGAACGCGTGCCAGGCAGCGCCACCCGCGAGGACGCCCACACCTTCATGCTCGCCCTGGTCGACGCACTGGGCGTGAATCCCGCGCACGTGCAAGCCGGTTTCGAGGACACCTGGTACTACCTGTGGCGCGAGCGCCGCCTGCCGCTGAACGTCGATCCTTTCGATTCGCGCGTGGACGACGAACTCGAACGCGCCCGGCTGCGCCGCGTGTTCGACCAAGGCCTGAAAACCGCCGTCGGCTATGCCCTTCCGCTGCACCCCGAACCCGGCGCTCCGAGCCTGGCCGGACCGCGCTGGGTCTCCGGGCCCTGGTTTTTCCGCGACGAACGCATGGACCTGATTCCGGGCGATTCGGCGATGGGCTGGCGCCTGCCGCTGGACTCCCTGCCCTGGGCTGTCGAAAGCGACCGCCTGGCCGAGTGGCCGCAGGACCCCTTCGCACCGCGCCAGCCGCTATCCGCTGCGGCGCGCATCCGTGCGCAGTACGGTCCGGGCAGCGGCTGGGATGCGCACCGCATTGGGGGCGGCTATGCCGAAGGCGGCACCGTTGCAGTGCAAGGGCAGAGGCTGGGCGCACCAACACATGACGCAGCTGCGTCAGGAAGCACAAGGGCCACGGTCGATCGTGAGCGATCTCCCGCCCGCTTCGAGTCGGCATCCTGGGTGGTGCGCACCGCCGTGTGCGTAGAGGCCCGTGAAGGCAGGCTCTACGTGTTCATGCCGCCCCTGGCGCATGTGGAGGATTACCTGGAGCTGCTCGCCGCCGTCGAGTCCACCGCGCAGCGCCTGCGGGTGCAACTGGTGCTGGAAGGTTATCCGCCGCCGCGCGACCCGCGCCTGAACCTGCTACAGGTCACGCCCGACCCCGGGGTCATCGAAGTCAACATCCATCCGGCACACGACTGGGCTGAGTTGGTGGATCACACCGAGTTCCTCTATCAGGCGGCGTTCGAAACCCGCCTCGGGACCGAGAAATTCATGCTCGATGGCCGCCACACCGGCACCGGCGGCGGCAACCACATCGTGCTGGGCGGCGCCACGCCCGCCGACAGCCCTTTCCTGCGCCGCCCCGACTTGCTGGCCAGCCTAGTGGCCTACTGGCACAACCATCCCTCGCTGTCCTATCTGTTCAGCGGCCTGTTCATCGGCCCCACCAGCCAGGCGCCACGGGTGGATGAGGCGCGCGACGATCAGGTGTACGAACTAGAAATTGCCCTGGCCGAATTGCGCCGCAACCTCGGCGGCGAGGCCGGGAACGCATGGCTGCCGCCGTGGCTTGTCGACCGAACCCTGCGCAACATCCTCATCGACGTGACCGGCAACACGCACCGTGCCGAGTTCTGCATCGACAAGCTCTACAACCCCGACTCCGTCACCGGCCGCCTCGGCCTGCTGGAGCTGCGCGCCTTCGAAATGCCGCCGCACGCACGCATGAGCGTGGTGCAGCAACTGCTTCTGCGCGCACTGATCGCACGCTTCTGGGAACAGTCTTACACCGCGACGCTGCAACGCTGGGGCACCGCGCTGCATGACCGCTTCCTGCTCCCCACCTTCATCGCGATGGATTTCGACGACGTGCTGACCGAACTGCGAGACGCCGGATTCGACTTCGATCCGCAGTGGTTCGCGCCGCACCACGCCTTCCGCTTCCCCCTGCTGGGCGAGTACGCCGTGCGCGGCATGCGGCTGGAGATCCGCATGGCGCTGGAGCCCTGGCATGTGATGGGCGAGGAAGGCGCCGCCGGCACCACCGTGCGCTACGTCGATTCTTCGCTGGAGCGGCTCGAGGTGAAGGTCAACGGGCTGTCCGACAGCCGCCACGCGCTCACCGTCAACGGTCAGGCCATGCCCATGCAGCCCACCGGACGCAGCGGGGAATATGTCTGCGGCGTGCGCTACCGCGCCTGGCACCCAGCCTCGGCGCTACATCCCACCATTGGTGTGCATGCGCCGCTGACCTTCGACATCGTCGACACTTGGATGGCGCGTTCGCTCGGCGGTTGCCAATACCACGTGGCCCACCCCGGCGGGCTCAGCCACGAGACCTTCCCCATCAACGCTTACGAGGCCGAAAGCCGGCGGCTGGCCCGATTCTTCCAGATGGGCCATACGCCCGGGCGCATGCTGGCCACCCACACGCAGCCCAGCCTGGAGTTTCCCTTCACCCTGGATCTGCGCCAGCATGGCGCCTGATTCAGGCGCGGCGAGCGCCTGGTCAGGCAATGTAACAATCCAGCATGGCTAGCCTCTTCCATTCCGAATCCGCCGATGCGCTGGTTGACCTTGCCGCCGATCTGGCCGCACCGGTTCTTCCCGGCCATTGGGACGCGCTGCGCGACCGCGTGTCCGAAGGCGGCCTCGGCACACCGCTGGCGCCGCACTGGGCCCAGTTCTTCCGCCTGCTCGGACCCGAGGGTTTCGACGGCCTGGCGTCGCGCGAGGCGCTGTTGCGCCAGCAGATCCACGACGACGGCGTCACCTACAACGTCTACGCCGACCCTGAGCATCCGACCCGCGCCTGGTCGGTCGACCTGTTTCCGCTGATCGTCGACGCTCCCGCCTGGGCGCAGATCGCCAGCGGCGTAGCGCAGCGCACGGTCCTGCTCAATGCCATCATGGCCGACATCTACGACGGCCCGCAACGCACCCTGCGCGAAGGTTTGCTGCCCCCCGCGCTGGTGCAGGGCCACCCCGGCTATCTGCGCGCCATGCACGGCCACCGGCCTCCTGGCGGAGTCTGGTTGCACATCGCCGCTTACGACCTGGCGTGCGGGCCTGACGGCCAATGGCGCCTGGTCAACCAGCGCGTGCAGGCGCCCTCCGGCCTGGGCTATCTGCTGGAGAACCGCATCCTGGTGTCGCGGCTGTTCCCCGAGGCCTTCTCGGCACTGAAGGCGCAGCGCCTAGCGGCCAGCTACCGGCTGCTGATGGACACGCTGCAGGGCCTGTCTCCCGGCGGGCCGCACGGGCGCATCGTGCTGCTCACCCCCGGCCCCTACAGCGAAACCTATTTCGAGCAGGCCTACCTGGCGCGCTACCTCGGCATCACCCTGGCCGAAGGCAATGACCTCACGGTGCGCGAAGACCGCCTGTTCCTCAAGACCTTGCACGGCCTGGAACCCGTGCATACCGTACTGCGCCGTCTGGACGACAGCTTCTGCGACCCGCTGGAACTGCGCCCCGATTCCATGCTCGGCATCCCCGGCTTGCTGCAGGCGGTGCGCGCCGGCAACGTGCTGCTGGCCAATGCCCTCGGTGCGGGCTTTCTCGAATCACCCGCCTTGTGCGGCTTCATGCCGCGGCTGTGCGAAAGCCTGCTCGACCAGCCCTTGCTGCTGCCCTCGCTGCCAAGCTGGTGGTGTGGCGAACCGGGGGTGTGCGATGGTCCGCTGGACGACCTGCGCGCCTGGGTGGTCAAGCCGGTGCACACCGGCTGCGGCTTCGATGCCGCCGTGGTTGCCAATCTCGACTACGGCCAGCTTCCGGCCTGGCGCAAGCGCGTGCAGAGCCAGCCGGCGGAGGTGGCGCTGCAGCAATATCTCCCGCTGCCGCAAGTGCCGGTCTGGAACGACGGCCGCATGGGCGCACGCGCGGCCATGCTGCGGGTCTATGCCCTATCCGACGGACGCGGCGGCTGGCGCGTGCTACCGGGCGGCCTCGTGCGCACCGCACCGCCGGGCAGCAACATCGTCTCCATGCAACGCGGCGGCAGCAGCCAGGACGCCTGGGTCATCACCGGCGAGGCCGTGGATCACACCACCATGCTGCCCGCTCCCATCCAACCTCAGGATCTCAAGCAGCACCACCGGGTGGTGACAAGCCGCGCGGCGGAAAACCTGTTCTGGATCGGGCGTTACACCGAACGCGCCGAGCACAGCATCCTGCTGACGCGGCTCACGCTGGAAGCGCTGTCGGGCGATGACGATCTTGGCCCCGAGGTTTGCGAGGCGCTCGATCAATGGTGTCGTCGCAGCGGCCTGGTGGAAACCGAAACACCTGCGCTGAGCGCGCACTCGCAGGTGTTCGAGCGCGCGCTCATCCGTGGTCTGGGCCCGGGACGGCATGCCGGGGGCATCGTGCAGAATCTGCAGGCGCTGGGCCATGCCGCGGCGCAGGTGCGCGAACGCCTCGGCTCCGAGCATCGCAAATGGATCGACGACGCCACCGCGCACGAGATCCTCCCGGCAAGCGACTCCACGCATCGCGAGGACTGGCAACCCAGCATGGCCTTGCAGGGGCTGGACCGGCTGAGCGAGATTCTCTGCGCCATCACCGGCGCGCAGACCGACCGCATGACGCGTGACGACGGCTGGCGCCTGCTCAGCATCGGCCGCCACATCGAGCGCCTGTCCCTGCTCGGCGACGCACTGACCACCGCCTTCGACACCAGCGCAATACACACCGACAGCGGTTTCAACCTGCTGCTGCGCCTGTTCAACAGCATCATTACCTACCGCGCGCTGTACCAGAAACGCCTGGAGATACCGCCCCTGTTGGACCTTCTTGTGCTGGATCGTGAGAACCCACGGGCGCTGGGTTGGGTGGCGCAGACGCTGCGCGCACGCCTGGCGCGCCTGCCCGGTGGCGACGCCGAATGCGAGGTGCTGCTGGCGCTGGCGCCGGACCCCGACGCCTGGCTGCTGACCGAACTTTGCGCCCAAGACGCCGACGGCCACTACTCCTGGCTGGAGCACACCCTCGGCAAGGTCAAGACGTCCGCGTGGCAGCTCTCCGACGAAATCGGACGCCGCTATTTCGCCCACGTCAGCGGCGCCGATCGCAGTCTCGGCGGGTATTGAGAGATCACCCCACTGAGATGGACATGACCCGGCCCACATCCGCACCCCCGCCTCCCCCCGACACGGAAGGGCTGCTCTACCGCGTCGAGCACGTCACCGCCTACACCTACAGCGCCCCGGTCGAATTGGCCAATCATCTGGCGCATCTGCATCCGCGCGACGAACCTGCGCAACACTGCGTGGAACACGCGTGCACGATCGAGCCCACCCCCGCGCACCTCGGCGCCCGCACGGACGTGTATGGCAACAAACAGCGGTTTTTCGCGTTCTACGCCACCCACGAGACCCTCACCGTCCGCGCCCTGAGCCATGTGCGCGTGCGCGCCAGGCCCGCGCTTGACCACGGCACCAGTCCCGCATGGGAAACCGTGCGCGACCTCTTGCCCTACCGCGCCGGCAAGCCTTACGTGCCCGAGAGC
>JAJXUC010000057.1 GCA_021783435.1 Pseudomonadota bacterium | reverse complement strand
GACTGGATGGAGATCGAGAAGCAGCGCGGCATCTCGGTCGCGTCCTCGGTGATGCAGATGGAGTGGCGCGACTGCGTCATCAACCTGCTCGACACCCCCGGCCACCAGGACTTCTCCGAGGACACCTACCGCGTGCTCACCGCGGTGGACGCGGCGCTGATGGTGATCGACGCCGCCAACGGCGTGGAGGCCCAGACCCTGCGCCTGCTGGAGGTCTGCCGCGCGCGCAACACGCCCATCATCACTTTCGTCAACAAGATGGACCGCGAGGTGCGCACTCCGCTGGACCTGATGGACGAGATCGAGCGCCACCTGGGCATGGACGCCATTCCCTTTACCTGGCCGGTGGGCATGGGCAAGAATTTCCACGGCGTGCTCGACCTGCGCGAGCAGCGCATGCGCGTGTTCCGCCCAGGCGAGGACAGGCTCGACGGCGGCGGCGACGAAACCATCGAAGGACTCGACAACCCGCAACTCGCCGCGCGCTTCGGCGCCGAGCTGGCGCAGGCGCGGGAGGAGATCGGTCTTCTGTCCGAGGCCACGGCGGAATTCGACCGCACGGCCTTTCTCGCCGGCCGGCAGTCGCCGCTGTTCTTCGGCTCGGCGATCAACAACTTCGGCGTGCGCGAGGTGCTCGACGCGCTGGTGGAGCAGGCACCGTCGCCCGGCCCGCGCCCGGCCGTGCAGCGCGTGGTGCAACCCTCCGAGCCCAAGTTCACCGGCATGGTGTTCAAGATCCAGGCCAATATGGACCCCGCGCATCGCGACCGCATCGCTTTCGTGCGCGTGTGCTCCGGGCGCTTCGAGCGCGGCATGCGCCTCAAGGTCGGCCGCACCGGCAAGGACATCCGCCCGAACACCGTGGTGGCCTTCATGTCGCAGCGCCGCGAGCTGCTGGAAGAGGCCTGGGCGGGCGACATCATCGGCATCCCCAATCACGGCACGCTGCGCCTGGGCGACACGCTCACCGAAGGCGAGACCCTGCAGTTCACCGGCCTGCCGTTCTTTGCCCCCGAGCTGTTCCAGGCGGTGGAGATCGCCGACCCGCTGCGCAGCAAGCAGTTGCGCACCGGACTCATGCAATTGGGCGAGGAGGGCGCCATCCAGGTGTTCCGCCCGCACTTCAGCGGCAGCCTGCTGCTGGGCGCGGTCGGCAGCCTGCAGTTCGACGTGGTGCTGCACCGCCTGAGCGGCGAATACAACGTCGCCGCGCGCCTGGCGCCCACGCCCTACCGCGTGGCGCGCTGGATCCACAGCGACGACGAACGCCAGCTCAAGCGCTTCATTGAGGAAAACGCCCACCGCATCGCCTACGACGTGGTCGATGCGCCCACCATCCTGCTCACGCACGCCGCCGAGCTGCGCGTGTTGCAGGAACGCTGGCCCGAGGTGTCGTTCCACGCCCTGCGCGAGCATGCCGGGCGTGTGTTCCAGACCGATATGGCGGCTTGAACGCCGGCGCCTTCCACGGCATGCCGTGGCGCGACGGTTCCGCGCTTCGCCCAGCGCGGCCTGGGGTTGAATGACGCTGTGCTTTGACAGTGTCATGTTCGGCGTTTAGGCTGGGTTCATGCTCGACGCCATGACGCATGCCGTCCCGTCTCTCGACGTCACCGGGGCCCGGCTCCAGCCAGCGAACGATCTGGCCCCGCGCCTGTTCGCCGCGCGCGCGCTGACGCCGGAACTTTGCGCCAGCCTCGCGCCCGAGGACATGACGCCGCAGAGCATGCCCGACGCCAGTCCGGCGAAATGGCACCTGGCCCACACCACCTGGTTTTTCGAGCAGTTCGCGCTCAAGCCCTTTGTCGCCGATTACCGCGAGTTCAACGCCGGTTTTGCCGAACTGTTCAACTCGTACTACGTCAGCGCTGGACCGCGGTTTGCACGGCCGCAGCGCGGCCTGGTCACCCGGCCCACGGTGGCTGAGGTCATGCGCTACCGTGCCCACGTCGATGCCCATCTCCAGCGCCTGCTGGAGTGCGGGGAGCCCGGCCAGGATCTCGCGCGCGTGCTCGAACTCGGCCTGCACCACGAGCAGCAGCACCAGGAGTTGCTACTCACCGACATGCTGCATTTGCTGTCGCACAACCCGCTCAAGCCGGCGTGGCGGAAGCTGCCGGCGCCACAAAAGCGCGCGACGCCGGCTCTGCGCTTCATCGAGGGTCCGGAGGGCGCGCATGCCATCGGCCATTCCGGTACGGGTTTTCATTTCGACAACGAGGCGCCGCGCCACACGATGTGGCTGGCGCCGCACGCCATCGCGAACCGGCTGGTGAGCAACGCCGAGTACGCCGCGTTCGTGCGCGACGGCGGCTACCGCAATCCCTTGCTGTGGCTGTCCGACGGCTGGGCCACGGCGCAGCGCGAGGGCTGGTGCGCGCCGCTGTACTGGAGCGAGGACGGCGCCAGCGCCTTCACCCTGGGCGGCGAACTAGAACTCGACCCTGCCGCTCCCGTGTGCCACATCAGCCACTACGAGGCCGACGCCTTCGCCCGCTGGGCCGGCGCGCGCCTGCCGACCGAGGCCGAGTGGGAGACTTTTGCCGCCGCGCAACCGCTCGCCGGCAACATGCTGGAAGCCGGCTGGTTCCGTCCGGTTGCCGCAGCTGCGGATGCGTCGCAATGCTTCGGCGACGTGTGGGAATGGACCGGAAGCAGTTACCTCCCGTACCCCGGCTACCGCGCGCAGCCCGGCGCCCTGGGCGAGTACAACGGCAAGTTCATGTCGGGCCAGATGGTGTTGCGCGGCGGTTCCTGCGCCACGCCGCCAGGCCATGCGCGGGCCACCTACCGCAATTTCTTCTACCCCCATCAGCGCTGGCAGTTCATGGGCCTGCGCCTGGCGAAGGACACCCCATGAAACAGCAAAGCCCTGTGAGCCGGCAGCGCCCCGCCGCGGCCGACACCGCGTCGCCGGCCTTGCGCCAGGCCGTGCTCGACGGACTGTTTGCCAACCCCAAGCATCTGCCGAGCGCCTATCTCTACGACGCGCGGGGGTCGGCACTGTTCGAGCAGATCTGCGAGCTGCCCGAGTACTACCCGACGCGCACCGAGCTGGCCATCCTGCGCGCGCATGCCGACGAGATGGCCGACTGCATCGGTGCCGACGCCGTGCTCGTCGAACCCGGTTGCGGCGCTGGCCTCAAAACCTGCCTACTGCTGTCGCGCATGCATGCACCGCGTGCCTATGTGCCGATCGAGATTTCGGCCACCGCGCTGCAGGCCTCGATGCAGGCCGTCAGCAGTCGCTGCCCGAAGCTGGTGATCAGCCCCTTGCAGGCCGATTTCACGCGCGCCTTCGCCTTGCCCGAGGGGCTGGGGACCGCGCGGCGCGTGGTGTTCTTTTTCCCGGGGTCGACCATCGGCAATTTCGATCCGCAACAGGCCCAGGCTTTGCTTGCGCGGTGGCGCTTGCTGGGGGGGCCGGACGCGGGCTTGCTCATCGGCGTGGACCTGCGCAAGGATCCCGCCGTGTTGCAAGCGGCCTACGACGACGCCCAGGGCGTGACGGCCGCTTTCAACCGCAATCTTCTGGCGCGTGTGAACCGCGAATTCGGGGCCGACTTCGATCCGGCATCCTTCGCCCACGTGGCCCGCTACGACGAGGCGCGCGGGCGCATCGAGATGCACCTGCAAAGCCGCAAGGCGCAGATTGTGCGCGTGGACGGCCAGGCGCTGCGTTTTGCTGCCGGCGAAACCATCCATACCGAGAATTCCTACAAATACACGCCCGACGGCTTCGCCGCCATGGCGCGGCAGGCCGGGTGGCAGGAGACGGCGCGCTGGAGCGACGATGCCGCGCGTTTCGGCGTGCAGTTCCTGCGCGCCGGCTGAGCCAGACCCATGCGCACCTGGAGCCTGATCGGGCGCGACTTGCGCGCCGCCGAGCTGCGGTTGATGTGGCTGGCGCTGGTGCTGGCCACCGCGGCGCTGTCCACTGTGGGATTCCTCGCGCAGCGGCTCGACGCCGGGCTCAAGCGTGATGCCGCCCAGCTCATCGGTGGGCAGGCCGTGGTGCAGAGCGACCACCTGTTGCCCTCGGTTTTTTTGCGGCAGGCGCATGACGATGGCTTGCAAACCACGCAGACCGCCGTGTTCGCCAGCATGGCGGTTGGGCCCGGGGCGCAGGGGCGCACGCATCTGGTGGCGGTGAAGGCCGTGGAGCCCGGCTACCCGCTGCTCGGCAGCCTGATGCTGCGGCCTCCTGCAGGCGGCGGCGAAGCCGCGATGCACGGTCCGCCCCGACCCGGCACGGTCTGGGTCGACCCCAGCGTGGCAGCACAGCTCGACGCGCCGCCGCAGGGACCCATCACCCTGGGCACACGCAGTTTCCGCATTGCCGGGGTCATCGCACGCGAACCGGATCGCGGGGCCGGGTTCATCAACTTCGCGCCGCGGATCATGATGAACGCGGCCGATCTGCCGTCCACCGGGCTGATCCAGCCCGCCAGCCGCGTCACCTACCGCCTGGCCACCGCGGGTGAGCCCTCAGCCGCCGCGCGGTTCGCCGATTGGGCGCGCGCGCGCATTCGCGCCCATAGCCTGCGCGGCGTGCGGGTGCTGACCGTGGCAGACGGCGGACCCGAGCTTGGCCAGAACCTGCAGCGCGGTTCGGGTTTCCTGCAACTCGTGTCCATGCTCACGGCGCTCATCGCCGCCGTGGCGGTGGCGATTGCTGCGCGCGACTTTTCCCGCCGCAGGCTCGACGCCACGGCGCTGCTGAAGGCTTTGGGCATGTCGCAAGGCGCCGTGCTGCGCCTGATCATCGCCGAATTGCTGCTGCTGGCGCTGCTGGCGAGCGTCATCGGTTCCGCGCTGGGGCTGTCGGGGCAGGCCATCCTGCTGCATCTGCTCGCAGGGGTGGTCAACGTGCGCGCATTGCCGCCGCCGAGCTGGCAGCCCGCGCTGATCGCATGGCTGGCGGCCCTGGCGCTGTTGCTGGCCTTCGCGTTGCCGCCCGTGTTGCAACTGGCCCGCGTACCGCCCTTGCGCGTCTTGCGCCGCGAGGCGCAAAAGGTCAGCCCGGGGCCTTGGTTGCTCGGTGCCGTCGGTGTGATGCTCTTCATCGGGGTGCTGTTGCTGCTGGCGCAGGACAGGCGCCTGGCGCTCATCGCGCTAGGCGGTTTCGTGGCCTCGGCGCTGGGGTTCGCATTGCTGGCTTACGCCCTGGTGCGGGGAGCCCGCCGCGTCGGCGCCCAGCGCCGTGGCGTGCTGGCTCTGGCTGCGCGGCAACTGGGCGGACGCAGCGGTCAGGCCGTGGCCCAGATCAGCGCGCTGGGCTTGTCCATGCTGGCGCTGATGCTGGTGGCCATGCTGCGCACAGGACTGCTCACCGGTTGGCAGGACACCCTGCCGCCGGATGCGCCTAACCGCTTCGTCATCAACATCCAGCCCCAGCAGGCGCGGGACTTCCAGGCTGCGTTGAAGGCATCGGGGATCCGCCGCTATGACTGGTATCCCATGGTGCGGGGGCGGCTCGTGGCGGTCAATGGCAAACCCGTGTTCGGACGCGACTACAAGGGTCAGCGTGCGCGCTCCCTCATCGACCGCGAATTCAATCTGTCGAGCAGCGACACGCTGCCGGCGCACAACCGCATCGTCGCGGGTTCCTGGGCGGCCACGGCCGGGCCCGAGGCACGTGGCTTGTCGGTCGACAGCGGCCTTGCCGAGACCCTGGGACTGAGCATGGGCGACACCCTCAGCTTCGAGATCGCGGGCAGCACGGTGACGGCACCGATCACCAGTTTGCGCAAGATCGACTGGGGTTCGATGCGGGTGAATTTCTTCGTGCTCATGCCGCGCCCACTGATCGCGCAGCAGCCGGCCACCTTCATCACCGCGTTTTTCGAACCCGCGCAGGCGGGCCGACTCGACAACCGGCTCGCGCATGCCTTTCCGGACATCACCATCGTCGATCTCGGCTACTTCCTCGAACAGGTGCGGCACATGCTCGACCAGGTGAGCACGGCGGTGCAGTTCCTGTTTGTCTTCGCGCTGGCCGCGGGCTTGTCCGTGGTCGTCGCCAGTCTGCTCATCAGCCGCCGTGAGCGCGAGCACGAAACGGCCATGTGGCGCGTGCTGGGCGCCTCCAGCAGCCTGCTGCGCAGGGTGATGGCGGCCGAACTCGCGCTCGGCGGCGCGTTTGCCGGCTTGCTGGGCACGGGGGCGGCGGCGGCCGTGGCCTGGGTCCTGGCCCGCCGGGTATTCGATTTCGCCTGGACGCCTTCGCCCGCCTGGTTCGCCGTGGGCCCCGCGGCGGGTGCCGTGCTGGCCCTGGCCGTGGGATGGATGACCCTGCGCCAGGTGGTGCGCGCGCCGCCTCTGCGCACCTTGCGGGCCCTGGCCTGAATGTCCGCCGCAAACGCCGGCATCCCGGTTCCGGGCAGGAGCCCCGCGCCCCGGGCGGCGACAATACGGGGATGCCAAAACTTCAGCCCATTCCGCGATGAGCGCCCAACCCACCCTGCCGGCGGCACCCTACGAAACGCTTGGAGGCGACGCGGGCGTGCGCGCCCTGGTCGACCGCTTCTACGACCTGATGGACCTCGAGCCAGCCTATGCCGATCTGCGCGCCATGCATCCCACCCCCCTAGATGGCAGCCGCGACAAGCTGTACTGGTTTCTGAGCGGATGGCTGGGCGGACCGGGGCTGTACGCGCAGCGCTTCGGCCACCCGCGCCTGCGCATGCGCCACTTCCCCTACAGCATCGGCGTGAAGGAGCGCGACCAGTGGCTGGCCTGCATGCATCAGGCCATGCGCGAACTCGAATTGCCCGAGGACTTGCAGATGCGCCTGCGCACCGCGTTCGCCGGCACCGCCGACTGGATGCGCAACCAGCCCGAAGAGCAGGCGCCTTCGCCGCTGCCGGCGCCCGGGAACTGAGCGGGCGCGCTGCCGCGTCCTCGTTCAGCGGTGGCGGCCGCCCGGCGCGGATGGGGCGCGCAGCAGCACCACGAGGGCGCCCGCGCCGCCGTCCGCGGGCTTGGCCTGGCAGAACGCCAGCACCTCGTTCTTCTGCACCAGCCAGGCGCGGGCCTTGTGTTTGAGCACCGGTTCGCGTCCCGGCGAACTCAGGCCCTTGCCGTGGATGATGCGCACGCAGCGCAGGCCGCTTTGCTGCGCCTCGCGCACGAACGTGGCCAGGCTTTCGCGCGCCTCGTCGCGCCGCATGCCGTGCAAGTCCAGTTCGGCCTGGATCACCCAGTGCCCACGGCGCAGCCTGCGGACCACGTCCGGGCCGATGCCGGGGCGGCGGAATGAAAGCAGTGCATCGGTTTCCAGCAGGCTGTCCACGTCCACGTCGTCAGACAGCGACTCGGCGAGCGCAGCCTGCTCGTCGCGCAGGTGCTGCAAGGGTAGGGGCAAGGGCGCCGGTGCCGCCAGGGCGACCCGGCCGCTGGGCGCGATGGGCTGGGCGCCCGCCACCGCCTCGCGGAACAAGGCGACTTCCTCGGCGCTCGGTTGTGCCGCGGGGGCGGGTGCCTGCCCGCGGCGTGCGCAAGCCGGCAGGCTGCGAGGGCGGCGTGGCGTGGCCATGGTTCACCCGCGCCGTTTCACAACAGCCCGGCCTGGGCGAAGGAGAACACCTGGTTGCGCGTGACGACGAAGTGGTCGAGCATGCGCACGTCCACCAGGCCGAGTGCCGACTTCAGGCGCTCGGTGAGTACGCGGTCGGCGGCCGACGGCTCGGTCACGCCCGACGGGTGGTTGTGCGCGACGACGATGGCCGAGGCGTTCAGCGCCAGCGCCTGCTTGACCACCTCGCGCGGATAGACGCTGGTCTGCGCCAGCGTGCCGTGCGACAGTTCCACCGCGCTGATGAGCTGGTGCCGCGTGTCGAGGAACAACGCGGCGAAGACCTCGATGTCCCGCCCGCCCAGCCACAGCCGGAGGTAGTCGCCCACCGCCTGCGGGCTGTCGAGCATGGCGCGTTCGCGCATCTGCTCGGCCAGGGCGCGCCGGGCCAGTTCCAGCACGGCGGCCAGTTCCGCGTACTTGGCGGCCCCCAGGCCCTTGATGGCGCGCAGCGCACCGGCCTCAGCGTGCAGCAGGCCGTGCAGTCCGCCGAAGCGGCCGATGAGGGCGGCGCCCAGGTCCAGCGCGCTGGCGCCGCGCACGCCGGTGCGCAGCAACAGGGCGATCAGCTCGGCGTCGGCCAGGGCCTGCGGCCCGCGCGCCAGCAGTTTCTCGCGCGGGCGGGCGTCCGGCGGCAGATCGGCGATGCGTGTGGCCATGGGCTCAAACCTACAATGATTGTTTGCCCCCGGAGTTTAGAGACTGTGGCTTGCGTGCGCCCCGATTCCTTGCTGACCCTGCATTACCGCCTGGCCGCGCAGGACGGGCGCGACTGGGTCAACACCCACGGCCATCGCCCGGCCACCCTCACGCTGGGGGCCGGCCAGCTCGCTCCCGAACTGGAGGCCTGCCTGCTGGGCCTGGAGGAGGGCGCCTCGGCGCGTTTCGAGCTGCCGCCCGGCGCGGCGTTCGGCGCGACGGACCCGGCCAGGGTGCAGCGCGTGGCGCGCGCCGCGCTGGAAGCCCTCGTGCCGCACGATGTGTCGCTCCAGCCGGGGGACACTGTGCAGCTCGCGGCCTTGTCCGCCCGCGGCGGCGCGCCCGCGGCCGCCATGGTCAGCCAGGCCGCGGGCGATTGGGTCGAGCTGGACTTCAACCATCCCCTGGCGGGCAAGGCCGTCGTGTTCGAAGTGCAGATTCTGAGCGTGCTATGAACTCCCAAGCTTCCAACGCTTCCGCACCCGGCCTCGATGTGCTGCTGGCCAGCCCGCGCGGTTTCTGCGCCGGGGTGGACCGCGCCATCGACATCGTCGAGCGCGCGCTGCAGTTGTTCGGCGCGCCCATCTACGTGCGTCACGAGATCGTGCACAACACCACCGTGGTGCAAGGCCTGCGCGCCAAAGGGGCCGTGTTCGTCGACACTCTGGAGGACGTCCCCGCCGGCGCCATCCTGGTGTTCTCCGCGCATGGGGTGTCGCAGGCCGTGCGGCAAGAGGCCGAAGCGCGCGGGCTCAAGGTGTTCGATGCCACTTGTCCGCTGGTCACGAAGGTGCATGTGGAAGTGGCCAGGATGCATCGCGAGGGCCTGCACCTCGTCATGGTCGGGCATGCCGGGCATCCCGAGGTGGAGGGCACGATGGGACAGGCCGAGGACGTGCATCTGGTCCAGGCGCCCGAAGACGTGTCGCGGCTGCCGTTTCCCGCCACGGACGAGGTCGCCTACGTGACCCAGACCACGCTGTCAGTGGACGACGCGGCGGCCATCGTCGCTGCGCTGCGTGCGCGCTATCCCCATTTGCGCGAGCCCAAGAAGCAGGACATCTGCTACGCCACGCAGAACCGGCAGGACGCCGTGAAGTTCATGGCCCCGCAGGTGGACGTGGTTATCGTCGTCGGCAGCCCCAGCAGCTCCAACTCCAACCGTTTGCGCGAGGTGGCCGCCCGGCTCGGACGGCCCGCTCATATGGTCGACACGGCCGCCGACCTGCGCGCCGAGTGGCTGCGCGGGGCGCACCGCGTGGGTGTCACCGCGGGGGCGTCCGCGCCGGAAAGCCTGGTGCAGCAGGTCATCGCCAGACTGCGCGAACTTGGCGCCGCGAACGTGCGCGAATTGCACGGCGTCGTCGAGCAGGTGCAATTTCCGCTGCCCAAGGGCCTGGGCGCCAGGGCCGATCAGACCCCGCCGGCCGCGCAAGGTTGAGAACCATCCACCGCATTCGCCACGACAAGACCGCTCATGCTTGACATCAATCTGCTGCGCAAGGATCTCGAGGGCGTCATCACGCGCCTGTCCGCGCGCAAGAATCCCCAGCCCTTTCTCGACGTCGACCGCTTCAGCGCCCTGGAGGCCGAGCGCAAGACCCTGCAGACCCGCACCGAGGAACTGCAAGCGCAGCGCAACCAGCACTCCAAGCTCATCGGCCAGCGCAAGGCCAGGGGCGAAGATGCCGCCGACGTGATGGCGCAGGTCGCAGCCATCAAGTCCGAACTCGATGCCTTCGCCGCGCGGCTCGAAGCCATCCAGGCCGAGTTGCACGACCTGCTCATGGGCGTACCCAATCTGCCCTATCCGCAAGTTCCGGTGGGCGCCGATGAAACCGGCAACGTCGAAGTGCGCCGCTGGGGTCAGCCCCGCGCTTTCGACTTCGCCGTGCGCGACCACGTGGACGTCGGCGCCGCGCTGGGGCTGGATTTCGAAACGGGCGCCAAGCTCTCGGGCGCCCGTTTCACCGTGCTGCGCGGTCCGCTCGCCCGGCTGCATCGCGCCCTGGCCCAGTTCATGCTGGACATGCACACCCAGCAGCATGGCTATACCGAGGCGTATGTGCCTTATGTCGTCAGCGCCGAAACCCTGCGCGGCACCGGGCAGCTGCCCAAGTTCGAGGCCGACCTTTTCGCCGTGCCGCGCGGCGAACTCGGCAACGCCTACCTGATCCCGACCGCCGAGGTGCCGCTGACCAGCTTCGTGCGCGACACCATCGCGCCGCCCGAGCAATTGCCGCTGCGCTATGTCGCCCACACTCCCTGCTTTCGCTCCGAGGCCGGCTCCTACGGGCGCGACGTGCGCGGCATGATCCGCCAGCACCAGTTCGACAAGGTCGAGCTGGTGTGGATCACCGCGCCCGAGCAATCGGCCCAGGCCCTGGAGCAACTCACCGCCCATGCCGAGGCCGTGCTGCAGGCGCTTGATCTGCCTTACCGCACCATGTTGCTGTGTACGGGCGACATGGGTTTCGGTTCGGCGCAGACCTACGACCTCGAAGTCTGGCTGCCGGGCCAGAACGCCTACCGCGAAATTTCCAGCTGTTCGAACATGGACGCCTTCCAGGCCCGCCGCATGCAGGCCCGCACCCGCAACGCCCAGGGCAAGACCGAATGGGTGCACACCCTCAACGGCTCCGGCCTGGCGGTCGGCCGCACGCTGGTGGCCGTGATCGAAAACTACCAGCGCGCGGACGGCGGCATCGACATTCCCAGGGCACTGCAAGCCTACGTTGGCGGGCAGACCGCGATCTTTCCACAAGCAGCCTGAGCCGGCCTGCTAAACTTTCACGTTTTGCTCCGCGCCAAGCAGTTCCCGGCGCTAGTGAGCGAACCGCTTGCTTGAAGGCAAGTACCCTGGAAAGGTGGCAGAGTGGTCGAATGCGCCGGACTCGAAATCCGGTGTACGGTTCTTCCGTACCGTGGGTTCGAATCCCACCCTTTCCGCCAAGGTCCTGATTTGTCAGGGCTTTTTTGTTTCGAATGGTTCTATCGAGTTCCGCCAAGTCTCACCAGATTTCGATACTTAGTGGACCAAATTTGGACCAGACGGAACCTGCCGAACGTCGCCACATGGTGTGGGCGCCGATCCAATATTGACCCACCCTGCCGATCCAATATTGACCCGGGGATGGAAGCCGACCGCGTGCTGGTCGAGCGCATGAGCCGCGCCGTCTTGCCGGCCAAGATGCCCGATTCCACAACAGTATCGGCGCTGCAAGCCTTCACCACCAAGCTGCCATCCCTGGTGGCGCCGCTGCGCCAGAGCATGACCGACGACCAGGGCAGGGAGATGAGCCGGCATGCCGACTTGACGGCCGCCACCGGCGTGCGGGTGTACTTCTGCGCCCCGCACAGCCCCTGGCAGCGCGGCACCTGCGAGAACACCAACGGCCTGCTGCGCCAGTACCTGCTCAAGGGCACGGACTTGTCGGTCTACTCGCAGCAAGAACTCGACGCCATCGCCGACAGCCTCAACACCCGACCACGTCAAACCCTGGGCTGGCGCTCCCCGCTTCAGGTGCTCGCTGAAATCCTCGCCAACCCCCAAGAGTCCTCTCCAGTCCATTAACCCCAAGGGTGTTGCGCTTCGCACTTGAAACCGCCCCGCCACTTGTATAAGCCAATCAATTACAGCATCGTTCGCGGATGTCTGGATTGACGAGAGTGTCAAGATGCGCAAAAGTCGTGACACCCCGTCCCAATTCTCCCTGTCAAGAATCCGTCATTTAAAAATCGGCGGATAATGAAAGATAAATCGCACGCGGGGCCCCCTGATTGGCAATGACATAGCCGCCGTTCGGGGTCTGGAAATACCCGCCCGAACTGATGTACGCAGTCGAGTTGTACTGCTTGTCAAACAGATTCAACACACTCAGGGAAAGTGTGGTCAACTTGGTTCCGACAAGGACGGAATGCAGCGCTGTCGTTTCCGCCTTGACGGTAAGATTCACAAGGTTGTAGGCTGGATTCTGTTGGCGCGAAGGTCCGGCAACCTGGTTGTTGAACAAATAGAAGCTGCCGGTGTACTGATCCCACAGTGTTGTATCCACAACGCCGGACGGCATGTAATAACGGTAGGTGATCCCGGCGTTGGCGGTGACATCCGGTGAATTTGAGACGGGGTACCCGTTAAAACTAGTATTCGTATTATAGCTGTAATAGGAATCCCAGTTGCTCCTGAAAAATCCTAGGTTTGCAAAACCCTTCCAATGTTGATTGGCATCAGCCCGTAATTGCAGATCGATGCCCTTGATTGTTGCGTTTCCTACGCCAAATTCTGTCGAATAAACTGTATTGGTGTTAGCCGGCGAGTAGTGAATCGTTTGATTCGAAAGCTTGGTTTGAAAATAATCTAATGATGCGTAGACATTTTCCATCCCGAGCGTGTGACGCTGGTTCCAACGCATGCCAATGTCGAAGTTCTGGCTCTTCACAAGCTTCAAGGCAGCCAAGTCAACCGCTGATCGGTCGTAATTGCCTTGCCGTGGATTATGCAGAGCGACAGCATAACTGGCAAATAACGAGAGATCCGGATTCAACGCCCAGTTGGCGCCAATCGAAGGTTCGGTCTTGACAAAATTGGTGGAGCCATCTAAGGCAGGGTCGCCGATACTTGCATTGACCGTCGTACCCTGCCCAGGGAAGAACGAGTTGGCCTGTGCGACCGTAGTATTCGAGAAATCCGTCTGGAATCCGACCATTCGAATCCCGGGGACAATCACGAGCGATGGAATCGGTTTGATCTTGTCCTGGGCATAGAGTGCCCAAAACGTGTTCGTCGTTGTATTCGCGCCAAGTCCCGTGATCGACGCTGCTGTAATTCCATTTCCCTGTAGGCCGATGGAGGCATTTGGTGTGTAGCCAATATAATCGTTTGTCGACCGCGAATTGATCAAATAGCCACCATAACTAAGCTTATTCCAGCCATTAATTCTTTGATCAAAATTTAATTTGTCGCCATAGGTATTCGAGTGTTCGATATAATACTCCCCACCCGGATTGCCTGGCAGATAATAGTTCTGGCGATAATGCTGAACATTGCCGTTTCGAATCCAGAACATGTTGCTCAGGCTCAGATCCGGGGAAAGCTGAAGGTGTAAGCGCCCCCAACCCATATAGGTTTGCAGTTGGATGTCTTTCTGCCAAACTGAACGCGGGAGCGTCGAGTAGTAGCCGGAGGTTTGTTCGCTGTACAACGGCCCGCCTGCCCCCAATCCGTTGACATCAATCTGGTTCGCTTGCGCATCGGCGGCACTGACCGGGATCATGTTTGGTCGCTGTTCGTCGTTTTGCTCGGCGTACGCACCGAAACTCAGCGATCCGTTTTCCAGCGTTTTGCGCGTCTTCACGTAAGCCTGGAGCGTCTTTGACGGCATGCTGTCGCCCGTGGAGCGAATCGACTGGCTACCCGCGCGGGCAACGCCCAACACGGTTGACCATCCATCGTGGCTACCGGTGTTATGGACCACCGAAACCACGTTGGTGCCGAAGCTGCCGAGCGAGAGGTTGACCTTCGTCCCGGGGTGCTGGGTCGGTTGCATCGGAATGAAATTGACCGTGCCACCCAGGCTGTCGTACCAGCGCTCTCGCGGGTTACCTGGGCCCTGGATCACATTGATGCCCTGAAGCAACGCGCCGATCGGCACCTCCGGCGAATGCCAACCCGTCGACTGGATCAGGCTGTTGAGCGGAACCCCGTCGAGTTCCATGGAGATCGCATTCGTCGCCAGGTCCCCTGGAATGCTGTTGTTGCCTACCTTCATACCGCGCATGGAAAGCGTCGAGCGCGACGATGCACTCGACGCGTTGTAGCTGCTGATCTTGACGTTGGGCAGAATGCTCAAGGCTTGCATGCCGCTTGCATCCGGTCCAAGAAGGTCTTGTTCCTGCTTCGTGACGGTCTTCACCGGCTGTGTGGACTTCTGGAGTTGACGTCGCGTATAGACCTTGCTCTCGAAAGACTTCTTTGCTTGAACCGTGGCATTTGCTGCGGTGGCATTGGTCTGAACCGTTCCAAGGTCGCTCGCGGTCTGTGCTTCGGCATGGTAGGCACCGAGAAAAGCGACCGCGATCATCGCTGCCAGTGGTTTTAGGTAAAACGATTTAGATTGCATGGTGTGGGGGCGTTTGAGGTTATTCGGAATTTATATTTAAATGATTGTGCGAAAATAAACTATGAGAGATCCCGTTAATTAGAAAATTTGAACCTTACCCATATTTGAAAATGCATCACGGCGTTGCTCAGCGCGAGGGGCACAGGCGGGTATTGCGCATTTTTGACGGCGCGAATTGCGGCTTGATCGAGACCGCGATTTCCACTGCTCCGAGACATCGTGATGGCGGTGGCGCGACCGTGCGTGAACGTGAAATCGATCAGGGTTCGCCCTGCAAGGCGCATCAGCTTTGCGGCTTCGGGATAGCGCACCGCCGCCTGAATGGCGCTGCGCAATGCGGCCTCGAAGCCGGCCTTGATCGAGGCGACGCCGGGTGCCGGGGGTACGGGCGGTTGTGGCGGAGCAGACGGCGTGGGTGCCGCCACCGGCATGGCCGGTTGGGTGTCGGGCGCCGGTGCGGGTGAGGCCTCCACCTTGGGGCTGGGAGGTAGCGGCTGCACATCGGGTTTGGGCAGCCGCCGTGGCAACGCTTTGTACACCACCGGCCTGGGTTCCGGTTTGGGCTTTGGAATCGCCTTCGGAACCGGCTTGGGTTCAGGCGGCTTGGGCACGGGCGGAGCGAGCGTTTGGGGTGCCGGCTTCGGGGCGTCGAGCGCGATTTGCATCGGCGCGGGCGGTGGCGGCGCCGCGTCGTGATCGGCCAGCCCGAGCAGCGCACCGACGATGACGACCTCCAGCAGCAGCGCGGCGCCCGCCGCCAGCGGCCAGCGCTGCCCGGCATGCGGCTCACGCCAATGCTGCGGGCCATGATGCTGCAGCACGGCGCTCATGAGCCGCTGCCCCCGCCCTGGCGTGTCGCCAGGCCGATCTTCGTCACGCCCGCCTTGCGGCAGGCGTCCATCACCGCCATGAGCTGCTGCAACGAGGTGTCCTTGTCACCTGCCAGGGTCACCTGCAGTTGATCAGGCTGCGGCTTGCTCCTGAGCAGGGCAGTGAGCTGGCCGGCGGTGAAAATCTTCTGGTCGAAATGGATTTTGCCCGTCTTGTCCACCGCCAGGGTGATCTGTGGCTTGGGCATGCTCTGTGCCGTGGAACTGGTGGGCAGGCGCGAGGCGATGCCGGCGTCGGGAATCATGTGCAGCGTCACCATGATGAAGAACACCAGCAGGAAGAACATGATGTCGATCATCGGAATGATCTCGATGCGGGCTTTCTTGACTTCGAAATACTTCATGGCAATTCAAGGAAAAATGCCGCAGCGCGAGGGCGCTGCCAAAGTGGGCACGGCAAAAGCCCGCGCTTGCTGATTGAAAAAGAACAGGGGAGCCCGGCTGCTCAAGCGATTGTTTGCTGCAGCACCTGACCCATTGCCCCAGTGGGCACAACCGGCGCTGGGTGATTGGCCGTGGATTGGGCAGGATGGTCCCTCTGCGCAGCAGGCGCACCGCGCACGCCGCCTTCGCGGTAGTGCGGCACCATGCGGTTGGCCAGCATCAGCTTGATGCGCTCCAACTGGTGCATCAGCAGCCGCACGCGCTGGTTCAGCGCGTTGAATGCCACCAGGCCGAGCACGGCAATAAACAAGCCGGAAGCGGTAGCGATGAGCGCATCGCCAACTCCGCCGGTCACAGTCTGGGTTGCTGCACCAGGGTTGGATAACGCCTGAAAGGTGTTGAACATACCGATGATGGTGCCCAGCAGGCCCAGCAGCGGGGCCAGGGTGACGATGGTGTCGAGCACCCACAGTCCATGGTCGATGCGCGGTGCCTGGTCCATCACGGCCTCTTCCAGGTGGCTGGAAAAATGGTCCAGCGTGTCTTGCATGTCGTGACGCAAGGCCACGGCAGCGATTTGCGCGGCAGGGGCATCAGGCTCAAGCTCAATCTTGGCCTTCAGCAGCTTGGCGTCCACATGCGCGTGGCCCTTCAGCTCATGCACCCAAGACTTGCATTGCGCCTGCATGCGGCCGAGAACCCACAAGCGCTCAATCGTTACTGCCAGAGCCACGAGCAGCAACACGGCCATGATGTAAAGAATGCCGCCCGAGGTTTGGGCAAGGTGGGTAAGAGTGTCAAACGACATGGTCAGACTCCAGAGCAGGACTGAGTAAAACCATGTACCGTAGGGATTGATTATGACGGCTCGTTCATCCTCAAAAAGTATTTTGTGGTTTTGTGTAACTTTTGTAGCTAACTAGAAATAGGATTAACAATTACGCAATGGCGGCTTCAAAGAGAAACGCAATATATTTTTGGCCAGGAATGTTGTTGGATTTTCTTGGGCATTAACCTGCGCTCTAGAAAATACCAATATTGCCGAATAGATTCATCGGGAAGACATATAAAATCAAATATCTCGGCTTTCATCATGGCCCCCAAACCTTTTCATTCCCTATTTCAAACTCTGGGCACACATAGTCCGCACACCGATCAAGAACTATTTTTTGACGAGCACAAACCCCTGATAATGGGGAAATGAAAGATCCGGTCGCAGAATGACATCCATCCGATGCTCAAGACATTTCCATCTATCAATCACATCATAGCCGATCGAGCGCATTTCACGAATAAAACTCGACACGCATTGAATTCGGCAAGGATAGAAGCCGTTGCCTCCGCCCTCTATCGCGACAAACGATTCTCGCGATGATAGCGGCAGCTTGTTAATGATCAAATAATCAGGATTTGCATTGTTTTCCACCAACAATTGCGCCAAGGTTTTATCGAGATAATGCAAAACTCCTGCCGCATAAAATATGGATGCGCCCGATATTACTGTCGGATCACTCACGAATGACAACTGTGATTCACCTTTTTCTTTTGCAATTTTCGCGCCCATCTCCGCGGCTTCCGGTAATTCGCACACCGTCCAAGATAAATCGGCTGGAATTTCGATATAGTCCTTGAAGGCGTAGTACGAAACCCCAACACTTCCGCCAAAATCAATGATTGAGCGCAATTTATTTTGAGCTATTAATTTGCTGATCCAAAAGAGCGGCGGATAATCGTGTGAGCTAAGTTTGATGCGCTCCTTAAGCCAACTCTCATGATCTAACACATAACCGTTTCCCTGAATATTCTTCTCTGAGAGATACTGATTTGCAGAAATGAACGATGGAAAAGCACCAAGATGTTTTGCATACCAGCTCCGCTCTAAGAAAAAATTACGTTCAGCGCGCGCTCTAAGCAGCGATGGCGGGATGAACGGCCGCATAAGAACCTTGACAGCGTCAATTGCATTGAGGGTTTGTTTATTCATTGCAATTTCCCCTGGTTCGTGACTTTTATAAATTGGGCGCCATGAAAAAGCACCCATGCTCGATAGACTTTTCCTCTGCTCGATGTCTGACGAGTTTGCCGCGTGATCCGATGCCCGTTTGTCTCGCGGCGCGAATTTACAGATTATCCGTCAGGATAACGCGGGGAGGATTGGGAAAGTGTTACATTTCTCTGACGGTGGCCTCAAATCTGAAGTGCAACACCTTGCCATCCGGTAAGGTGCTGTGGATGACAAGAACGACGTACCGACAGCTTCAACCCGCCGAACGAGAGGTGGCTCGGCAAAACTGAACACGGCGATAAGTGGGTAGGCTGCTCCCCTGGGCGATGAATTCGCCCGCCAGATCAGGAGCAGACATGAGCAAGAGGACGCGGCGCAACCACTCGCCGGGGTTCAAGGCCAAAGTGGCCTTGGCGGCGATGAAGGACGACAAGACGATCGCCGAGGTCGCCCAGCAGTTCGAGGTTCACCCCACGCAGGTCACCGAGTGGCGCCGGCAGCTGCTGGAGCGCGCCGCCGATGTGTTCGGCTCGGGCGGCGCACCGGCGGCCGCGGCGCCGAGCGTGGACGTGAAGGTGCTGCACGCGAAGATCGGGCAGCAGGCGCTGGAAATCGATTTTTTAAGCGGCGCGCTCACCAAGGCGGGACTGCTGAGCGCAAGCAAAGACCTGCCGCGACCACAAGCTTCCGGTGAAACGCCAGGCCCAGTTGCTCGACATCAGCCGGGGGACTGCGTATTACCGGCCCCGCCCGGTGAGCGAGCGCGACCTGGCGCTGATGCGGCGCATCGACGAGCTGCACTTGGAGCATCCGTTCGCCGGCAGCCGGCTGCTGTGCGGCCTGCTGCAGCGCGAAGGACATCGGGGTCGGCCGACTGCACGTCGGCACGCTGATGGCGCGCATGGGCATCGAGGCGCTGTACAAGAAGCCCAACACGAGCCGCAAGCATCCTCGGCATCCGATCTACCCGTACCTGCTGCGCGGCTTGAAGATCGAGCGCGCCAACCAGGTCTGGGCGATGGACATCACGTACATCCCGATGGCGCGCGGCTTCGTCTACCTGGCCGCCGTCCTGGACTGGCACAGCCGACGCGTGCTGGCCCACCGCGTGTCGATCACCATGGAGGCCGACTTCTGCGTGGCTGCGCTGGAGGAGGCCATCGCCCGCCACGGCAAGCCCGAGATCATGAACACCGATCAGGGCAGCCAGTTCAGCAGCCTGGAGTTTACCGACACGCTGCGCCGCCACGGCATCGCCATCAGCATGGACGGCCGCGGCTGCTGGCGCGACAACGTGTTCGTCGAGCGGCTGTGGAAGAGCATCAAGTACCAGCAGTTCATCGCGCCACTTGGCAACATCGACAGAACGGATATTGGCCAGGAAGAACTTGCCAAATCGTTCCTTGGCAAACCGGATGTGCGTCCCAGCGGAATGCGAGCGGCGGAGCGGCACCACGGCCACCATGTAGATGTCCGCGACTTCACCAAGGGTCACCTTGCCCGCGTCATTGCGCATCGCCATGACGTTGCCGCGCTGGTGTTCGCGCTCGACCTCGCGCGCCAAGGCTTCGGCATCGGTCTTCAGATCAAAGGTGCGGCTGATCGATGGCGCACCCTTGCGACGCACTTGCGCAGACCAGCCATTGCCGTGTTGTTCGAAGTAAGCCATGATGCTTGTTCCTTTCCTATCATTCCCACTGGATTCCCATAAAAGGGATAGGCGGCACAGGAAATACAAGCATTCATGCGGGTCTCAGGGCGATCTTGCTTACCTTTGGGAAGCAGAAGTCCTACCATTGAACTGCGCTCGCGAAAGATTTGCAATTGTAGGCAGGCGGCGAGTCCGGCCGCATGCCGGGCTGTCGATGCCGATCAGGCGTGCAACCGGGCTGGCCGGACCTCTCTCGCGGTGCCCATCACCCCACAGCGCGCCCCGATGACGCCTTGACTTCGCATGCCGCTTTCTCGATTGCAGGGCCTGCCTCCCGTGGCGGGGCCACGGACCCGACTGCTGGTGCTGGGCAGTTTCCCGAGTCAGGCTTCGCTGCAGGCGCAGCAGTACTACGCGCATCCGCGCAACCAGTTCTGGCCGCTGCTCTCGGCCTTGTTCGAGGCGGACTTGGTGGCCTTGCCCTATGCGGACCGCCTGGCGGCCGTGTGCGAGCGTGGATTGGGCATCTGGGACGTGTACGCGGCTTGCGCGCGGGAGGGCAGTCTGGATGCGGCGATCACCGATGCCAGGCCCAATGATCTGCGTGGTCTGGTGGCGGGCTTGTCGCAACTGCAGGCGATTGCGCACAACGGGGGCGAGTCCGCGCGTTTGATGCGCTTGACCGCCGGCCTGGTTCCTGACTGTTACCGTCTGCCATCCACCAGCCCGGCGAATGCTTCATGGAGTTTCGCGCGCAAGCTCGAGGCGTGGCGCGAGGTGTTTGCGCGCCATGCCTTGATCTGACACCGGGGCATGCTGCATCTACACTCACCGCATGCAAGCACCCGGATCCGCTCCAGCGAACCTTGACACGCCGCAGGGCAAGAAGGCGCCGCGTCCCATGCATGGCGCGCTGGACTGGCGGGAGGTGCTGCACTGGCTGCACGAGGACGGCCTGATCGACGATGCCGGTCTGCGCCAGGGCCTGGACCGCTGCGGTCACGCCAGCGCGCGCCTGCATGTCCTGCACAAGGTGGCCAACGCCGGGCTGACGCGCCCGGCGGACGCGAAGATGCTGGACCTTGACATGCTCACCGCCTGGCTGGCCAAACGCGCCGCCTTGCCGCACCTGCGCATCGATCCGCTGAAGGTGGACATCGGCAAGATCGGCGATCTCGTCTCGCTCAGCTATGCGGAGCGTCATCGCATTCTGCCGGTCGCCGCCGACGCGGACGGTGTGACCATCGCCACGGCCGAGCCCTTCGACCTGTCCTGGAAGGCGGAACTCGAGCGCATGCTGCGCCGCCCCATCCATCTGGTCGTGGCCAACCCGGTGGACATTGCGCGCTATACCACCGAGTTCTTCAACCTCGCACGCTCGGTGCGCCAGGCGCAGAAGAACGGCGCCGCATCCGGCATGAGCGGGGTCAACCAGTTCGAGCAACTGGTCGAACTGGGCAAGAGCGGCCGCGCGCTGGACGCCAACGACGCCGGCGTGGTGCAGGTGGTGGACTGGCTGTGGCAGTATGCCTTCGAGCAGCGCGCCTCG
>JAJXUC010000210.1 GCA_021783435.1 Pseudomonadota bacterium | reverse complement strand
TCGTCGAGCGCATCGGCGTGCGACCGGCGATCAAGATCAAAAGCGAATTCGGCTGGATCATGTCGACCATCGCCCTGGGCATCATCTTCAAGAACGTGGCCGAGAACCTCTGGGGCCGCGACGACCTGAAGTTCCCCTCGCCGCTGCCCGAGTCGCCCCTGCATGTTCTGGGCGCCAACGTCATGCCGATGGAGATCCTGGTGGTCTTCGGCGCGCTCGCCATGATGCTCGCGGTGGAGATCTTCAACCGCCGCTCGATTTACGGCAAGGCGGTGGTCGCCACCTTCAATGACCGCGACGCCGCCAAGCTGATGGGCATCGACACCGGCCGCGTCATCACCTTCTCCTACGCGCTGTCCTCGCTGACCGCGGCTTTTGCCGGCATGCTGATCGCGCCGCTGACGCTGACCGGCGCCACCATGGGCGCGGTGCTGGGGTTGAAGGCCTTCGCCGTGGCCATCATCGGCGGCCTGACCAGCGGCCTGGGGATCGTCATCGGTGGCCTGATCCTGGGCATCGCCGAGACCACAACCGGCTTCTACATCTCCACCGGCTACAAGGACGTGCCCGGCCTGGTGCTGCTGCTGGCCGTTCTCGCCATCAAGCCCGCCGGCCTGTTCGGCAAGACCGCAATCAAGAAAGTCTGAAGCCATGAACACCGTGACCAACCCCACCGCCGCGTCTGTCTCCACGCCCGGCCTGCTGGCCGGCGTCGGCCGCGGCCCGCTGCTGCTCGGCGTGCTGGCCATCGCCGCGCTCGCGGCCTTTCCGCTGGCGGTGCACAACCCCTACTACGTGCACCTGGTCGAGACGATCCTGATCTACGCCATCGTGCTGTTCGGCCTGGACATCGTGGTCGGCTACACCGGGCAGGTTTCCCTGGGCCATGCCGGCCTGTTCGGTATCGGCGCCTACACCGCGGGCGTGCTGGTGTTCAAGCTCGGGGTGCCGCTGTGGATGACGCTGCCGGCCGCGATCGCCATCACGGCCGCCTTCGGCGCGCTGCTGGCGCTGCCGGCACTGCGCGTCAGCGGGCCCTATCTCGCGATGGTGACCCTGGCCTTCGGCACCATCATCCAGATTCTCATCAACGAGATGAGCTTCCTCACCCAAGGGCCGCTGGGCATCAAGCTGGCCAAGCCGGAGGTGTTCGGCCACCGGCTCGATGAGACCCAGTTCTTCTGGCTCGTCTCGGTGATGCTGCTGCTGGCGCTGCTGTTCGTGCACCGGGTGCTGCGCTCCCACCTGGGCCGCGCCTTCGAAGCCCTGCGCGGCAGCCCGGTCGCCTCGGACTGCATGGGTGTCTCGGTCTACCGCTACAAGGTCTACGCCTTCGTCATCAGCGCCGGCCTGGCCGGGCTCGCCGGCGCGCTGTACGCCTATTCCGAGCAGTACATCAGCCCCAACACCTACAACTTCGAACTCACGGTGCTGTTCCTGCTGGCCGTGATCATGGGCGGGCGCAAGAGCCGCACCGGCGCGTTGCTGGGCGCGGCGATCATCGTGCTGCTGCCCAAGCTGCTGGACGATCTGGAGTGGTTCCGCATCGGCGCCGTGGCGCTGGCGCTGCTGATGGCGCTGGGCGCCGCGGTGCTGCTGGCTCGCCGCCGCACGACCGTGCAGCGGGTGGCGATTCCGGTGGCCGGCAGCATCGCCCTGGCAGGGGTGTCGTTCATGCTGCAGTCGATGACCGACTGGCGCCTGTCGGTGTTCGGCGTCATCACGCTGTTTGTCGTCTACTACCTGCAGGACGGCATCGTCGGCTTCATCCGCAAGGCGCTTGGCAGGCCAATGCCGGCGGCGGTCAACAACGCAGCCGCGTCGCCATCGCAGCCCGAGGACGCGCTGGTGCGCGCCCGCGCCGATGCCCCGGCCGAGCTGCTGTCGGCACGGCAGGTGCTGATGCAGTTCGGCGGCCTGAAGGCGCTGAACCAGGTCGACCTGCGGGTGATGCGCGGCACCGTGCACGGGCTGATCGGCCCCAACGGTTCGGGCAAGAGCACGATGATGAACGTGCTCACCGGCATCTACCAGCCCACCGCCGGCGACATCACCTTCGCCGGCACGCCGGTGAACGGCCGCACGCCGTCCGACATCGCCCTCTCGGGCATCGCGCGCACCTTCCAGAACGTGCAGTTGTTCGGCGAGATGAGCGCCCTGAATAACGTCATGGTCGGCCTGCATCACACCTTCGCCAGCCACATGCTCGACGTCGCGCTGCACTTGCCGCGCTACCGGCGCGAGCATGCGCAGGCCACGGCGCGCGCACTGGCGCTGCTGCGTTTTGTCGGCCTGGCCGATCTGGCCCACGAGGAGGCGCGCAACCTGCCCTACGGCAAGCAGCGGCTGCTCGAAATTGCGCGCGCGCTGGCGCTGGATCCGCAACTGCTGCTGCTCGACGAACCGGCCGCCGGCCTGACCGCGCCCGACATCAAGGAGCTGGTGGCCATCATCGCCAAAATCAGGGCGCATGGCATCACCTTGATCCTGATCGAGCACCACATGGACGTGGTGATGGCCATCTGCGACACCGTGAGCGTGCTCGACTTCGGCCAGAAGATCGCCGATGGCCCACCGGCCGCCGTGCGCAGCGACCCCAAGGTCATCGAGGCCTACCTGGGCGGCGAAGCCGCATGAACCTGAACCCCCCACGCTTGCCGCTTCCCGCCGGCGCCGCCCCTCGCGGGGGTCCGGCCGGATTCGGGGCGACATGGCGTTCGACCGAGAACCCAATATGCTGACCATCCGCAACCTGCACGCCGGCTACGGCAAGGTCGAAGTCCTGCACGGCGTCACCATCGAGGTGCCGAAAGGCCAGGTCGTGACGCTGATCGGCTCCAACGGCGCCGGCAAGACGACGACCATGCGCGCCGTCTCCGGCATGATCGCGCCGCGCGAGGGCGACATCGTTCTCAACGGCAAGGCCATCGCCGGGCTCGAGTCCTTCCATATCGCCCGCCTGGGCCTGGCCCACTCGCCCGAAGGCCGGCGCGTCTTCGCCACCATGACCGTGGCCGACAACCTGCTGCTCGGCGCCTTCCCGCGCCTGACCGGCTCAAGGACGCGCGGCGACGTCCGGCATGACCTGGAGCGCGCGCTGGAGCTGTTTCCGCGACTGAAGGAGCGCCGCACGCAGCTTGCCGGCACCCTGTCCGGCGGCGAGCAGCAAATGCTGGCGATGGCGCGTGCCGTGATGCTGAACCCGGACGTCGTGCTGCTGGACGAACCGTCGATGGGGCTGGCGCCCATCCTCGTCGACGAAGTGTTCAAGATCATCGGCCGCTTGAAGGCGCAGGGCGTGACGATGCTGCTGGTGGAGCAGTTCGCCGCCGCCGCGCTGGCCGTGGCCGACTACGGCTATGTGCTGGAGAACGGGCGCATCTCGGTGCACGGCCCGGCACACCAGTTGCGCGACGATCCCGCCGTGCAGGCCGCCTACCTGGGCGGGGGCGCGCACTGATCGGCCTGGCTCGGCCCGGGTTGGATCGGAGCCGAGCCGCTTCGCTTCCCGCGCCCTCATGGCCGGCCCCATCGGTGCTGGCGCGAGGCCGGCACGCAGGCAAAGGCTCCGTGTGCCGATCTTCAGTCAGTAATCCCAGTCCGCATGCCGCACTGGTAGCCGGTTGAGCTGCCGCCGCAGGTGCTGCCAATGCGGCAAGTACAGGTCCATCAGGGCCATGAACCGCGCGTTGTGCGTCGGCTCCAGCAGGTGCAGCAGTTCATGCACGACGATGTACTCCAGGCACTCGGGGGGCTTCTTCGCCAGGTCGGTGTTGAGCCGGATGTAGCCTGAGCCGGGTGTGCAACTGCCCCACTTGGTTTTCATGCGCTGCACGAACACCCGGGCCGCCTTCACGCCCAGCAGCGGCTCCCATTTGGCCAACAGCGCGGGCACGGCCTCGCGCACCTGCTGCCGGTACCAGCCGTCCAGCACCGCGGCGCAGCGCGCCTGGCCAGCATCGGGGCGCACCTGGAGCTGCAGCTTGCGGGGCGTGAGGCTCACCGCCGGCGCTGCATCGGCAAAGCCGATCTCCAGCAGGTAGCGCTTGCCCCAAAGGTCGTGGCTCTCCTTGTTCAGGAACTCGCGGGGAGTCTCGCGCTCCTGCGATTGCAGCTTGCGCTGCTGCGAGCGGATCCACCCCAGCTTCGCGATGACGAACAGGCGGATGGTCTCCAGCGCCATGCTCTGAGGCGCGGCCACGCGAACCTTGCCTGTGGGCGGCAGCACGCTCAGGTGCACATGCTTGATCGCCTTGCGCGCCACCTCGGCACGCAGTTCGCCCAGGTCGAGCACGTCCCGCGCATGCGGGCGACGGGCCGCTCCCGAGCATGCTTGTCCGCCTTGGGGGGCCTGACGCGCAGCGGCAGGTCTCGGGGCAGCAGCCATCAGTACTCCTTCTGCGCGAAGACGATGGGGAACAGGCGATTCACTTCCCGGATGTCTCTCAGGACGTCGAACATGGCCTGCTTGACCAGTTGCTCCTTCGCCACCACGCCGCGCCAGCCATCGGGCCGCTTGGCCTTGATGGCCCGATCCAACTGCAGCGCGGTGTCCAGCGCCCTGGTCGCGCCGCCATAGGAGGCCTCAGGCTGTTGCACTGCGTTCGTGGCGACGTGGTCCTTCAGGTTGTTGTACAGGGCGAGCTGGCCCGTGGTCTTCAACTGCTGGGGGGTGTCGTCCGTCTTGCCGACGGCGACCTGCCTGGCCACGTCGGCGATGCGCGCGAGGTAGTCCTCGTACTCGACTGCGCGTTCCTTGCGCAGGCGGATGATCTCGTCCAGCAGGGCCGACATCCTGGCGAAGTAGGCCGGGTCGGTCAGTTGCTCCTTCAGGATCTTGCTGCGGACGTTGTTCTCGATGGTCTCG
>JAJXUC010000209.1 GCA_021783435.1 Pseudomonadota bacterium | reverse complement strand
GCGCCGCGCCGCAACCAGCGCCGGCGTTCGGGCGCCAGGCCGAGCTGCTCGGCGATGAGGTCGGTGTACAGCCCGACCCGGGCACTGTGACCCGCCGTGTAAGGGCTTTTGGCATCGATGATCTGGCCGAATGCTTCGGCGATCTCATCCAGATAGTCGTCGTCCAGCGGCACCGTGTGGCGCGCCGGTTCGAGGTCGTGCACATGCGCGACCAGATCGTCCGCGGCAAGCTTCGCCCAGAAATCGTCAGCCTCGGCGACGCGCTCGAATGCCGCCACCAAGGCGGAATCGAACCACTGCCCACTTCGCAACCGTGCCTCTGCCAGTGCCGCCTGCGGGCCGCCGGCCGTGTGAAACACGTCGATCACCTGGGCCAGCAGGGCCATGCGCGCGTACAAAGGGATGGCCTCGCCACGCAGTCCATCGGGCTTGCCGCTCCCGTCCCAATGCTCGTCCAAAGCATGAATGCCCTCCGCCACGGCGTCGCCGAATCGGAGTTGCCGCGCGATGTCGGCGCCGCGCTGGCAGCGGGTCTGGATCAACTCCCGGGAAATATCCCCGCCATGCTGGAAGATGTCCAGCGTGGCGCGAAAGCGGTCCGCCAGGCCGGATTTCAGGCCGGTGTGCGTCAGGACAAAGCGCACCACCTGGGGTAGGGAGCCATCAACCAACTTGAAGTCGCGCTTGAAGCGCAGATCGTCCGTGAGGTAGAGCTCGCAAATGCGCGCGGCATTGCTGCTGCAGCCCAGGTCCTTGAGCAGCAGGGTGTAGTACAGCTCCCACTGCTGGCGCGAATCGAGCCCGAGTTCGTGCGCCACGGACATGCCGATGAAGGCGCAGCGCACGCAATGCCCCTTGGGTTGACCCTCGGTCATGTCGAGGGCATGGCTGAGGGCGCCGATCAGTTCGCACAGCTTGAGGTTTTGCATCGTTTGCCGTCCGGCCTCACACACCGGGGCATGATGCCACGCCTCCGCATTACAGCGCGTTGATGGGTACTTTCAAATAGCTGATGCCATTGGACTCCGGCGGCGGCATGTCGCCGGCGCGCACGTTCACCTGGACCGAGGGCATGATGAGCGCAGGCATGCTGAGCTTGGCGTCGCGCTGCTTGCGAAACGCGACAAAGTCGTGCTCGCTGGTCGAGGCGTTGAGTTGTACGTTGCCATCGCGCTGTTCCTGCACGGTACACACCCACTTGGCCGTGCGTCCGCCAGGCATGTAATCGTGACACATGTGCAGCTTGGTTTGTGGGGGAAGCCCATACAGGCGCTGCACCGAGTGGTACAGCGTATGCGCATCGCCGCCGGGGAAATCGCAGCGGGCAGTGCCGTAATCGGGCATGAACAGGGTGTCGCCGACGAAGGCGCAGTCGCCCGCCAGATAAGTGACGCAGGCCGGTGTATGCCCCGGCGTGTGCATGACCCGCACCTTCAATTGTCCGATGGCGAACTCCTCGCCGTCGGCGAAGAGATGGTCGAAAGGCCTGCCGTCGCGCGGAATGGTGTCGTCATGGAACACCTCGCCGAAGACCTTTTGCACCTCCTTGATGTGCTCGCCGATGCCGATGCGCGCGCCGAAACGCTTCTTGAGGTAGGGCGCCGCCGAAAGATGGTCGGCATGAGCATGGGTCTCGAGCAGCCAGTCCAGCTTCAGGCCCTCGGCCTCGATGAAAGCCATGATGCCGTCGGCGAACTCGGTATGTGTGCGCCCAGCCGCATAGTCGAAATCCAGCACGCTGTCGATCACGGCGCAATGTCGTGAGGCTGGATCGATGACGCAGTGGCAGGCCGTGCTGGACTGTTGGTGAAACCAGGAACGGACAGTCGGCCGATGGTCTGTCAATGTACTCATACGGGTATTTCCTGACCTTTTGAGGATTTTCATGCACTAGAAAAGTTGATACTGTACGGGGCATATTCGCAGAACGCTTGACCAAGATCAATGCGCACAAACCTTGAGGTTGACCCACATCGAAACCAAGGAGACAAGACATGCTATTTCACATAAATTGGCTGCAGTTCACCCCACTCCAGGCGCTGGCAGGTGGCGCCCTCATTGGATTGGCCTCGGGAGCCCTGGCGCTCGGCGCCGGAAAAATAGCCGGGATCAGCGGCATTCTGGGAAGCGCCCTCGGCGATGCGAGCCGGCGCACCCGCCCTCAGGGATGGCGACTGGCATTTCTTGCCGGACTGGTGTGCGCCTCCTTCGCCTGGGCCTTGTTTGCGCCGGTGCCGGGCGCCGACTACAGCGCACCGTGGCCCGTGGTCGTGATAGCGGGCTTGCTGGTGGGTTTCGGCACACGGCTGGGCTCGGGCTGCGCCAGCGGCCATGGCGTGTGTGGACTCTCGCGTCTGTCGCTTCGCTCGCTGGTCGCGGTCGGCATGTTCATGAGTACCGCCATCGCCACTGCCGTGCTCACCCGTCACCTTTGAACACCCAGGGAGTATGCCCATGAAAAGCCTTGCATTCATCTGCGGCTTGATCCTCGGGTTCGGCCTGCTGCTGTCCGGCATGACCGATCCGGCCAAGGTTCTGTCTTTCCTCGACATCGCAGGCCCCTGGGATCCGAGCCTGATCCTGGTGATGGCCAGCGCCGTGCTGGTGGCCTTTCCCCTGATTCAACTGGCCTCGCGGCGCCGCACCGCGCTGTTGGGCGACGCCATCGCCTTTCCTCCTCGCTTCGGCATCGATGCGCGGCTACTGCTCGGCAGCGCCATCTTCGGCGTGGGATGGGGACTCGACGGGCTATGCCCTGGCCCCTCCCTGGCCTCGCTGGGCGGCATGCGTGGAGCCGAAGGCCTGTTCTTCATCGCCATGTTGGTCGGCATGCTCGGCTTCGAGGCCTGGCAGCGAACCGCCCAGGCCTCCAGGATGACCAGGCCAGGCGTCGAAGTCTCCTGAGACTACGCGGCCAGCAGTTGCTGGCGCAGCTTGTTCTTCTGGATCTTACCGGTGGCGCCCAGAGGAATGGCGTCGATGAAGCGCACGTCATCCGGCACCCACCATTTCGCAACCTTGCCCTCGTAAAACGCCAGGAGTTCCTCGCGCGAGACCTTCATCTGCGGCTTTGTCACCACGACCAGCAGCGGGCGCTCGTCCCACTTGGCATCCGGCATGGCGATGCACGCTGCCATCGCCACGGCCGGATGCGCCATGGCGATGTTCTCGATCTCGATGGAACTGATCCACTCGCCCCCGGATTTGATGACGTCCTTCGTGCGGTCCACGATCTGGACATAGCCGTCCGGGTCGACGGTGACCACATCGCCGGTCGGGAACCACCCGTCCCGCAAGGGGCTCGGCTGACCGGATCGGTAGTAATCGCGCAGGATCCACGGCCCCCTCACCTGCAGATCGCCCATCGACGCCCCATCCCATGGAAGGTCGCACCCCTGTCCGTCCACGACACGCAACTCCACACCGAAAAGGGGCCTGCCCTGCTTGACCTGCACCGCCATGCGCCGCTCCGGCGCCAGGCCGAGATGTTTGTTCTTGAGAGTGCATACCGTACCCAACGGACTCATCTCGGTCATGCCCCAGGCATGACGCACCTCGACGCCAAAGCCATCCTGGAACGCGGAGATCATGGCGGCCGGCGCAGCGGCGCCGCCAATGAGCACGGACTGCAGGGCGGCTGGCTTGCGCCCCTCGCGCTGCATCTGGCCGAGCAGGCCGAGCCAGATGGTGGGCACGCCGGCGGCAAAGGTCACGGCCTCGGCGTCCATTGACGCAAACAGCGAAGCACCATCCAGTGCCGGGCCGGGCAGCACCAGCTTGCAGCCCACCAGCGCCGCGGCATAGGGAATGCCCCAGGCATTCACATGAAACATCGGGACCACGGGCAACACGCAATCGCGCGCGGAAAGATTCATCACGTCCGGCAAGGCCGAGGCGTAGGCGTGCAGCACGGTGGAGCGATGGCTGTACAGCACGCCCTTGGGGTCCCCCGTCGTGCCGCTGGTGTAGCACAGGGACGAGGCGGCGTTTTCGTCGATCTCGGGCCAAACGTAGTGATCGTCTTGCCCGGCCAGCAGATCCTCATAGCTGAGCACGCCCGGTACGGCTTGCCGCAGCTCGGGCGTGATGACGTCGGCATCACACAACGCGATCCAGTGCCCGACGCCAGGACAGCGCGAAGCGACCGCCTGGATGATGGGCGCGAACGTCATGTCGAAAGCCAAGGCGCGGTCGCCGGCATGCTGAATGATCCAGGCGATCTGATCCGGATGCAGGCGCGGATTCAGCGTATGCAGCACACGGCCGCTTCCGGACACCCCGTAATACAACTCGAAATGCCGGTACCCGTTCCAGGCCAGTGAACCCAAACGCTCCCCTGCTTGCAGCCCGAGGGCATCCAGCGCCCGGGCCAGGCGCTTGGCGCGGCTGCGTACCTCGGCATACGTGGTCCGATGCAGGTTCCCCTCCACCCGGCGCGACACGATTTCCGTATCGCCGTGATAACGCGCCGCGAATTCGATCAGCCCGGAAATACGCAGCCCATGTTCCTGCATCAACCCGTTCATGCCTGTCTCCCGATCTTTGCTTTTCTCACTGAACACCCAACCCCCGCTCCGGCTGGATTGCAACAGCCTATAACAAGCCGTATCAACGCCGGAATTGACGCATTCAACCGCACCCCATCATGGCGTGTGCACGGCGACGCAACGCCGCACTCTTGTTCGTTGATTTGCCACAAAAAATGAGGGCAAGCCCGACCGATAAAATAATCCCTTCATTCAACACAAAATCACAAGAGCGACCGATGACCTTTGTCGTGACCGAAAACTGCATCAAGTGCAAGTTCACCGACTGCGTGGACGTCTGCCCGGTGGACTGCTTCCGCGAAGGCCCCAATTTCCTGGCGATCGATCCGGACGAATGCATCGACT
>JAJXUC010000208.1 GCA_021783435.1 Pseudomonadota bacterium | reverse complement strand
GGCCTACAGCCCCCTAGGTGACTCAGGCCTTGGAATGGTTCTCAAAATTGACAGCTCTGAGCTTTATGCTCCGATATGGGGTCAACTATATTATCTCCTGCCCTTGATGCTCGGCCTTCTTGGCGCAGCACTCCTGTCACTCCGCTGGTTGCTGGCGCCTCTGGTTAATGCATTGGCTCATTCCGAGCGGCAGGCGCGCGCCACAAACGCACGTCTGCGCGACAGTGAGAATCGCGTGCGTCTGCTTCTCGACAATGTGGACGAAGGCATTGTGAGCATTGCTGCCAACGGCGACATCGAGCTTTTCAATCCGGCGGCCGAACGCATTTTCAAATACGACGCCGCGGAGGTTATCGGAAAAAATGTCTCGTTACTGATGCCAGAACCCAGTGCCAGCGAACATAATCGATATCTGGAACATTATCTGCAAACGGAGGAAACCCATGTGATTGGCACCACACGCGAGGTACAGGCGCGTCGCAGCGATGGCCAGATTTTTCCGATGGAAATCAGGATTTCAGAGTTTTCTCTGAACGGCGAGCGCAAGTTCATCGGCATCATGCACGACATCACCGAGCGCAAGGCGGCAGAGGCGGAAATCAACCACCTCGCACAATACGATGCGTTGACCGACCTCCCCAACCGTCGCCTCGTCCAGGACCGCATGCAGCAAACCCTGGCTCGCGCACGACGAACCCAGGCTCAGTTCGCTGTCATGTTCATCGATCTGGATCGATTCAAGAGCATTAATGATGAACTCGGGCATGACACAGGCGATCAGCTCCTGCAAGCCGTCGCCCAGCGCCTGAAAACAACGCTGCGTGGGGAAGACACGGTTGGCCGACAGGGCGGGGACGAATTCATCGTCCTCCTCGCATGGCTCAACGCAATCCAGGACGCTGCCCTCGTGGCCAGGAAAATACTCGATGCCCTCGCCGAACCCTTTCTGATCAACGGCCTCGTCTTGCACATCGGCGCAAGCATCGGTATCGCGGCTTACCCGCAGGACGGTGACGATGTCGAAACCCTGCTCAAGAACAGCGATACGGCGATGTATGTCGCGAAGGAAGCCGGGCGTGGCACCTATCGCTTCTTCTCGCAGGCGACACCTTCGCCCAGGGCAGGATCATGACATTCGTTCATGGCCAGCGGCCGCCGGCCATGAACGTCACCGACGCGCATTATGGCGCAGCAGTACGGTTGAGGGCTTGGATCGTCTGCACCAAGCCGACGTAATCCGTGGCGATCTGTGTCCACGGATCGGTTCCGCCGGCACCCTGATCCGTGATGTAGACATCCCCGGTGCCGTCGGCAAACAACTTGGACAGCGCGCCTTGCACAGGTTGGCTGATACCGAAAGCAAGATAAGCCCAGCGGCCTGCCGGATAGGCTGCCAAGGCTGCAGGCGCTGCAGGCACGTTGAGATCGGCGCTTTCATGCATCACGGTGATATCGGCGCTTTGCGCCACCTGTGGCTCTGGGTAGGTGCCGGGATTGAAGACGACGAGCGCCGGGGCGCCGCTCGGTGCTCTGATCCCGCCGCGCGCGGCATTCGCGATGGCCGCGTCGTAGCTCGCATAGCTGGCGCTGGCCGAGATTTCGTCGAAGAAGATGCCATCCAGGCCATAGCACTGCGCATAGGTCAGCACGTCCTGCAAAACCGCCGACTGCGGGCGCTGGCCATAGCTGGTGTGCACATAGCCCAGCACCGTCACGCCACTGGCGTGCAGCTGCGCGATGCCGCGCTGGAAGTCCAGCAGCGTGGCCGAAGCCGGGTTCGTGCATGCGACGGGACCGCTGGCCGGATTGATGATGGCGATGGTGGGAACGAGGGCCGCCCCCGAGGCGACGGCGGTCCACGCCGGGCTGGCTTGTGCCACCTGGCTGGCGCCGCTGCCGCTGGATACCTGCGGATAGGCATACAAGGGCACGAGAATGCCCATCGCCTTGCGCTGCGCGGTTGCCGGGGGCGATGAGCCGCCTCCGCCGCAAGACGTGAGCCAAATCGCCGTGATCGCCGTGACGGCGGTCATCAGCAAGGCAAACCGGGAATGCGCCATGCTCAAACGCCCGCCAATTCCTCTCGTGCCTTACAAAGGCGACGGGCCTGGTGCCTGCCCAGAATCTCGTTGCCGATCAGCGCGGCCAGAATCAGTGCGCCTCCAATCAGGGTGCTGCCGGCAGGGCGTTCGCCAGCGCCGATCCAGGCCCAGAGCGTGCCGAACACGACTTCGAGCAAACCCAGCAATCCCACCTCGGCCGGTGCTAACCGCTGCGCGGCCCAGACGGCGAGCATCCCGGGCAAGGCAAGTTGGAAAACGCCGAGATAGGCCAGCCAGAACAGGTCATGTCCGTCGACCGCCACCGGCCAACCGGGGATGGAAACGGCGAGTGCGGACAACAAAGCGCCGATCATCACCGCGGCCTGCATGGGCACGGCGCTGCCGGCGCGGCGGAGGCTGACCCAATTGCCCGCCGCGGCAAAGGGAACGATCAAAGCCACCAGCAGGCCTGCCAAGTGCCCGTCACCGGGTGCGGACCGCAGATTGCTCCACACCATCCAGCCCATGCCCAGCATGGCCAGAGCGATCGCGCCCCAGGTACGCGCGGGAAGCCTGTGGCGCAACACCGCCCAGCCGAGAACCGCTGCGATCAGAGGACTCAGGCTGTCTGCCACCAGGGTTTGTGCCACCGTGGTCAACGTGAGCGCGACCATGAAAGCGGTGAACATCAGGCCCCAGAACACGGACGACAGCCACAACAGGCGCGGCGCCGTGCGCAGGTCTCGGACCGTGGCTCGAGGCCCCTGCCGCCACAGCAGCCAGGCCAGCACGCCGAGCGCGGCAAAGGTGCTGCGCCAGAACACGAGCACCAGGCCGTCGGCGCTGTGCAGGTGACGGGTGATGACCCCGGCCTGGCTCCACATCAAGGTGGCCACGACCATGGCCAGCGCCGCCCCGGCATGCCGCGCCAGAACTGTGGATCGAACCGTCATGGCAGCGGGGCAAAGCGGGCTGGCGCTTGCGGCTGAAGGCGCGTCAGGCCGCTTGCGCGTCGGCGCGCCCGGCACGTTTGCGCTCGTGCTCGGTGAGGTAGCGCTTGCGCAGACGAATCGACTTGGGCGTGATTTCGACCAGCTCATCGTCCTCGATGAACTCGACCGCGTATTCGAGCGTGAGTTCGATCGGCGGCGTGATCTTGATGGCGTCTTCCTTGCCGGAAACACGGAAATTGGTGAGCTGCTTGGCCCGCACCGCGTTCACGATGAGGTCGTTGTCGCGGCTGTGAATGCCCACGATCATGCCCTCGTACACCGGGTCGCCAGGCTTGACGAACATACGGCCGCGGTCGTCGAGCTTGCCCAGGGCGTAGGTGACGATTTCACCCTGGTCCTGGCTGATGAGCACGCCATTCTTGCGCCCGGAGATCTCGCCCTTGTAGGCGTCGTAGCCGTCGAAGATATTGCTGATGAGGCCGGTGCCGCGCGTCAGATTCATGAACTCGTTCTGGAAGCCGATGAGGCCGCGCGCCGGGATGCGGTATTCCAGACGCACCCGTCCCATGCCATCGGGTTCCATATTGACCAGTTCGCCGCGGCGCTCGCCTAGCGCCTGCATCACGCCGCCCTGGTGCTGTTCCTCCACGTCGGCGGTCACGAGTTCGATCGGCTCCTGACGCTGGCCGTTGACCTCGTGGAACACCACGCGCGGCTTCGACACCGCCAGTTCATACCCCTCGCGGCGCATGTTCTCCAGCAGAATGGTGAGGTGCAACTCGCCGCGACCCGAGACTTCGAACACGCCGTCCTCGCCGGTGTCGCGCACGCGCAGCGCCACGTTGCTCTGCAGTTCACGGTCCAGACGGTCGCGGATCTGGCGGCTGGTGACGAACTTGCCCTCTCTCCCGGCCAGCGGGCTGGTGTTGACGCAAAAATTCATCGTGAGGGTCGGTTCGTCCACCAGCAACATCGGCAAGGGACGGGGATTGTCGATGTTGGTGAGGGTCACGCCGATGCCGATGTCCTCGATGCCGTTGATCAGCACGATGTCCCCCGGCTCCGCGCTTTCGGCCTGCTTGCGCTCCAACCCTTCGAACTTGAGCACTTGATTCACGCGCGCCTTGAACGGCGTGGAATCGGGGCCGCTGTACACCGCGACCTCCTGCATCGGCTTGAGGGTCCCGCTGTTGATGCGCCCGATGCCGATGCGCCCGACGAAGGTGGAGTAGTCGAGCGAGCAGATCTGCAGCTGCAGCGGGTCGGTGGCCAGCCCCTGGTGCGGCGGCACGTGTTGCAGCACGGCGTCGAACAGCGGCGCGAGGTCGGTGCCGATCTCGCCCGGGGTCAACGTCGCCCAGCCGTTCAGTCCCGAGGCGTAAACCACCGGGAAATCGAGCTGCTCCTCGGTCGCGCCGAGCTTGTCGAACAGCTCGAATGTGGCGTTGATCACGTAGTCGGCGCGCGCCCCGGGCCGGTCCACCTTGTTGACCACGACGATGGGCTTGAGGCCCAGCGCCAAGGCCTTCTTGGTCACGAAGCGGGTTTGCGGCATCGGGCCTTCCACCGCGTCCACCAACAGCAGGACGCTGTCGACCATCGACAGCACGCGCTCGACCTCGCCGCCGAAGTCGGCGTGGCCGGGGGTGTCGACGATATTGATGTGCGTGCCCTTCCACTCGACCGCGCAATTCTTCGACAGAATGGTGATGCCGCGTTCCCTTTCGAGATCGTTGGAGTCCATCACCCGTTCGGCGATCTGCTGATTCTGGCGAAAGGTGCCGGACTGCCGGAGCAGCTGGTCGACCATGGTGGTTTTGCCGTGATCGACGTGGGCGATGATGGCGATGTTGCGGATGGATCGGGTCATGGTGTGTTGACTGCGTGTTGCAGTTCCTCGTTACTGAGCAGGCGTT
>JAJXUC010000207.1 GCA_021783435.1 Pseudomonadota bacterium | reverse complement strand
CAAAGATGGCAAGCCAATGAACCCCCGCGTTCTGCTGATTGAAGACGATACCCGGCTCGGCCAGATGGTGGACGACTACCTCAGCGGCGCGGGCTGGCAAGTGCAGCGCGCTGCGACCTTGGCCCAGGCGCAGGCCGCGCTGCACTTGGGCGACGCGGTGGGTCACGGTCCTGGCTTCGATGCCATCGTGCTCGACCTCATGCTTCCCGATGGCGATGGGCTGGATTTCTGTCGAGACCTGCGTGCCGCCGGGAGCGATCTGCCCGTGCTCATGCTCACGGCGCGCGGAGATCCGCTAGACCGCGTGATTGGCCTGGAGCTCGGCGCTGATGACTACCTGCCCAAGCCGTTTGAGCCGCGCGAGTTGAAAGCCCGACTTCGCGCCATCGTGCGACGGCGTCAAGGTGCAGTGGAAACCTCGCAAGTGTTGAGATTTGGCAAACTGGAGGTGGATCCCGCCGCGCGGCAGGTTCGGATCGACGGCGAGGTGCGGCCGCTCACCGGCTACCAGTTTGACCTGCTGCTTGCGCTGGCGCGCCATCCCGGACGCGTACTCTCGCGTGACTTCCTTCTCGACGCCGTGAAGACGAGCGACGCGCAGGATGTCTACGACCGCTCCATCGATGTGCACATCAGCCGCATTCGCGCAGCGCTCGAAGATGACCCGCGCCACCCGCGCCGCATCCTCACCCTGCGCGGTGCCGGTTACGTGTTCGCGCGCAGCCAGGATGTGGCATAACGCTGCGTGCAAGATGAGCAGCCCGGCTTCAACCCCCTCGGCCCGCAAGGCTACCAAGTTGAGTCTGATGCAGCAAGACCGAAGCCACGCGGCGAGCGCGCCGGCTGGTTTCGCTGTGCGCATGCCGCTGTGGGCGCGCATCGGTCTGGCTCTCGCGCTGGCGCTTCTGGTGCAGGCCTTGGTGTCGGCCATGGTGATGCACTGGCTGTTCTTTTCCGATCCCCAGGAGGTAGCGCTACGGCACGAAATGTTTCGCGCCTTCATGCATGTTTATGGCATCCAGCCCTCGCCTTGGCGGCGACTGCTGCTGTCACCCCTGACCACGACCGTGCTCACGGCTGTCGTCGTCGGCGCCGTCACGTTCCCTCTGATGCGCCACCTCACGCGCAGGCTGCAACGCCTGCAACGCGGTGTGCAAGCGCTGGGCAACCTGGACCTGGGCGCGCGCGTCCCTGTTGAAGGGCGCGATGAGGTTGCCGCCTTGGCGGTGGCGTTCAACCAAGCTGCCGGGCGCATCGAGACACTGGTGAACAGCCACAAGTCTCTGCTTGCCTACACGTCGCATGAGCTGCGCACTCCGCTTGCGCGTTTGAGCATGGCGCTGGAAACCCTGGGTCAGCCCGCGCTACACGACATGGGGCGTGAAGCCGCCTTCGATGAGGCCCGTCGCGATCTTGCCGAACTGGATGAACTTATCGGCACCATCCTCCTTTTCAGCAGGCTCGATGCCGCAGGCACGCGCGCGCTTGATGTGCGGGAGGTGGACGTGCTGGCTGTGGCAGCCGAGGAAGCGGCGCGGGAGAATATCGAGGTGCAGGGGGACTGGGTGCGGATCCAGGGCGATGAACGCCTCCTGCGCCACGCAATCCGCAACCTGCTGGATAACGCCCGCAAGCACGCGCCCGGACACTTGGCCGAATTGACCGTACAGCTCACAGCGCGTGGGGCACGCGTGACCGTCTGCGACCGTGGTCCAGGTGTGCCGCTGGCCGAGGTCGAGCGCATATTCGAGCCGTTCATTCGCCTCCACGGCCGCGGGGATGGCAGCGGTCTGGGTCTACCCCTCGTGCGACGCATTGCGCGGCTGCATGGTGGCGATGCGTACTATGAGCCAAACCCAAAAGGCGGCGCCTGCTTTGTGCTCGACGTGGCCAGCTTGGACCCCGCCCTGCGCCCCTAAAATCGTGCCGGCGTAAACACGCCGTTCCGCGCGGCATCTACCATTGCGCCATGGCACTGCAAATCTTCGGTATTCCGGTTTCTCGGGGCATCGCCGTCGGGCGAGCGGTGCTGATGTCCTCGGCGCGCTTGGACGTCGCACATTATTTTGTCGACCCCGGTCACGAAGAGCAGGAAGTCGATCGCTTGCGCGCGGCGCGCCAGGCCATACGCGCTGAATTGGACGCACTGCAACTGGAGTTGCCGAGTGACGCCCCACCCGAACTCAGCGCCTTCATCGACGTGCACAAGATGCTGCTGGACGATCCGCAGATTGGCCGGGAAACGGCCACCTGGATCCGCAAGCGGCGTTACAACGCCGAGTGGGCGCTAACCGCCCAACTGGAAGTAATCGGGCGCAGCTTCGACGAGATGGACGACGCATACCTGCGCGAGCGCAAAGCCGACGTGGAGCAAGTCGTCGAGCGTTTGCTGCGTGCGCTGCGCGGCACCGGCGGCATGGCCCGCGGCACTGCCGGAGACGAAGACCTGGTACTGGTGGCCCACGATATCGCCCCAGCCGACATGATGCAGTTCAAGCAGGGCGTATTCCGCGGGTTCGTCACCGATGTGGGCGGCAAGACCTCGCACACCGCCATCGTCGCGCGCAGCCTGGACATCCCGGCCGTGGTCGGCGCGCGTGAGGCCAGCCGCCTCATCCGTCAGGATGACTGGATCATCATCGATGGCGACAGCGGCCTGCTCATCGTCGACCCCTCGCCCATCATTCTCGAGGACTACCGCGTGCGCAAGCAGGAGTCCGAACTCGGCCGCCAGCGCCTCACGCGTCTGAAAAATACGCCGGCCCGCACGTTGGACGGACAGATGGTGGAACTGCTCGCAAACATCGAGCTGCCCGATGATTGCGAAACGGCGCTCGCTGCGGGCGCTGCTGGAATTGGCTTGTTCCGGACCGAGTATCTGTTCATGAACCGCGCCCACGACCTGCCCGGCGAGGACGAACAGTATGAAGCCTACCGCCGCGTGGTGCAGGGCATGAACGGGCGTCCGGTCACCATACGCACGATCGACATCGGAGCTGACAAACCGCTTGACGCCGAGGCGAACTACCGGGACGGCGAGTTTACCCACCTCAACCCTGCGCTCGGCTTGCGCGCGATACGCTACAGCCTGTCCGACCCCGCCATGTTTCGGGTGCAGTTGCGCGCGCTGCTGCGCGCCGCAACCCATGGCCCGCTGCGCATTCTCATCCCCATGCTGGCGCACGCCACCGAGGTTCACCAGACATTCATTCAGCTCGACATGGCCCGCGCCGAACTGGCGGCATCGAGTCGGCCGCATGGCGTGCCCGAGACCGGCGCCATGATCGAGGTGCCTGGCGCGGTGCTCATGTTGCCCCTGTTCCTCAAACACTTCGACTTCATCTCGGTCGGCACGAACGATTTAGTGCAATACACGCTGGCCATCGACCGTGCCGATGAGAGCGTGGCCGGCCTATACGATCCGCTGCATCCGGCCGTGCTGCAACTGTTGGCCCAGACCATTGCCCAAGCGCACGCGGCCGAGAGCTGGAAGGGACGTGCCGTCCACGTCAGCGTATGCGGGGAAATGGCGGGCGACCCAGCTCTCACCCGCTTGTTGCTGGGACTCGGCCTGCGGAGTTTTTCCATGCACCCGGCACAACTGTTGAGCGTCAAGCAAGAGGTGCTGCGCGCCGATTGCGCCAAGCTTGCCCCTTTGGCACGAGCCGTACTGGCCGAATACGAGCCCGAGGGCCAACAACGCGCACTTGCGGCGCTCATGAACTGAGGGCGGCAGCGCCGACCACGCCGCGCGCGGCACTTCACCTTTTCCGCCATGACCGAATCCTCTTCTGCATCGCCGCGTCAAGGGCAGGCGCTACAACGGCTTTCCCGGCGCCGGATTTTGCGCTGTGGCCTGTGCGGGTTTTCCTTGTTCCTGGGCGTCCAAGCGGACACCCGCGCGGCGGAGGATGAAGCGATCGCAAGCCTACCGGCTCTGGGCGATGCGGCGCAAGGCTTGCTGTCGCCCGCCGTGGAAACCCGGCTCGGCCAGCGCATCATGTCGGAGATTCGCCAGCAACCTCAATATCTTCACGACGTCCTATTGCGCGACTACCTCCAGGGCATCGTCGAACGGCTCACCCCTGCTGCCGACGCGGCCGCAGAGCCTGATGCCCCTCACCACTTCGGCGTGTTCCTGCTGCGGGATGCCACCTTCAACGCCTTCGCTCTTCCCGGGGGCGAGATCGGCGTTCACACCGGACTGGTGGTGGACGCGCAAGCTGAGGCGCAGCTGGCTGCTGTCTTCGCGCACGAGCTCTCGCACGTCACCCAGCGGCACATCGCGCAGCGATTGGCGCAGGCGGGTACTGGCAACCTTCTGTCTATCGGCTCACTGGTGCTCGCCATCTTGGCCGGCGCCGCCGGCAGCGGACAGGCCGCCGAAGGGCTAGCGCTCGGTGGACAGGCGGCCGCGGTAGACCGCGCGTTGCGCTTTTCGCGCAACAACGAGCGCGATGCCGATCGTGTCGGCACCGGGATGCTGCGTGCCGCCGGCTATCCTCCCCAAGCAATGGCCAGCATGCTCGAACGGTTGCAGAACTTGTCGCGTCTGGACAACGCCAGCGTCTTCGCATTCCTGCAAGACCACCCGCTGACAAGTGAACGCATCGCCGACGCGCAGGCACGCGGCGGCAACCAGCCCCTCCCCCCAGACCGCAGTCTGCCCTTTTGGTTGATGAATGCACGCGCCCGCGTGCTGACGTACCAGCGCACGGACGAGCTGCGTCGCCTCGCCGAGCAGCTGGCTCAGCCGTCGCCCGACCGACCCCAGGACTTCCCAGCTCAGCGGGTCGCTTGGGCCTATGGCGAAGCGCTGGCATGGCTCGACATCAAGCGGCTGCGCGCGGCGGACGCGGCCCTCGATGAGGCTACACGCCTTGCCGCGAGCTTCAGCGCCCCGGATCGCCTGCCGCTGGATCTGGCGCAAGGCGAG
>JAJXUC010000056.1 GCA_021783435.1 Pseudomonadota bacterium | reverse complement strand
CGGTGCGCAACTGAACCCGACACGAATCATCAGGAGACCTACATGTCCCGCCAAGTCCAAGACGCCTACATCGTTGCCGCCGCGCGCACGCCCATCGGCAAGTCGCACCGCGGCGTGTTCCGCAACACCCGTCCGGACGATCTGCTGATCGCCGCCATCCACGCCGCACTCAAACAGGCGCCCGGGCTCGACCCGAAGGCCATCGAAGACGCCATCATCGGCTGCGCCATGCCCGAAGGCGAGCAGGGCCTGAACATGGCGCGCATCGCCGCGCTGCTGGCGGGTTTGCCCGACAGCGTGGCCGGGGTGACCATCAACCGCTTCTGCGCCTCGGGCGTGACCGCGATCCAGATGGCCGCCGACCGCATTCGCGTCGGCGAGGCCGACGTGATCCTCGCCGGCGGCGCCGAGAGCATGAGCATGGTGCCGATGAGCGGCAACAAACCTTCGATCAACCCGATGGTGTTCGCGCGCGACGAGAACATCGGCATCGCCTACGGCATGGGCCTGACCGCCGAGAAGGTGGCGCAGCAATGGAAGGTCACGCGCGAACAGCAGGACGCCTTCGCCCTGCAGTCGCACCAGCGCGCGCTGGCGGCGTTCGCGGCGGGCGAGTTCACCGATGAAATCGTGCCGGTGGACGTGATCGACCGCATGCCCGATCTCGCCAACGGCGCGGTCGCCGAGCGTCGCCGCACCGTGAGCCTGGACGAAGGCCCGCGCGCGGATACTTCGCTGGAGGCGCTGGCCAAGCTGCGCCCGGCTTTCGCCGCGCCCAAGGATCCCACCGGCAGGGCGACCGGCCTGGGCAGCGTCACGGCCGGCAACAGCTCGCAGACCTCGGACGGGGCTGGCGCCCTCATCCTCGCTTCCGAGGCGGCGGTCAAGCGCTTCAACCTGCAGCCGCTGGCGCGCTTCGTCAGCTTCGCCAGCCGCGGCGTGCCGCCGGAAATCATGGGCATCGGCCCGATCGAGGCCATTCCCGCCGCGCTCAAGGTCGCCGGGCTCAAGCTCGACGATATCGGCTGGATCGAGCTCAACGAGGCCTTCGCCGCGCAGTCGCTGGCGGTGATCAACACCTGCGGGCTCGATCCCTCCCGGGTCAATCCGCTGGGCGGTGCCATCGCTCTGGGCCATCCGCTCGGGGCCACCGGCGCCATACGCGCCGCCACCGCCATCTATGGCATGCGCCGGCGCAATCTGAAATATGGCATGGTCACCATGTGTGTGGGAACGGGCCAGGGCGCGGCCGGGATTTTCGAGCGGGTCTGACACCGCACCGCCCGGCCGGCACGACAGGTCGGGTTCGTCTGCATCACCATGGAGCCGCAAACCAACACGATGAGCGAAATCCTTCACCACCTTGATGCCGGGGTCCTGACCCTGACCTTCAACCGCCAGGACAAGAAGAACGCGCTCACCAGCGCGATGTATGGGCAACTGGCCGATCACCTGGAACACGCAGCGCACGACTCTCAGGCACGCGTGCTGGTGTTCCAGGGGCAGGACAGCCTGTTCACCGCCGGCAACGACGTGAGCGAGTTCCTGCAGCGCCCGCCCGCCGATCTCGACGCCCCGGTGTTCCGTTTCTTGCGCGCCGTGGCCGACTTTCCGAAACCGGCCATCGCCGCAGTCTGCGGCCCGGCGGTGGGCATCGGCACGACCTTGCTGTTGCATTGCGACCTCGTCTATGCCGGCGACAACGCGCTGTTCTCATTGCCCTTCGTGAATCTCGGACTCTGCCCGGAAGCCGCGTCCAGCCTGCTGCTGCCTTTGCGCATCGGCCAGGCGGCGGCGGCTGAAAAACTGTTGTTCGGCGAGCCCTTCGCCGCCGACGAGGCGCAGGAACTGGGCTTGGTCAACCGCGTGCTGCCCCCGGCCGAAGTGAATGCCTATGCCCAGGCCCAGGCGCGCAAGCTCGCAGCCAAACCGCTGGTCTCGCTCACCGTGACCAAGAGCCTGTTGCGCAAGCCGCAGCAAGGCGCCGTGCATGCGGTGATGGCCGAGGAGGCTGGCCACTTCGAGCGCATGCTCAAGGGGCCGGCAGCCCGCGAGGCGTTCAGCGCCTTCCTCGCCAAGCGCAAGCCGGATTTTTCCGGTTTTTGACCGCAGGCGCGGCCGTGCCTGCATGCCTTACACGCCGCCCGCGTAGCCGGATTGCCGCCAGGCCTCGAATACCGCGACTGCCACGGCGTTCGACAGGTTCAGGCTGCGCTGGCCTGGACGCATCGGCAGACGCAGGCGCCGGGACGCGGGAAAGCCGTCCAGCACCGCTGCAGGCAAGCCTGCGGTTTCAGCGCCGAACACCAGCCAGTCGCCGGGGCGCAGCGATGCCGAGCCGATGAGCCGGTCGGCGAATTTCGTGAAGGCGAACATCCGCGACGCATCCGGCTTCTCCGCATCGAGGAGGCCGGCCCAGTCCCGATGCACGCGCAGATCGGCGTATTCGTGATAGTCGAGACCCGCGCGCCGCAGGTGCTTGTCATCGAGCAGGAATCCCAAAGGTTCCACCAGGTGCAAGACGCAGCCGGTATTGGCCGCGAGGCGGATGACGTTGCCGGTGTTCGGCGGGATTTCGGGGTGGACGAGGACGATGTTGAACATGGATTTTGCAAGGCAGGCGTGGAACGGAACACGCGCGGGGAGGGTTTCAGCGCGGCGGCGGGGTGCGCAGCGCAACCGCCACGCTGACTTCGCTTGCGCCCTGGCGCAGCAGGACGGCAGCGGCTTCCGTCAAGGTGCTGCCGGTGGTCATGACATCGTCGATCAGCAGCAGGCGGGCCCCCTCCAGCGCGCGCGGTGCCGTGAACGCCCCGCGTATGTTGCGCGCCCGCTGCGCCAGCGGCAGGCCGCTTTGCGGCGCCGCGTCGCGCACGCGCAGCAAGACATCGCTGCGCGCCCTCAGGTTCAATTCCCCTGCGAAACCCCGCGCCATTTCCCAGGACTGGTTGTAACCCCGCGCCTGCAGCCTGGCCTTGGATAGCGGTACGGGGACCACGAGGTCGGGCAGGGGTCGGCCGTCCTGTTGCCAGCGCTGGGCCAGCAAGCGCCCCAGCCAGCGGCCGATGGCGGGCTCCCCGCCGAACTTCAGGCGCTGGACCAGCCGGTCGATCGGCTCGGCATAGTCGCCCAGAGCCAGGGCCTGGATGTATGGAGGCGGTGACTTGAGGCAAGTCCCGCAGACCACGGCGCCGCCGGCCAGTTCGAGTGCGCAGCGCTGGCAGCGCGTCGGCTCCGGCGGCAGATACTGAGCCTGGCAGGGCTCGCACAGAGGCTGGGTGCTGGGCAGTGCGCAAAGCCCGCACAAGCCGGTGGGACGCAGGACGGCGCGCAAGCGTTGAAGGAGAAGGAAGGGGCGGCTCGGCATGCGCGAACTATATTGCGCTCCCTATCAAGTCCTTCGCCGTTCGCAGCATGACATCCGTTCCCACCGAGCACCAGGCCCGTCCAGGGGTCGGCTACGCCCGCGACCGCCTGGCTCGCAGGCCGGCCCCTTTCATCTGGCTGGAGGCGGGCCGCCGCATGGCCGAGCGCTTGTCGCTGTTGCGGGCCCAGCCGGAATGGGTGCTCGACGTCGGCTGCGCCTGGGGGGATGGGCTTGCCCTGCTGCGCCGGCAGTACGCAAAAGCGCGCCTCGTGGGGCTGGAACCCTCGGCCTTGCTCGCCGCTGTTGCGCGCAAAACCCATGCGCGGAGGGGGTGGTTGCAGGGTTTGCGGGGGCAGGGGAGTACCGAGGTGGTCTGCGCGCCGCTGGACTTCCCGCGCAACATTGCGGACATGCCGGCCGGGGCGCACATGCTGTGGTCCAACTTGGCGCTGCCCTGGGCGAGCGATATCCGTGCCGTGTTCGGTGCATGGCATCGAGCCTTGCGGCCGGAAGGGGTGATGCTGTTCACGACATTCGGCCCCGACACCTTGCGCGAACTGCGCCTTCCGGCGCTGCAGGCCATGGGGATACGTCCGCCAAGCTACCCAGATATGCACGATCTTGGCGACATGCTGGTGCACGAGGGTTTTGCCGAGCCCGTGATGGACATGGAGATGGTGCATTTGCGCTATCCGAGCCCTCACGCCGCATTGGCCGAACTGGCCGAACTGGGACGTGCGCCGCACGACGGCACCGCGCATGGCCTGCGCACGCCACGGCAATGGCGTGCCTTGCAGGACATGTTGCTCCGCAATGCACGGGCGGTGGACGGGCCTCCCATCGAATTGAGTTTCGAACTGGTCTACGGTCATGCCTTCAAGCCCGTGACGCAGGCGGCCAAAGCCGGGGTGGCGACTTTTCCGCTTGAGCAATTGCGTGCTTCGGGCCGGAGGCGTTGAGTCCAGGATCACGAGGCGCTGGCGGGCGTCAATCCAGGGAAGTTCCCGAGGCCGTTCGGCGGTGAAACGGGCATGATGCCGAATGGTTGTGTTTTCGCGGCCATCCCGACAAAGCTGCGGTTTTGTTGTATCCAGAGAACGAGATAGGTGGCAGGCCGTGTTGATTGTGAGCAAAATCAGTGCAAATGACCCGCCGCGGGCGATGCGCGACGAAGGCCGTCTCTATAATTCGGCGCTGATACTGTCGAGGCGGAGTTGGGTCAAGGTTGGAGCGTTGTTCGCTGCTCCGTTCCCGTCTGCGGTGTTGAACTAGGTGGTCGAAATGGCAGCGCATTGGGTGAGCACCCTGGATTCCGGTTCGTTCTGTGCGCCGTCCGAACAGGATGGCGAGTTGGTCTGGCAGTTCAAGCGCAACTGTTCGATCAGCCCGAAGCAACTGCTGTTTTTTTTCGTTTCGCTGGCGCTTGCGTCGTCCTTCGTGGCGATGCTGACCTGGGAGGCGGGGGCAACCCTGGTCACGCCGTTCACGGTGCTGGAGTTGCTGGCCTTGGGGGCAGCCTTGTTGGCGTATGCGCGCCATGCCGCGGATCGTGAGCGTGTCGTGATGTCCGCGCAGTTGTTGGTCGTCGAGTGGGAGAGCGCCGGCCGCATCGAGCGGGTCGAATTCAACCCGAGGTGGGCGAGGATTGTGGTGGGTGAGAAGGGTTTGATCGAAATTTCCGGGACGGGTCGGCAGGCTTTCATCGGCCGCTATACGCGTCCCGAACGGCGCGAGAAGCTGGCCAGGGATTTGCGCCGCGCATTGCTGGTGGTCTGAGACAAGCCGCCCGAATCATTTTCAAATAAGGTGACATCCAAGATGAAACAGTTGAAGTACTACCTGACTGCGGCCTCGGCCCTTTTTGTCTCGTCGGCCTTTGCCGATCAAAGCCTGCCAGGCGGTCCGCAAGTCAACGGCATCGATTTCCAGCACCCGGTGACCAGCATCGCCAGGGACGAGCGCGACTTGAACTACATGGTCATGCTGATTTGCCTGGCCATCGGCATTCTCGTCTTCGGCGTCATGTTCTATTCGGTGTTCAAGCACCGTAAATCGAAGGGCGCTGTGGCAGCGCAGTTCCATGAGAGCACGGCCGTCGAAGTGGCCTGGACCGTGGTGCCGCTGCTGATCGTGATCGCGATGGTGATTCCCGCGACCAAAACCGTGGTGGCACAGCAAAACGTTTCGGATTCCTACATGACCGTCAAGGTCACGGGCTATCAATGGAAGTGGGGCTACGAATATGTGGACGGCCCGGGCAAGGGTATTTCTTTTTACTCGACGTTGACCACGCCGATGTCGGAGATTTTCGGCGACGCGCCCAAGCCCAATGATTACCTGCTCCAGGTCGACCACCCCCTGGTCGTGCCGGTGGACAAAAAAATCCGCATTCTCACCACCTCGATGGATGTGCTGCACGGCTGGTACGTGCCCTCCTTCGGCGTGCAGATGGACGCCATCCCGGGCTTCATCCGTGAAACCTGGTTCAAGGCCGAGCAAGTTGGCACCTACTACGGCCAGTGTGCCCAGGTGTGCGGCAGGGGCCACGCTTTCATGCCCATCGTCGTCAAAGTGCTCTCGCAGCCGGATTACGAGGCATGGGTCAAGTCGGAAGAGGCCACGCTGAAAAAGAATGGGGGCGTGTTGGCTCCTTCCGGGGCCACGAGCTAAGAAGGCACCGATTCCGGTGTCTTCAATTTGGACCACAATAATATTTTTGATGCAGTTTTTCGCAAGGAGTGCACGATGAGCGCAGTGCTAGACCCAGTTCATGCCCCCGCCCATGGCGGGGACCATGCCCATGATCATCCGCATGGTTGGCGGCGTTGGTTGTTCTCGACCAACCACAAGGACATCGGCACGATGTATCTGGTGTTCGCCCTGTTCATGCTGTTCGAAGGCGGCATTCTGGCCATGGGCATCCGCGCCGAGCTGTTCAAGCCTGGGATCCAGTTCCTGAACCCGCAGCTCTTCCTCTCCTTCTCGACGATGCACGGGATCATGATGATTTTCGGTTCCGTGATGCCGGCAATGGTCGGCTTCGCAAACTGGATGATTCCCTTGCAGGTCGGCGCCCCCGACATGGCCTTCCCGCGGATGAACAACCTCAGTTTCTGGCTGCTCATCCCCGCTGCACTTCTGCTCACCGCGTCTTTCTTCGTCCCCGGCGGAGCGCCGGACGTGGGCTGGACGCTCTACGCGCCGCTGACCATCCAGCAGGGCATGGGCATGGACCTGGTGATCTTCGCCATCCACCTCATGGGCGCATCGAGCATCATGGGCTCGATCAACATCATCGTCACCATCCTGAACATGCGCGCGCCGGGCATGACGCTGATGAAAATGCCCCTTTTCTCGTGGACCTGGCTGATCACGGCCTATCTGCTGATCGCCATCATGCCGGTGCTGGCCGGGGCGGTGACCATGACGCTGACCGACCGCCATTTCGGCACCAGCTTCTTCAACGCCGCCGGCGGCGGCGACCCGGTGCTGTACCAGCACCTGTTCTGGTTCTTCGGCCACCCCGAGGTTTACGTGATGATCTTGCCGGCCTTTGGCATCGTCAGTGCCGTCGTGCCGACCTTTGCCCGCAAGCAGTTGTTCGGCTACAGCTCGATGGTCTACGCCTCGGCGTCGATCGCCATCCTGTCCTTCATCGTGTGGGCGCACCACATGTTCACGGCGGGCATGCCGGTCACGGGACAGCTGTTTTTCATGTACGCCACGATGCTGATCGCTGTGCCGACCGGCGTCAAAGTGTTCAACTGGGTGGCGACGATGTGGCGCGGTTCGATGACTTTCGAGACGCCCATGCTCTTCGCCATCGGCTTCATCTTTGTTTTTACATTCGGCGGTTTTTCCGGCCTTGTCTTGGCTATGGCGCCGATCGACACTTATGTGCATAACACTTATTACGTGATCGCGCACTTCCACTATGTGTTGGTGGCGGGTTCCCTGTTCGCCATTTTCATGGGTTTTTACTATTGGTCTCCGAAATGGACCGGTGTGATGTACAACGAGCGCGCCGGAAAAATCCATTTTTGGGCGTCGATGATTACGTTCAACGTTACCTTCTTTCCCCAGCATTTCCTGGGCCTCGCAGGCATGGTGCGGAGGTATGCTGATTATCCCGTGCAATTCACCGACTTCAACATGATTTCGTCGATCGGTGCCTTCGGGTTCGGTTTGTCGCAGGCTTATTTCCTGTTCGCCGTGGTCATTCCGGTCCTGCGCGGGCAAGGGGAAAAGGCTCCGCAACGTCCGTGGGACGGTGCGCACGGCTTGGAGTGGGAGGTGCCCTCTCCCGCGCCTTTCCATACTTTTGAAACGCCGCCAAAGCTCGACGCTACGGCCACCAAGGTTCTTGGGTATTGATGAAACCTGTTCAACCCCGATCGATCCCACCTGAGAGGCGTCGCCAAAATCTTCGTTTGGCCCTGATCCTGGCGAGTGTTGCCGCGACGCTTTTTTTGGGATTTATTTTTAAGTGGAAATTTCTTTGATCGGGCGATGTGCCTCGCGCTGTGCGTCATCATCGCTCGAATGAAGAGGTTTGCAGCGCCGTGAGATCTTTTTTTAGAGCGTTTAAAACAATCGCCTGGGCCTTTCTTGGTATTCGAAAAAACAAGGATCGGGAGAGAGATTTTGAAAGCCTGAACATTGTCCATATCGCCGTTGCGGGGCTGATTTCCGCAGCTGTTTTCATCGGCTTGCTTATGGCCATTATCCATTGGATTGTTACGTCCCCGACTCCATAAATACGAGGAAGACAATATGTCAACATCTGCGCAGCACACAGGATATTTCGTACCTGGTCCATCGCCATTCCCAGTTTTGGCGGCGACCGGCCTCGTGATGATGGCCTTTGGTGCTGGATTCTGGTTCAACGGCGTCCCGCATGCCGAGTGGCTCTTGCTCGCCGGCTTTATCTGGCTGGTGACCACGATGTATAAATGGTTCGGCCGAGCGATTTCGGAGAGTGAAGGCGGCATGCACAATCAGGCGGTCGATACGTCTTTCCGCTGGAGCATGAGTTGGTTTATTTTCTCCGAAGTGATGTTTTTCGCCTCATTTTTTGGCGCGCTCTATTACGCCCGGGTATACGGTTTGCCGGATCTGGCGGCCTTGCACAGCAAAATACTGTGGCCCACGTTTCAAGGAACTTGGCCTAGTGTCGGCCCCGGGGGGTTGATTCCAGCTGTTCAGGTCATGAGCCCATGGCCGATTCCGACCATCAATACGGCATTGCTGCTCAGTTCAGGCCTGACGCTGACGATTTCCCACCATGCCTTGCGCGCCAATCACCGTTCCAAGGCCATCTTCTGGCTTGCTCTGACGCTGGTCCTGGGCGTGTGCTTCTTGTTTCTGCAGGCTTTTGAATATCATCATGCCTATACGGAACTGGGTCTGAAGCTGACCTCTGGAATCTATGGCTCCACCTTCTTCATGCTCACGGGATTCCATGGTTTCCACGTATTGCTTGGCGCCACGATGCTGTCCGTCGTTTTGTTCCGCCTGATCCGCGGTGACTTCACGGCGGACCATCACTTCGCGTTCGAGGGGGCTGCTTGGTACTGGCACTTTGTCGACGTCGTCTGGCTGTTGCTATACGTCCTTGTCTATTGGCTCTAAATTCTCCAGGTTTCGAGCAAGAAAAAACGCCGCAAGAGCGGCGTTTTTTCTTCAGGATTTCCTGGTTCGTGGCGCACGGTCGATCGTCGAGGCGGACTCAGCGACTCGAGAGTGGAATCCCCGTCGGGTGGATCCAGCCCAGCTTGTAACTCACCAATATAAACAGGAACAGGAGAATCGAGAAACCGATTCTGAATGTAAGCGCGTTGACGGCCCTGTTGGATTTTCCCTTGTCTTTCATCACGAAATACAGGCCGGAAAATAAGCTGGCGAGAATGAGAATGAACGCGATGACCACAATGATGTCCAACACTGACTCCTAGATTCAGAAACCCGATGCAGGCTTCAATTGTCCCACCACCAGAGCCGAAGGATTTGCCGCCCTTGTTGAATGTGCGGGAAATTTTGACCCTGGTTGTGGCGCTCGCGTTGATCGTCGCTACGGCGCTGCTGGGGCGCTGGCAGCTTGGTCGTGCCGAGTACAAGAAGGCTCTGACCGCGCGGATTGCCGAACGCATGGAGGCGAAGCCGCTTGAGCAGGGGCCCCTGGCATTGAATTTCGAGCCCAATGTCTGGCGTCATGTCGTGGCAAAGGGCGAATATGCGTCATCATGGACCATCTACCTGCAAAATCGTCAGTACAACAATCAGCCCGGCTTCTGGGTGTTGACACCTTTGAGGCTCGGCGACAGTCAGGTGTATGTCATGGTGATGCGTGGCTGGGTGCCGCGAAATTTTGATGCGATCGACTTACTGCCCAAGATTGCGACCCCCAAAGGGACGGTTGAGGTCGATGGGCGTCTCGCCCCAGCGCCCTCGCAGTTGTTTTCTTTCGCGAAAGATCCGCCCGGTGCCGTGATTCGACAGAACGTGCAAATCGGGCAATTTGCGAAATATCACCACATTCAGATGCTCCCTTACGTCATTCAGGAGTTGGGCGCTAACGCAAAAGATGGTCTTGTGCGAAGCTGGCCTCAGCCCGACGTGGGCATGGATACCAATTATGGCTATGCCTTCCAGTGGTTTTCCATGACAGCCTTGGGGCTTGGTTTGACCATCTACTTCCTGAGCAAGCGTATTCGTCAGCGTCTCAGGCAATCATCCCGTAAGGAGTCTCTGTCGTGACGCAAGATGTGGCTCGCGCCGTCCAGCCCGGCACGGAGGTGCCGCCCCGCAAGCGAAGCATGTGGTCGTTCTGGATGGTTGTGCTGGTCTCGGCGGCCCCGATTGTCGCCAGTTTTTTCGTGTATTACGTGATCCAGCCGCAAGGCAAACCTGCTTATGGGGAACTGGTGCAGCCGCAGCGGCCGGTCCCGCAGTTGCAGCTGACGACGCTCGCTGGCAAGCCGGTCGACTTACGCAAATACAACGGCTACTGGCTGATGATCGTGGCCGGCCCCGCCTCTTGCGATGCACGCTGCCAGAACCTGTTGTTCGACATTCGGCAATTTTTCATCGCCGCCGGTGACGATCGGTACCGCGTTGCGCGCGTGTGGCTGGTGACGGATCAGGGCCCCGTGAATCCTGGCGTGTTGGAACCTGCGGCAGGCACCGTGATTTTGCGAGCGCGGCCGGAACAATTGAAGAAGTGGCTTCCGCTGGCGGCTGGAGAACATCTGGAGGGGCCGATCTGGCTGGTCGATCCTCTTGGAAACTTGATGATGCGGTTTCCATCCAATCCCGATCCCCTGAAAACGCTTTCCGTGTTCAAAAAGCTGCTCTACAACACCGCAGCATGGAAACCCAAGCACCTGGAGCCATTGCCATGACCAATCTGTCGACAGCCGTGCCAACGGTCTGGTCTTTCTCGCTGCATTGGCTGCAGGCCGGGATGTGGGTGGCGGGGTTGGTTCTCATCCTCTGGGCTGGTTTCCGCATGCGCTGGCCCAAGCTCGTCGCCCTGCTGGTTTTTCTCACCATGGATCTGGTCATGTTTGGTGCGTTCGTGCGCCTGACGGACTCGGGGCTGGGTTGCCCGGACTGGCCAGGCTGCTATGCCCACTTCACGCCTGCGCAGGCGCATCATCAAATCAGCGAGGCTGTTGCCGAGCAGGGCGGCACGCAGGGCAATGTCAGCCCGTTCAAGGCCTGGGTCGAGATGATTCACCGCTATATCGCCACCATTATCGGGGCGCTGATCGTGGCCATGGCGGTACGCGCGGCCTGGGCGCGCAAGCATGGCAGGAACATCGCTCTTGGGCTGCCCTTTCTGTTGCTTGGATGGGTCATCTTGCAGGGCTTGTTCGGCGCGTGGACGGTGACGCTCTTGCTCAAGCCCTTGATCGTGACCCTGCATTTGATGGGGGGCATTATTTTGCTGATGCTGGCTGCGTGGTTCTGGATGCGCAACCGTTCCGATCTTCCCAAGGTTCCAACCAGTACGCTGGTCCAGGCCTTGACCTGGGCGGCCTTGCTGGCGACGGGGTGGCAGATCTTCCTCGGGGGGTGGGTCAGCACCAACTACGCCGCGCTGGCCTGCACCGGATTTCCGACCTGTAACGGCAGTTTTCATCCGGCCGCCAATTGGGCCCAAGGTTTCACCTTCTGGCGTAATCTCGGCGAGAATCCGGATGGCTCCGCGATTTCCCTGCAGGCCCTGGTGGCCATTCAATGGGGACACCGCCTGTTTGCGGTCGTGACGTCGGTCATCGTGCTGGCTGCGATGTGGGGGCTCAGCCGCTACCGGCCGCTGCGCAGGCTGGCGGGCTGGCTCACGGCGCTGCTGGTCGTGCAAATCGCTTTGGGCGCCAGCGTCGTCCTGTTCGCGCATCCGCTGGAACTTGCTGTCGCTCATAATGGCGTGGCTGCGCTGATGATGTTGCTGCTGACCATTGCGGTCTACCGCGTCAGTGGCGCCCAGTCGCGCCAGGCATCGCTCGACGATGCTTCGCTTGCTTTTGTCAATATCGAACGGGCTTCCGCCAAGTCATGAAGACCACCAGCCTTGCTCGCCCTCCGGGGCCGTTGCGCGTGATTGAACAGCTTTATGCGCTGACCAAACCTCGCGTCGTCCAGCTCATCGTGTTTTGTGCCGTGATCGGGATGTTCCTGGCAACACCTGGACTGCCCGACTGGAAGCCGCTGGTTTTCGGTACGGTGGGAATTTGGCTCGTCTCGAGCGCCGCCGCCGCCTTCAACTGCCTGGTGGAGCAAAAGATCGATGCCGTGATGCGCCGGACTTCTTGGCGTCCGTCGGCAACGGGGGAATTGGGTACGGTGCCCATCATCTTGTTCTCTGGCGTATTGTGCGCCGCAGGCATGTTGATTCTGTATACGCAGGTCAACGCCTTGACCATGTGGCTGACACTGGGCACTTTCATTGGCTATGCCGTCATCTACACCGTCTTGCTTAAACCCGCGACCCCACAAAACATCGTCATCGGCGGGGCATCGGGGGCTATGCCGCCGGTCCTGGGTTGGGCCGCGATGACCAACAGCGTCTCCGCCCAGGCGCTGCTCCTGTTTCTCATCATTTTCTTGTGGACGCCGCCGCATTTCTGGGCTTTGGCGCTCTACCGCACGGAGGACTATAAGAAGTCCGGCCTTCCCATGCTTCCCGTGACGCACGGATCTGACTACACGCGGCTGCAGATTCTCCTCTACACGCTGGTGCTGTCGGCTGTGAGCCTCATGCCGTATGCCATGCACATGAGTGGTGTTCTCTACGCCATTGCGGCCGTGATTCTCGACGCCATTTTCGTCGCTTACGCTTGGGAATTGAAACGCCGCTATAGCGACGCGCTTGCACGCAAGGCCTTTCGCTATTCCATCGTTTACCTGTCTTTGTTGTTCGCGGCCATGCTGGTCGACCATTACTTGCGTTTTTGAGGATGACGCGCTCCGGCCGTCCAGGCTCCAAGGCCGCCGGGTTCCGGCGGCTTTTTTCATGGCGGCCATTGTGTGTCGCGTAGGCTCGCGAAAGCATGCATGATGTACGTTGGCCGTTTTGCCCCATCACCGACGGGTCCGCTGCATGCCGGCTCGCTCGTCACGGCGCTGGCGTCATGGCTCGATGCCAGGGTCCACGGAGGGCGCTGGCTGGTGCGTATCGAAGATATCGACACGCCACGTTGCCAGGCTGGGGCCGATGCGGAAATTCTGCGGCAACTCGCTGGATGTGGACTGTTGCCCGACGCTCCAGTTTGGCGGCAGTCGGAGCGGGACGCGGCGTATCAGGCGGCGCTGGATCGGCTGTTGGATCGCGAACTTGCGTACGGTTGCGCATGCTCGCGCAGCGATGTCGGCCGCGCCTTGCGTGAGAGCGGCCGCGATCTTCGCCAGGCCGGCGAACGTGTTTATCCCGGCACATGCCGGACGGGGCTGGGCGGGAGGAAAGCGCGAGCCTGGCGTTTGCGTTTGCCGCAGGGAAATCTGGCGCTGGTGAACTGGACTGACATCCGCCTGGGCGCACAGCAAGAGCAAGTCGACCAGGTTGTCGGCGACTTCGTGCTCAAGCGCGCCGATGGCTTATGGGCCTATCAATTGGCCGTGGTGGTCGACGACGCCGCGCAAAGCGTCAGCCATGTGGTGCGAGGCGAGGATCTGGTGGCTTCGACGGCGCGGCAAATCCAGCTGCAGCGAGCCTTGGGCCTGCCCACGCCACAATACCTGCACGTGCCCTTGTTGCGCGACGCCCAGGGGCGCAAGCTGTCCAAGCAGGATGGCTCGGAGCCTTTTATTCCAGGCCTGCACGCCATCATGCGGGCGGCAAGATTCCTCGGGCTGGAGCCGGTCGGAGCAACCCTCGCAGAGGTGTTGACCTCGTCACTGGCGGGGTGGGCTGACCAGCGCGCCAGATGGGAGGCCACGAGGTCGGCGCAAAACTAGGCTTTCAAGCCTTGGCCGCGGGTTTGCCGCCCAGCAGTGCCGCGACTTTGCGGCGCGGGCGGATGTTCGGGGATAGCACGCTTCGCGCCGGGGTGCTCGATGCGTCTTCCCATGCCGGGCTGGCGTTCGGGTCCGCTTCATAGGGTTTGTCAAACCAGGTGTCGCGCGCCGCGTTGCGCTGCGTGCCGGAGGAGCGTGCTGGGCTGGCACCCGCCATCTCGGGTTCCCTTCTCGGCGGGGAGCGTCGTGCCGCCCGCGGCTCGACGCTCAAGCTGCGCACTTCGATCGTGCGCTTGATCAGCTTCTCGATGTCGCCAAGCGAGCGGCTCTCGCGTTCCGTGGCCAGCGTGATGGCCAGGCCCGAAGCGCCTGCGCGCCCGGTTCGGCCTATCCGATGCACGTAATCTTCGGCGCTGAACGGCACGTCGTAATTGATCACGCCCGGCAACTCGGCAATATCCAGACCTCGCGCCGCCACATCAGTGGCCACCAGCACCTCGACTTCATTGCGCTTGAAGGCGTCCAGCGTGGCCAAGCGCTCAGCCTGCGATTTGTCGCCATGCATGGCCTGCGCCTTCAGGCCGTCGCGTTCCAGAATGCGCGCCAGGCGGCTCGCGCCCAGGCGGCTGTTGACGAACACGATGGTCTGCTTGAGATCGTGTTCGCGCAACAACTGCAAAAGAGCCGTGTGCTTGCTGTCCTCGCTGACCTTGTAGACGAGCTGTTCCACATTGGTTGCGGTGGCGTTGGGCCGTGCCACTTCCACCAGGACAGGGTCCTGCAAATAGCTTTGCGCCAGGCGTTTGATCTCGGGCGAGAAGGTCGCGGAGAACAGCAAGGTGGTTCGGCTCTTCGGCAGGAAGGCCAGAATGCGCTGCAGGTCGGGCAGGAAACCGATATCCAGCATGCGATCGGCCTCATCCAGCACCACGAACTGGACCTGTGCCAGGCTTACCGTCTTGGCTTCCAGGTGATCGAGCAGGCGGCCCGGCGTGGCGACCAGCATTTCGACGCCCAGGCGCAACGCGGCGGTCTGCGGCGCCATGTCCATGCCCCCGAACACGCAGGCACAGCGCAGGGGCGTGTGTTTCGCGTAAGCCCGGATGTTGCTGTACACCTGATCCGCCAGTTCGCGAGTCGGCGCAAGGACGAGAGCGCGTACGGGGTGCCGTGCCGGCGACACACTGGTACTGGACAGCGGCAGCAGCTTTTGCAGAATCGGGAGGGAAAAGGCGGCCGTCTTGCCCGTGCCCGTCTGTGCGGCGCCCATGACGTCGCGTCCGGAAAGCACGATGGGAATCGCTCGCTGCTGGATGGGCGTAAGCGTTGTATAGCCCATCTCGGCCACAGCCCGCAACAGCCTCGCGTCCAGGCCGAGTTCGTCATAGCGTTGCGCAGACTGAATTTCGGTGTCGGGGGCTGAGGATGGAATATTCATCAATGAGTGGTGGCTTGAAAGGGCAAACCTTAATTATGCGCCTCTAGGCCAACAGCTCTAGGAGAATGCGGAAAATCGTGGTAGGCCGTGTTGGACTTGAACCAACGACCAAAGGATTATGAGTCCTCTGCTCTAACCAACTGAGCTAACGGCCCGTGTGCGACAAGGCGGCGATTCTACGGGCCATGGCACATGCCGCCGCTCGAGGCGAAGGCCTGATGATTGTGAAAGCATTCGAGGTTTGTCATAATTGGACACATGGAACAGCCCGTTCGTTTACTTTTGCCTGTCGATGGTTCGGCTTTCACAAAGCGTGCCTTGGATTTTCTTCTTGATCGATTGACATGGTGGCGAGAACCCCCACGGGTTGATTTGTTGCATGTTGAGCCGCCTGTCGGCACGGCTCTCGCGCGCTCCTATTTGTCGCGCGAAGTGCTTGACAGCTATTACGCCGAACAGAGCGAACGGGTGCTTGCGCCGGCGCAAGCAGCGCTGCAGGGAGCTGGATTGGACGTGCTGGTGCATCGCCAGGTCGGGGAGGCTTCCAGGCGAATCGTGGAGTTCTCGCTCGAGCATCAAAACGATCTCATCGTCATGGGGTCGCATGGGCATACTGCGCTCGGCAGCGTCGCGCTCGGTTCCGTCGCGACGAAAGTCCTGGCGTCCTGCCGCGTTCCTGTGTTGATCGTGCGCTGAGCGTCCCGAGGCTGGCATGGCCAAGTCGCAAACGGGACTGAGCCTTGTCGAAGTCGTGGTGACGCTGGCCATCGTCGCGTTTGCGCTGACGCTGGCTTTGCCGTCGTACCAAAGCGTCGCGCGTGCGAATCGACTGAGCGCGGGCAGCAACGCCTTGTCGGGAAGCATGCATCTGGCGCGCTCCGAGGCGGTGCTTCGAGGGGAGCGCGTCACCATGTGCGTGAGCGACGATGGTGATCGCTGCAGCGCCACGGGCGGGTGGCATCGCGGGTGGATCGTGTTTCATGATCCGGATGCGAATGCTCAGCGAGGTGCAAATGAAGCGCTGCTGCACGTGCAACCCGCTCTCGAGGCCTTGTCCATCACCGGGAATCAGCCCGTGGCGCGCTATGTGTCGTATTCATCGCTTGGCTGGCCGCGCCTGACCACGGGGGCGTTGCAGATGGGCACGCTGACCGTGTGCGTAGAGCGGCAGCAGGGGCGCAAGATTGTCTTGTCGCGCACGGGCCGCGTCAGGCTTGATGCTGCAAACTGCTGAGCGCCCCGGGGTCGGCACGCCGCCTCGCCTCCCGTGGGGGTCGAGAAAACTTGGGAGCGCCCCGGCGTTTTCTTGGGAGGCGTACGCCTCGGAGCTTGCCGCTCCTGCGCCTCAGCGCTGGCTCAGGGCGTTACCGACCAGTTTGGCGGTGATGTCCACGATCTGGATCATGCGGTCGTAGGCCATGCGGGTCGGGCCGATGACGCCAAGCGTGCCGACCACCTTGCCGTCGACCTCGTACGGCGACGTGATGACGGAGAGTTCCTCGAACGGGACGACCTCGTTCTCGCCGCCGATGTAGATGCGCACGCCTTCCGCACGCGCGGACACGTCGAGCAACTTGAGCAGGTGCGATTTTTGTTCGAACAAGTCGAACAAGCGGCGAAGACTGGTGAGGTTGTTGGACAGATCGTCGACTTTGAGCAAGTGCTGCTGGCCCGAGATCACCACTTGTTCCTGCTGCTCGGCGACGGCTTGGCTGCCGGCCTGGACGGCCGCTTGCATCAGCGTGACGATTTCGCTGCGCAAGTGTTCGACCTCCCCGCGCAACTGGGCGCCAATCTGCTCAAAATTCAAGCCGCTGTAATGGGCATTGAGGTAGTTGGCGGCTTCGATCAACTGGTTTTGCGTGTAGGGCTGGTCGGAGAGGATGATGCGATTTTGCACATTACCGCTTTCATCCACCAGGATCACCAGGATGCGCTGCTCCGACAGACGCAGGAACTCGATGTGCCGAAACGCCGCGTTGCGGCGCGGGCTCATCACCACGCCAACGAAGTGCGACAAGCTGGAGAGCAGCTGGGCCGCCTGCACAATGACTTTTTGCGGCTCCACGGTCGCGAGCTGGGACTTGAAGCTTTGCTCGAGTTCGTTGACCTCGGAAACCGGATGCACGGTCAGCATGGTGTCGACGAACAGGCGGTAGCCGCGCGGCGTGGGCACGCGCCCGGCCGAAGTGTGCGGGCTGGAAATCAGGCCCATGTCTTCCAGATCGGCCATGACGTTGCGAATCGTGGCGGCCGAGAGTTCGAGGCCCGACGCCCTGGACAAGGTGCGCGAGCCCACCGGCTGACCGTCGGCGATATAGCGTTCGATCAGGGTTTTGAGCAGGACACGGGCGCGTTCATCCATCGTGCTTCGATTCTAGGCAGTTCAGCGTCTCGCAACTGCCGGCACTGCAGTTCGCAGGGCTGTGATGTAATCCGACAACGCTAGGTTGCCGCCGCGACAGCCTGCCAACATCCCGTCCGGTTCACAATCTTCTGACAGCGCCCATGCCTTTTCCCGTTTTTCACCAGGCCATCCTCATTGGCAAGCACCAGGCGGCGGGAGTGGGGCGCACGCTGGCTGAAATCGGTGCCTGGCTGGCCGAAAACGGGGTGGAGGTCAGCGTTGAGCGGCAGACTGCGCACCACTGCGACCTGCCTGGTTACGCCGACCTCAGCCTGGACGAGGTGGGTGCGCGCGCCGCAAATGGCGGCTGGGTCGCGGTGGTGGTCGGCGGAGACGGGACCATGCTGGGCGCGGCGCGCCAGCTGGCGCCCTTCGGCGTGCCGCTGATGGGCATCAACTCCGGCCGCCTGGGTTTCATCACCGACATCGCCGAGTCCGAGTGGCACCAGGCGCTCGGGGCCATGCTGGCCGGGCATTTTGAACGCGAACACCGTGCCGTGCTGGCCGGCGAAGTCCTGCGCGACGGCCAGCGCATCTACGACGGCATCGCCATCAACGACGTGGTGGTCAATCGCAGTGGCTCGACGGGGCTGGTCGAATTGCGGGTGGACGTTGACGGGCGCTTCATGTACGTGCAGCGCGCCGACGGCTTGATCGTGGCCACTCCGACCGGGTCGACCGCCTACGCCATGTCGGCCGGCGGCCCCATCCTGCATCCCAGCCTCCCGGGCGTGGTGCTGGTGCCGATCGCGGCGCATACGCTGTCCAACCGGCCCATCGTTCTGCCCGAGCAGGTGCACATCGATATCGAAATCGTGTCGCAGAAAGATGTCGGCGTGAACTTCGACATGCAGCATTTCGCCGACCTGCTGGGCGGGGACCGCATCAGCCTGCGCACCGCGCCGCATCGCGCCGTGTTCCTGCATCCACCAGGCTGGAGCTATTTCGCCACGCTGCGCAAGAAGCTGCACTGGCACGAGATCCTTGGTGTCGAAGTCTGAGGCCGGCATGCTGCGACGCCTGCACATTCGCGATTTTGTGCTCGTCAGCGAGCTGGAGCTGGAGCTTGGCGCCGGCTTCACCGTGTTGACCGGAGAAACCGGTGCCGGCAAGTCGATCCTGATCGACGCGCTCAAGCTCGCCCTGGGCGAGCGCGGCGACACGGATGTGTTGCGCCCTGGCAGCAGCCGAGCCGAGATCAGCGCCGAATTCGACGTTCCGGGCGCGTTGGCTGACTGGCTCGACGAGCAAGGATTCGAGGTCCAGGACACGGCATTGCTGCGCCGCGTGATCGACGCACAGGGACGGTCGCGCGGCTTCATCAACGGCAGCCCCGCCACCCTCGCACAGTTGCGCGCGGCGGGAAGCATGCTGGTCGACATTCACGGCCAACATGCATGGCAGAGTCTGGGACGCAGCGGCGCCGCGCGCGATTTGCTCGACGCCTATGCGCACGCGGGCGAGGCGCGCCAGGCTTGCGCCGCAGCCTGGCGCCACTGGAAGGACTTGAGCGACAGGCTGGACGCGGCGCGCAACGATGCGGGTCGCCTGATCGAGGAGCGCGAGCAGCTCGCCGAGCAGATCGCCGAGCTGGCCCGCCTGGCGCCGCAGCCGCAGGAGTGGGAGCCGCTCAATGCGGAGCATCACAGGCTGGCGCATGCCGCGGAACTCATCGAGCTGCTGCAGGCCGCTTCCAACCTGCTGGACGACGACGAGACCGGCGCGGCCCGCCAGCTGGCGCGCGCGCGCCAGACGCTGCAGGCGGCGAACCAGATCGATGCAGCGCTGGGTCCGGTGTGCGAGCAGCTCGAATCCGTCCTGTCCATCATGCAGGATTTGGCCCACGAACTGGGAGCGCGGCTGCGCCAGGCCGATCTCGACCCCGAGCGGCTGGCGGAGGTCGACGCCCGCCTGTCGGCCTGGATGGGGCTCGCGCGCCGTCATCGCGTCCAGCCCGCCGAGTTGCATGCCCTGTGGCAGGGCTTGCAGACGCGTCTCGCCGCGCTGGAACAGGGCGTTGACGTGCCCGCACTGGAGCGCCAGGTCATGGCCGCCGGCAACACCTTGCGGCAAGCCGCGGCCGGGCTGAGCGCGCAGCGTGCCGCTGCGGCGCCCAGGCTCGCCAAGGGCGTGCAGATCCTGATGCAGGAGCTGGGCATGAAGGGAGGTCGTTTCGATGTGTCCTTGTCGCCGTTGCCTGCTGTCCAGGCCCAGGGCGCGGAGGACGTCGAACTGCTCGTCGCCGGCCACCCCGGCGCCGCGCTGCGGCCCTTGTCGCGCGTCGCCTCGGGTGGGGAGTTGTCGCGGATTGCGCTTGCCCTGGCGGCGACCACCAGCGCACAGCAGCCCGTGGGGACGTTGATTTTCGATGAGGTCGACGCCGGCATCGGCGGGGCGGTGGCCCACACCGTAGGCCGCTTGCTGGCGGGCCTTGGGCAGGGCAGGCAGGTTCTGGCAGTCACCCATCTCGCCCAGGTCGCGGCGTGTTCCAGCCGCCATCTCCAGGTCAGCAAGCAAAGCGCGGGTGGCGGCACGCAAAGCCATATCGCCGCGCTCGACGCCGGCGCGCGCGTGACGGAGATCGCGCGCATGCTGGGCGGCGACACCGAGTCGGTCGTCGCGCAGGCGCATGCGCGCGAATTGCTGCAATCGGCATTGTCCGCGGGGCAGTCGTGATGGACGAGACCACGGTGCTGCCGCAGCGCATCCGGCTGGTGCTGCTCTCCGGCGTGTCGGGCTCGGGCAAGTCGATCGCCCTCAATGCGTTGGAGGATGCTGGGTATTACTGCGTGGACAACTTGCCGCCCCAGCTGGTTGACCAGCTGCTGGTCGTTGCCGCCCAGGCGGGACACGCCAGGGTCGGCATCGCGATGGATGTGCGTAGCGCGGAAGGTCTGGGCCAGCTTCCTGCGCTGACCCAACGGTTGCGCCAGCGCTGCGATCTGCATTTCATCTACCTCGACTGCGCCACCGACATGCTGGTGCAGCGGTTTTCCGAGACGCGCCGCGCCCACCCGCTCACGGCGCGGGGGTTGGCATCCGCCGAGCCGAATCAAACCCTGCCGTTTTCGGCGCCGGCGCTCATCGAGGCCATCGAACTCGAGCGCGAGCTGCTCGCCCCGATCGCGCGCCTGGGCCTGCACATCGATACCAGCGGCCTGCGTCCGGCGCAGCTGCGCTCATGGGTGCGGCAAGCCGTGGGCGTGGGCGCGGCGCAGCTGACCCTGCTGTTCGAGTCGTTCGCCTTCAAGCGCGGCGTGGCGCTCGACGCCGATTTCGTGTTCGACGTCCGCATGCTGCCCAACCCACACTACGATCCCTCTCTACGCGGCCTCACCGGACGCGATGCTCCGGTTGCCGACTATCTCCGTAGCCAAGCCGCCGTCATGCGCATGCTGGAAGACATCACCGGCTTTTTGCGCAAATGGCTGCCCGCCATGGCCGAGGATCAGCGCAGTTACGTCGTCGTGGCTGTGGGCTGTACCGGCGGCCAGCATCGTTCGGTTTTTCTGACGGAGGAACTCGGCAGGCGTTTCGCCGGAGCCTGTAGCGTGCTGGTACGGCACCGCGAACTCGATGCCTCGGCCACCATCGGCGCAGCATCTCGCCCGCACGGCGGTGCAACGTGAGGGACGGTGAACACGGCCTTCCGCTGTTTCCACTGCACAGCGTCT
>JAJXUC010000055.1 GCA_021783435.1 Pseudomonadota bacterium | reverse complement strand
AGGTGCTGGTGGACGACGCCCGCAATCTGGGCCTCAAGCTCTTGCCACCCGACATCAATCTCGGCGGCTGGCGCTTCGATCCGGTGGACGCGCACACCATCCGCTACGCGCTCGGCGCCATCAAGGGGACCGGGCGTGCGGCCATCGAAGGGATTGTCGAGGCGCGTGGTGACAAACCCTTCGCGTCGCTGATGGACTTCGCCGCGCGCGTGGACCGCACCCGCATCAACCGCCGCGTGCTCGAGGCCCTGATCCGCGCTGGTGCCTTCGACGCCATCGACCCCAATCGCGCCACCCTCATGGCCGCCGTGGGCATGGCGCTGGAACATGCCGCCCAATGCGCCGAACACGCCACTCAGGGTGGGCTGTTCGACAGTCTGTTCGACGACGCCAGCGCCGCCACGGCCGGCGCCCCTGCGCCGGAGCCGCAGCCACCGTGGGATTTGCGCAAACGCCTGTCCGAGGAAAAGTTGGCCATTGGCTTCGTCCTCAGCGGCCATCTGTTCGACGCCCACGCCGACGAGGTGCGCCGCTTCGCCCCGCGCCCGCTGGCGGAGTTGGCCGAGGCGCGCGAGCCGCAGATCGTTGCCGGCATCGTCGCTGCCGTGCGCGTGGTGCAAGGTCAGCGCGGGCGGGTGGCCATCGTCACGCTGGAAGACCGCTCCGGCATGCTGGAAACCGTGGTCAATGAGCGTCTGCTCGACACCGTGCGCGCTTTGCTGCGCGACGACGAACTGCTGGTGCTGCAAGGCCGCGCCCAGAACGACCGCTTCAGCGGCGGCCTGCGCTTCAACGTCGACGCCGTCTGGACCCTGGAGCAGACCCGCGTGCGCCTGGGTCGGCGTATTCGGCTGCGCGTCAACGGCCTGGCCGACGCCGCTCCGCTCATCGAGTTGGCTCGCACCCAGTCTGCCGGGAAGGACGACGGCCTGCCGCTGGACATTGAAGTCGAACGCAGCGGTGCCGCCGCCCTGCTGCGCCTCGACCGTGTGCGTCTGCGCCCCGGCGACGACGTGCTCGCGGAGCTGGCCGCACTGGCGCTGGATGGACGGGTGCAGGTGGTGTATGACAGCGGCGACTCCGCCGCTGCCCAGCGCATGCAGCATTGATGCCCTGCGGCATGGGCCGGGCGCGAACGCGGGGCGGGATGGCGTTCAACCCGCGTCGCGCGGGCCGGCCTTGATCTCCATCGGCGTGTACCACCGGCCGCTGCCGTCTGCCGGGAAGCGGCCGACGCGCTGGACGGCGCGCAGCACGGCCTGATCCCAGCTCGGCACACCGCTGGAGCGTTCGATTTTCGTGCCCAGAACTTCGCCCGAGTTCGGGTCGAGCGTGACGGTGATGACCACCTTCGGATCGCCCTGGATCTGGTCGATCTGCGGATAAATCACGTTCTGCCGCACCAGCGTCGCCAGGCGCGCCGCGTAGGCGCCGGAGGGGCCCGAACTCACGGCGGCCGTGCCCGTGCTGGTTGCGGGACCGGTGCCGGCCTGGGACATGAGGTTTTTCATGTAATCGGAGCGCGCCTGCTGCTGCAACTTGGCGAGTTGCTGCTCGCGCTGTTGCTCGGCCTTGCGCAGTTGCTCCGCCTTTTTCTCGGCCTGCAGTTTTTCGGCCTGTTGCTGCGCTAGTTGTTGCGCCTTGAGTTCCTGCTGTTTTTTCTGCTCCGCGAGCTTGCGCTGTTCCGCGGCGTTTTCCTGGGCCAGACGCTGCTGCTGCAACGCCAATTTCTCGGCCGCCAGCTTTTCAGCCTGGCGTTGCTGCGCTTGCTGCTGGGCGAACAGGGCGGCCTGGCGCTTCTCGTCTTCCAGCTTGCGCTTGCGCGCCTTGTCCAGCGCGATCTCGGCGTTGTCCGGCGTGGGTTGCACCTTGGTCAATGGTGGTGCGGGCTGCGGTTGGGCCTGCGGCTGCGGTTTGGGTGTGGGCTGCGCCTGCTGGGGTTCGACTTGAGGCGGCCGCGGCGCGGCCAGATGCGCCGTGGGCGCCCACAACTCGGCCTCGACGGCTTCGGGAGTGTGGCTTTTCCAGTGCACGCCCAGTGCAATGACGATGATGAGCAGCAGGTGGATGAGGGCGGCGAACAACAGCGCGCGGCCCATGCCCTTTTCGGGCGGTGGGCGCAGCTTGTCGGCCGGGGGGTTGTAGGTGTTCATGTCGGAAGGTGGCAAGGCCCGTTCAGGCCCATGCGCCGGCACGGAGGCTCAGAGATTGCGGCATGCAGGACAAACGGTGTGGTCGGCTTCACGGTTGACGCGCGCTTCGCCCGGTTGCCTGCACCGCCAGGCCGACGCGCTGCACGCCGCTTTCCTTCAGGCGGTTGAGTACCTTGATGACGTCGTCGTACTTCACGTCCTTGTCGGCGGCGATCAGCACCGGCATCTCGGCCAGGGTCGAGCCGCTTTGCTGGGCAAGCTGGGCCACGGTTTTCTGCAAATCGGCCATGCTGGTGGGTTGCGGGTTCAGACCCGTGGCTCCAGCCTTGGCCTTGGGGTCGCGCAGGCGCACGCTCAAAAGCTTGTCGGCCTTGATGTCCACTTCCACCACGGTGTCAGGTGCGCGCGTGGCCTGGCCCACGCTGGGCAGTTTCACGGCGCTTGGGGTGATGAGCGGCGCGGTGACCATGAAAATGATCAACAGCACGAGCATCACGTCGATGTACGGCACGACGTTGATCTCCGCCAGCGCGCGCCGCCGGTGCCCGCTGCTGCGCTGTACGGTGGCCATTCAATGCGCTCCCGTTGCAGCCGACATGGGCCGGGTCATGGGCCCGGCGTCTTGCGCCGACGCGCCTTGCGGGTGCGGTGCCACCTGACGCTGCAGGATGTTGGAGAACTCTTCGGTGAAGGACTCGAAGCGAATGGCCAGGCGGTCGATGTCGCGGGCGAAGAAGTTGTAGGCGATGACGGCCGGAATGGCGGCGAACAGGCCGATGGCCGTGGCCACCAGGGCCTCGGCGATGCCAGGTGCCACCGTGGCCAGCGTCACCTGCTGCAGGTTGGACAGGCCGACGAAGGCGTGCATGATGCCCCAGACCGTGCCGAACAAACCCACATAGGGCGAGACCGAAGCCACCGAGGCGAGGAAGGAGAGGTTGGACTCGATCACGTCCATCTCGCGCTGAAAGGCGGCGCGCATGGCGCGGCGCGAGCCGTCCACCAGAGTGGTGGAATCCAGCCGGCGCTCGCGCAGCTTGAGGAACTCGCGCATCCCGGAGGCGAAGATGCGCTGTAGCGGGCTGCCCTGACGGGCGCTGTTGATGGCCGCCTGGTACAGGTCGTTCAAGCTGGTGCCGGACCAGAACTCCTGCTCGAAATCGTCGGTCTTGAGGCGGGCGCCCTTGATGGCGAAGTATTTGCGGAAGATCACGGTCCAGCTCGCCAGCGACACCGCCATGAGCAGCGCCAGGACGAACTGGACGACGGTACTGGCGCCCAGTACGAGCGAGATGATGGAAAAGTTTTGGTCCATGCAAAGTCCAGGCTGAAAGTGGCGGGAAGAGCGGCGCTAGGGATGCAAAGCCCGCAGACGGCGCCGGGTTCCCCGGAGTGCGGACAGACACCTGAAGGCCACTATTTTGCACCGCTGTGCGCCATACCCGCGTGACGTTTTGTGTTGCCCCGCGCTGAAGGCGCTCCGCGGGCTACCCTGCGATGGCTTGCAGCACCACGGCTGGCAGACGTCTCGGCTTGAAGCTGCCGGCCTGAACACAGGCCACGCGCACTTGCACGCTGGCCAGCAGGACAGCCGCGGCGGTGCTCGACGCATCGGACGCCGGCGCGCAGCGGCGCACCTCCTGCAACAACTCCAAACTGGCGCCGCCCACCTCGACCACGGTCACGCTGACGCCGAGTTGATCGTCCAGCCGCGCCGGCGCGAGGTAGCGCACCTGCGCACTGCTGACGACGAACAGCAGTGCGTCGCGCTCGACCAGGCGTTGCTGATCGAGGCCCAGGGAGCGCAGCCATTCGGTGCGCGCGCGCTCGCAGAACTTGAGGTAGTTGGCGTAATACACCACGCCGCCGGCATCGGTGTCTTCCCAATAGATCCGCACCGGCCAGGTGAAGGCAGGGGTGGTGGCAGGGGCGGTGGTTGGCGCTGTGCTCATGCGGGGAGTCTATTGATTTTTCAGGCTCCGACCGCATCCTGGTTGGCCAGCGCCATCTGGCCCGCGCCACATGTGGGCGGCTTTGCCCCGGCACAGCCGATGCCGGCTATGCTCGCCAGGGCCGCAGCCCAGTCGTGCCGGCGGCGCCAACAACCCATACCCATTCTTTCAACTCGCTCATTGCGCTCATTCACCATGTTCACAGGTCTCGTCACGGCTCTTGGCCGTCTTTCCGAAGTGGTACCGCTGCAAGCCGGCGAGGGCAGCGGTTTACGCGTCACGGTACAGGTGCCGGCAGCTTGGCTCCAGGGCGTGGGCCGGGGCGACAGCATCTGCGTGAGCGGCGCCTGCATGACCGCGGTGGAACTGGGCACGGCGCAGTTTGCCTTCGACATCTCGGCCGAGAGCCTGGCGCGCACCACCGGGCTCGACGCTGTGGGGGCCGAGGTGAACCTGGAGCAATCGCTGACGCTGGCCACCAAGCTCGGCGGGCACCTGGTCACCGGCCATGTGGATGGTATCGGGCAGGTCGAGCGCTTCGAGCCGGCGGGTGAATCCTGGCATCTGGCGCTGCGGGTACCCAGTGAGCTCGCCCGTTTTTTTGCCTACAAGGGCTCGATCACCGTCAACGGCGTGAGCCTGACGGTGAATCGCGTGGTCGACGCCGCGGGTGGTTCGGCCAGTGTGCACATCAACCTCATCCCCCACACCCTGCAACACACCAATCTGCGCAGTCTCAAACCTGGCGGCACTGTGAACCTGGAGGTGGACCTGATCGCGCGTTATGTGGAACGCATGCTGATCGGGCCTCAGGCCCATGCGATCGACATGTCCTGATACAGATGTCACTTTTCCGATCCCCGAATCCCGGGGGCGCGATGCGTTGCACAGCGTCCTAGAGTTGCAAGATCCGTCAAAGCCCGACACAGACAGCGGGTTCTGAAGCGCCAACTTCAGGCTGAGGCGAGGAATGCTGGGACGAAACATCACCAGTGACGAGTACATGGATTTGCTGGCGCGCGGCCGAGCATCGGCCGAGCGCTGGCTGCAGCTTGAGCCGGAGGCGATGCGCCAGTTCTACAACCGCTTGCCATTTGCCATGCAACATCGGTTGACCGAACACCCGCTGATGCAATGGCCAGAACTCAAGGCTTTGTGCCGACGCATGCCACCTCGCGAGGTGCGGTTCCGCTTCGGCGAGATTGCGCCCGATGCCGACTTCGACATGTCCTACAGTCAGCGCTACCGAGAAGGCTTGACGCTGGACGACGCGCTCGACAATCTCGAAGCCCGGCGCGCCTACGTCTGCATCTACAACCCCGAACGAGACCCAGCCTACCGTCCCTTCTTGGAACAACTCCTGACCGAGTTTGCCGTTGCCACGCGGCACTTGGATCCCGGTATCACCTGGTTCTCCACCTATGTGTTCATTTCGGCCCAGGGCTCCATCACGCCCTACCACATGGACCGCGAGATGAACTTCCTGATGCAGGTGCGCGGCAGCAAAACAGCGTATCTGTGGAATCAGGCCGACCCCAGCGTCATGAGCGCGGCGCAGAAGGATCAGATCCTGGCCTACGCCGGGCGCAGGCCGCAGTGGTTGCCCGAGCTCGAGCCCAAGGCCATGCGTTTCGAGCTCACCCCCGCCATGGGCATCCATCACCCGTTCATCGCGCCACACAGGGTGCATACCGGGCCTGAACTTTCGATTTCCCTGGCCTTGACCTTCCGCACCCGCTGGTCCGACCAGCAGACTCTCGCCCACCAGCTCAACCACAAGCTGCGGCAATTGGGTTTGCGGCCTGGCGATGTGGGTCAGCATCCCTTGGTGGACGCAGCCAAGGCGGGGGTCATGGACCTTGCGCGGCGGTCACACGCGAGAGTGCGTCGCCTGCGCGGCATCGACTCTAGCGTTCCCCGGCCGAACTGAGATCTGCGTCACGCTTGCTCACGGGCGCCGGGGGGTGACCCGTGTGACCCGCCGAATTGACGCTGCGGCCATAATCGCGAATTTGTCGGGATCGATTCGACGATCACCCCGATGCTTTTGACACCGGAATTGCCTTTGCTGCGTGCGCGCGCAGCACCAACTCACCCATGCCCTGCGAGCACGCCGCGCCAACTCTGCCTGTCAGTCCACCCGCACGGGTGTGGCCGCTTTACCGGTTGACCCTGCTGCTGGCGCTGGCGCTGGCGGGCGGGCTGCAGCCGCATCTGGCGATCGCGGCAGGTTCAGCCCAGCCAGCAGCATCCGCATCTGCGCCGGCCACAGCCGCACGGTACGACGTTCGCATCGATGCTCCGCACGCATGGCAAGCTTTGCTGAAGCAGGATCTCGACATCGAGCGTTGGCGCGTGTTTGAAGACATCACGCCGGAGCAACTGCACGCCTTGATCGATCAAGTGCCGAAGCAGGTGGCCGATCTGCTCGCCGCCGAGGGCTATTTCTCACCGCGAGTCCAAGTTGGCCTGGAGACCGTGGCCAAACCGGTCGTGGTGACGATTCAGGTTCAGCCCGGCGAGGCCACACGCGTAACCGGGCTGGACTTGCAGGTGAACGGCCCCGACGGCCAGCCCGATGCGTCGCTGGCCGCCAGACTGCGCCACGACTGGTCGCTGGCCGACGGACAGGTGTTTCGCAGCGCTGCCTGGGAAACCGCCAAGAGCAATGCCTTGCTCGGCCTGCTGACACGGCGCTACCCGGCGGCGCACATCGCGCAAAGCCAGGCGCGGGTGGACCCGAAGCGGCACAGCGCGGCGCTGCGTCTCGTGCTCGACACCGGACCCGGCTACAGCTTCGGCCCGGTGCAGGTCGAAGGCCTGAAGCTCTACCCCGCAAGCATCGTGCAGCGCCTGGCTCCTTTCCAGCCGGGCCAGCCTTATACGCAGGCCAAGCTGCTGGAGTACCAGCAACTGCTGCAGGGCAGCCGCTATTTCCGCACGGCCACGGTGGCGGCGCCGCTGACCGAGGCGCAAGGCACCATGCTGCCCGTGCAGGTGCGGGTGGTCGAATACAAACCGCAAAAACTGGGACTGGGGGTGGGTTACAGCAGCAACACCGGGGCGCGCACCCAGGTGGACTACGAGAACCTCAACATCCTCGGTCGTGCCTGGCGTTTCACCAGCGCACTGAAGCTGGAAACCCTGCTGCAGTCCTTGGGCGCGGGCCTGGCTTTTCCGCGGGCGGCAAACGGTTCGCGCTACAGCCTGAGCGCCGATGTGCAGCATGCCAACATCCAGGGCCTGACCACCCGCAGCCTGATTCTCGGCGGCCAGCGCCAGCGCCTGGACGGGCCGATCGAGACGGTGCTGTCGCTGCAGTACATCACCGAGCGGCAGGACGTGCTCGGCTACGGCAGCACCACCGCCCAGGCGCTCATGCCCAACTATTCCTGGACGCGGCGTCGCCTGGACAATCCGATCGACCCCAGCAGCGGCAGCCTGGTCAACGCCCAGATCGGCGCCGGCAGCAAGGCCCTCCTGTCGGATCAGAACTTCATTCGCCTGGTGCTTCGCGGGGTGCAGTACATCCCGCTGGGTAGCCGCAACCAGCTCATCCTGCGGGGCGAGGTGGGCAGCGTGTTCAGCCCGTCGGCCAACGGGATTCCGCAGCAGGAATTGTTTCGCGCCGGCGGCATCGGCTCGGTGCGCGGCTATGCCTACCAGAGCCTGGGTGTGACCGAGGGCGGAGCCATCGTCGGCGGCCGCGCCCTGCTCACCGCCAGTGCCGAGGCGGTGCACTGGCTCACGCCGCAATGGGGTGCCTCGGTGTTCTACGACCGGGGCGACGCGGCCAACAGCTTCGGCGCCTTGAAGACCGTGGCCGGCTACGGCATCGGCGCGCGCTGGCGCAGCCCGGCCGGCATCATCAGCATCGACCTGGCCTATGGTCAGGCCATCCAGTCCTACCGCCTGCAGTTCAACGCCGGGGTGAGTTTCTGAGATGGCTCTGACGCCGGATCCAAACCCAGCCGCCGCGCCCGAGGCTCCTGCGTCACGCCGGCGCAGCGTCTGGCGCAGGCTGTGGACCTGGACTTGGCGCAGCCTGGTGGTGGTGCTGCTGCTCATCGTGCTGCTGTTGGCGGCGCTCGCCTGGCTGGGCACCGGCTCGGGCCTGCGCTGGCTCAGCAGCCAGCCCTTGCAGTTCGGCGCCGTCCATCTGGAACTGCAAGGCATACGCGGCGACGTCTGGGGCGATTTGCGCATCGAGCGGCTGCAACTGCAAAGCCCTCGGGTGGACGTGCATGCGCGCGACCTGCACCTGCGCTGGAACCCTCGCGCCCTGTTGCACCAGCCCAGGTTGGTGGATGTGCGGCTCTTGTCGGTCAGCACGCTCGACTTGAACCTTCCTCCCGGCCCACGCAGCGGCCCGCCCAAGCTGCCGCAAAGCCTGGCACTGCCACTGGAGTTGCGCGTGGCGCGGCTGCATATCGGAGCCCTGCGCCTGGGACCGCCCGGCGCGCGCAAGCCCCTGGGCCGATTCGACGCCAGCCTGCGGACCGGGGCGGGGCAGGTGCAGCTTCATGCCGAAGCCAGCACGCCCTGGGGCCAGGGCCGGGCGCGGTTGACGCTGGGCGTGGCGCGACCGTTTGCCGTGCAGGGCAGATTGCAGGCCACGCTGCACCTGCGGGGCGCGCGGGCTCCATCGTCGGTGCAGCTTGACGTGCGACCCTCCGGCAGCCTGCAAGCCTTGCGCCTGCAGGGCATGGTCAACGCCTTGCAGACCCACGCCCGTTTCGACGCCGCGCTGGCGCCGTTTGCCGCGCTGCCGCTGCGCAGCGCGACGATCGACGCCCAAAACATGGACCCGGCGCGCATCGATCTGAAACTGCCCATGGCCCTGCTCGACCTGCAACTCGACCTGCAGCCTTCCAGCGCGCAGCACTTGCGCGGCAGCCTGACGTTGAGCAACGCACGCCCTGGCGCGATCAACACCAAGCGCCTACCCCTGCTGGGCTTGCAGGCGGTCCTGGACGTGCAGCCAGGGCGGGTGCAGGTCCAGCAGATCTTGGCCCGCCTGCCGGGTGGCGGAACCCTGTCCGGCAGCGCCAGCTACACCACGGCCAAGCGGGCGTCAGCGCCCGGCCAGGTTGCCGCTGCGCCTGCCCTCCTGCCCGCAAGTCGGCCAGACACGCAGCCCATGGCCGCGACCGCCGCTGCTCGGGTGGATGGTCACGCCACCGATGCCGCCGCCCCAGGCCATTTCCGCCTCGACCTGCAAGCCGGCCAGATCGACATGCATGCCCTCGACTCTGCCTTGCTCGCCACGCGCCTGAGCGGCCCGCTGCACTTGCACGGCAATCTGCAGCAGCAGACCTTGCAGGCGTGGTTGACCCAGCCCGGCTGGTTGGCCGAGCTGCGTGCGAGCCGGCGTGGCGAGCACATCGACATCGCCCACGCCGTTCTGCAAGCCCAGGGCGGGCGGCTGAACGCCAGCGGTTCGCTGGACTTGCGCGCGCCGCAACGCTTCGCCATGCATGTGGTGCTCGAGCATTTCGATCCCAGCCGCTTCCGCGCCGCAGCCGGTGCCGCATCCGCTTCCTACCCCGCTGCCGACCTCAACCTCAAACTGCAAGCCCGGGGCGACGCCGCCACACGCAGCGCGCAGGTGGATTTGCAGGTGCAACCCAGCCGCTGGCGCGGCCATGTGTTCGACGGGTCGGCGCGTGGCCAGGTGTCACCGACGGGGGTGCGCGGCCTCCAGGCCGACCTCAAGCTCGGCAGCAACAGCCTCAAGGCGCGTGGTGATTTCGGCCGCGCCGGCGACCTGCTGCACTGGACGCTGGACGCGCCTGCGCTGGCCCAGATCGACCCGGCTTTCGCCGGCCTGGCGCAGGCCAGCGGCACGCTCGCCGGCACGCCCGCCGCCCCGTCGGGCCAGTTCAATTTGCGTGTCAGCCAACTGACCGCCCCGGGCAAGATTCAGGTGCAGTCGTTGGACGCCAGCGGCCAATTGCAAGCCGGAGCGCAAGGCCAGCTCAAGCTGCACCTCAAGGGCAGCGGCATCACTGCCGGCACGTTCACGCTGCAGCGGGCCGAGGTGGATGCGGCGGGCCGGCTGGACGCGCAGCGCATCGCGCTGCGCCTGCGCAATGCCGACCTCGACTTGAGCGCCGCGTTGGCCGGCGGCTACACCGCCGCGCAGGGCTGGCAGGGGAGCATCGAGCAGTTCAGCAACCGCGGGCGCTACGCCGTGGACTTGCTGGCCCCGGCGCCATTGCTTCTGGCGAAAAATCACCTGGAATTGCAGCACGCCAGGTTGCGCAGCGCCGGCGGCTCGCTCGACCTCGCCAGCGCCGCGTGGAACGCCGGTCAACTCGACACCACGGGCAGCGCGCAGGGCGTGGACCCGACCTACTGGCTCGCTCTGTTCGGCGCCGACCTGCATGGCGTGCAGTCCACCCTGCGGTTCGACGCCGATTGGTCGCTGCATGCGGCCAACACCCTGTCGGGTCACGTCGTCGTGGCACGCAGCGCGGGCGATGTGAACCTGCCCACCAACCCGCGCTTGAGCCTGGGCCTGTCGCAACTGCGGCTGCAACTGCAAGCGAAAGACGATGCCCTGTCCGCCCGGTTCGACGCCACCGGCGGCCTGTTCGGCAGCGTGCATGCCGAGGTGCAGACCCAGGTGAGCAAGCATGGCCGGGCCTGGGGCGTTGACGCGGCAGCGCCGCTGGCCGGCAGTCTGCACGCCGACCTGCCGAGCATCGCCTGGGCCGCGCCCTTGCTCGGCCCCACCGCCAAGCTCGGCGGCAAGCTGCTGCTGGACATGAAGGCCGCCGGCAGCGTGGCCAAACCCGAACTGCGTGGTGCGCTCACCGGCCGCGCCCTGGCCGTGACCCTCCCCGCCGAAGGGCTGAACCTGCAAGGCGGTGTGCTCGACGCCGGCTTCAGCGGCGACACGCTTGAGCTCACCCGCTTCAGCATGCAGGGCGGGCAGGGCAAGCTCACGGCCAGCGGCAGTGCCAGCTTCGCCAATGCCAAGCCGCAGGCCAGCCTTCAGTTCAGCGCGCAGCAACTGCAGGTGCTCAACCGGCCCGACCGCCAGGCGGTGGTCAGCGGCAGCGGCACGCTCACGCTGCAAGGCCACAGCGTGGAGCTGAACAGCAAACTGAGCGTGGACAGCGCCGACTTCGAGTTGCCCCGCGGCAGTGCGCCCAAGCTGGCCGGCGACGTGGTGGTCGAGGGCCGGCCGGTGCTGGCGCCCGCGTCGTCGCCCACGGCCGGCTACGGCATCGCGGCCGTGGTCGAGGTCGATCTCGGGCGCGACGTGCATGTCACCGGCTACGGCCTGGACGCCAAGCTCGGCGGCCAGCTCACCTTGCGGGCCGCTCCCGGCAGGCCGCTGGCCGCATTCGGCAGCATTGAAGTGCGCAAAGGCACTTACAGCGCCTACGGCCAGACCCTCACCCTGGTGAGGGGCGGAGCGGTGAATTTCTCCGGCCCGATCGACAGCCCCGGGCTGAATTTCAGTGCCCAGCGCGACGGTCTGCCGGTGCAGGTGGGGGTGCAGGTGACGGGCACCCTGCGCGCGCCCATCGTCACGCTGACCTCCACGCCAGTCATGCCCGACAGCGAAATCCTGTCCTGGCTGGTGCTGGGGCAGGATCTCACCAGTGCCAGTCCCAACAATCTGGCCTTGTTGCAAACCGCTGCCGGCGCCTTGCTGGCCTCGGGGCAGGGCGCCCCGGTCACCAGCCGCGTCGCCAGCGCGCTCGGGCTGGACCAGCTTTCGCTCAGCGGCCAGGGCGGGCTGCAAAACAGCATCGTCACGCTGGGCAAACGCATCACCTCCAAGCTCTCCGTCAGTGTCGAGCGCGGCCTGGGCACGACCGGCAGCCTGTTCAACATCCGCTACGACTTCACACGCCGCTTCTACCTGCGTCTGCAGTCCGGCGCCGACAGTGCGCTGGATCTGTTCTACACCTTCCGTTTCGATTGAGCCGGCAGCCGGCCGGCATGGCATGCGCCCCGGCGGGGGTTCGTTGCCATGCCGGCCGGCTGCCGGCTTCGCGTGCGTCGTCGTGACAACATCGCCGTAACCGGCCTCCTACAATGCCGTTTTGAGTTCAGCGCGCCTCCCCGGCGCCGCCTTCCATGCCTTTATCCCCCATCCCCGAAATCGTCGCCGAGATGCAGGCTGGCCGCATGGTTGTCCTCGTCGACGAAGAAGACCGCGAGAACGAAGGCGATCTGGTGCTCGCCGCCCAGCATGTCTCGCCCGAGGCCATCAATTTCATGGCGATGCACGCCCGCGGGCTCATCTGCCTCACCCTCACCCGCGCGCGCTGCGAGCAGATCGGCCTCAAGCCCATGGTGCAGCACAACGGTTCCTCGCACGGCACCGCGTTCACCGTGTCGATCGAAGCTGCGGAGGGCGTGAGCACCGGCATTTCCGCCGCCGACCGCGCCCTCACCACGCGTGTCGCGGTGGCGCCGCACGCCAAACCCGCCGACATCGTCCAGCCCGGCCATGTGTTTCCGCTGATGGCGCAAGACGGTGGCGTGTTGATGCGCGCCGGCCATACCGAAGCCGGTTGCGACCTCGCCGCCCTCGCGGGCCTGGAGCCGGCGGCCGTGATCTGCGAGATCATGAACGACGACGGCACCATGGCCCGCCTGCCCGATCTGGAACGTTTCGCCACGCAGCACGGCCTGAAGATTGGCGCCATTGCCGACCTGATCGAATACCGCAGCCGCACCGAGAGCCTGATCGAGCGCATGGATGAGCGCCCGATGCAAACCCCGTTTGGCACCTTTCAAGCCCTGCTTTACCGCGACCGCGCCGGCAGCGGTGTGCACCTCGCGCTGGTGCATGGCAAGCCCGCCGTGGCGCGCGAAGCGGTGCTGGTGCGGGTGCACGAGCCGCTGTCGGCGCTCGACCTGCTCGACGCCCAGGCCACCACCCATTCGTGGAATTTGCCTCAGGCGCTGGCGCGCATCAGCCAGGCCGAGGCCGGCGTGGCCGTGCTGCTCAACGCCGGCGAGAGCGCCGCCGGGCTGCTGCAGCATTTCGCCGCCTTGCACCAGCCGGTGCCGCCGCGCGGCGCGGCCGCCGCCTTGCGCACCTATGGCATTGGCGCGCAAATCCTGCGCGACCTCGGCGTGCGCCGCATGCGCCTGCTGGCCGCGCCGCGCAAGATGCCCAGCATGACCGGATACGGCCTGGAGGTGGAAGGCTTCGAGCCTCCTCCCGCTCCCGCCCACGCCGCCTCCACGCCGTCTGCGGCCGCCGCAGCGCCTGCAGCGCCCGACGTTGCGGCGGCACACCCGTCGCATTTCTGAGCCTCCAGCCATGCAACACGCCCAATACCGCGACAACCCCGCCCTGCTCGACGGTGCCGATCTGCGGATCGGCATCGTCCAGGCGCGCTTCAACGTCCAACTCACCGACCGCATGGTCGAGGCCTGCCTGGCTGAATTGCATCAACTCGGCGTCAGGCCCGATGCCGTTCGCCACATCACCGTTCCCGGCGCGCTGGAGGTGCCACAGGCGCTGGCCGCCATGGCCGATGGCGGGAATTTCGACGCCCTCATCGCCCTGGGCTGCGTCATCCGCGGCGACACCTACCACTTCGAGCTGGTGTGCAACACCAGTTCCCTGGGTGTGCAGCAGGTGGCGCTGGACTTCAGCCTGCCGGTGGCCAACGGCATCGTCACGGTGGACACCGAGGCGCAGGCCCTCGCGCGCATCGACAAGGGCGGCGAATGCGCTCGGGTGGCGGTGGAAATGGCCAATCTGCTGGCGCAGGTCGGCGCCGGAGACTCAGCCAGACCATGAATTCAGCCAATCCCAAGAGTGCGCGGCGCAAGTCGCGCGAGCTGGCCTTGCAAGGCGTGTTCGAGTGGCTGGTGTCGGGCAGCGAGGCTGGTGCCATCGAGGCGTTTCTGCGCGAGCGCTATCCCACCATCAAGCTCGACAGCGAGCATTTCCAGGCCGTGCTGCATGGCTGCATGCGCGAGGCCGGCAGCCTCGACGCCATCATCCAGCCGTATCTCGACCGCCCTTCGCTCGAGCTGTCGCCGGTGGAGCATGCGCTGCTGCTGCTGGGCACGTACGAACTGCGCTTCCTGCTGGACGTGCCCTACAAGGTCATCATCAACGAGGCGGTGGATCTGGCCAAGATCTATGGCGGCACCGACGGCTTCAAGTACGTCAATGGCGTGCTCGACCATCTGGCCATCATTCTGCGTCCGGATGAAACCGGCGATCGGCTGATGCCGCAGCCTTACCAGGAACACAAAGGCGGCATGCCGGCCAACCCCACGGCCAAGATTCCGGTGAGCTTCAAGCCCCGGGAGTCCGCTCGGCGCGAGCCGGAGCGTGCGCCGCGTCGCCCTGCGGTTTCGCGCCGCGCGGTCGCCGAACAGGATGCCCCGACCGCAAGCCGGCACGCTCCCGAAGCCGACGACGTCTGGGCAGGGCGCAAACCGGCCGCGAGGCGCAAACCCGAGGAGTCCTGAAGCCCATGCAACTCGCCAGCCGTCTGCAACAGGTCGAGCCGTTTTATGTGATGGATGTGGTGCGCGCAGCCTGGGAGCAGCAGGCGCAATGGACCGCACAGGGCCGCAGCATGATTCACCTCAGCGTCGGCGAGCCCGATTTCACCGCGCCGCAACCGGTGGTGGACGCCGGCATCGCCGCGTTGCGCGAGGGCCGCAGCGGCTACACCCTGGCCCCGGGGCTGCCGGCACTGCGCGAAGCCATCGCCCGGCATTACGCCGACAAGCATGGCGTGGCGGTGTCGCCCGAGCGCATCTTCATCACCGCCGGTGCCTCCGGCGCGCTCACCCTGGCCTGCCTGCTGCTGGTCGAGCCGGGCAGCGAAGTGCTGATGCCCGACCCCACCTACCCCTGCAACAAGAATTTCGTGGCGGCGGCCGGCGGCAGCGCGCGCCTGCTGCCCACCAGCGCGGCCACACGCTTTCAACCCACTGCCGTGCAGATCGACGCCGCCTGGGGCCCGGCCACGCGCGGCGTGCTGCTGGCCTCGCCGTCCAATCCCACCGGCACGTCGATTGCCCCGGACGAACTGGCACGCATCGCCGCCGTGGTGCGCAGGCATGGCGGTTTTTTGTTGGTGGACGAGATCTACCTCGAACTCGGTTTCGATCCGGCCTACGGCCGCACCGCGCTGGCGCTGGACGCAGCGATCATCAGCATCAACAGCTTCTCGAAATATTTCCAGATGACCGGCTGGCGCCTCGGCTGGATGGTGGTGCCGCAGGAACTCGTGGAACCGCTGACCCGCCTGGCCGGCAATCTGTACATCTGCCCCAGCACGCCGGCACAACATGCCGCATTGGCCTGCTTCACGCCCGCCACCCTGGCCGAGGCTGAGCGCCGGCGCGCCGAATTCCAGCGCCGGCGCGACGTCATCGTGCCCGCGCTGCAGGCCATCGGCCTGGACGTGCCGGTCCTGCCCGACGGCGCTTTCTATGTGTGGGCCGATTGCTCACGCCACGCCGCAGACAGCTGGAACTTCTGCTTCGACGTGATGCGCGAAACCGGCGTGGTGCTGGTGCCCGGCAAGGACTTTGCCACCGCCACCATGCGACCGGAACGCTGGTTCCGCCTGAGCTACGCCAACAGCGTGGAGAATTTGCGCGAAGCTGCCGCCCGCCTGGGTGCCCATCTGGCCCGTGGCAGCCGGCGCAGTGCCAGCGCCTGAGCCGGTCACGTTCAACCCAGGCGCGCGCGCACCCGCCAGTCTTCGCCAAGCGGCTCGATGTGCAGGCCGTGCAACCGCAGGCCATCGGCCACCGCCTGCAGCGGCCCGAAGGGCGCAATGCCTGTGCCCTGGCCCAGCAGCCTGGGTGCGAGGTAGAGCAGCAACTCGTCCACCAACCCGGCGTTGAGCAACGAGGCGTTGAGCCGCGCGCCGGCTTCGACATGCAGTTCGCCAATGTCGCGCGCCGCCAGCTCGCGCAGCAGCGCATGCAGGTCGGTCTTGCCCGGCTTGGCCGCGTCCACCGGCATGGCGATGATTTGGGCGCCCAGTTCGCGCAGCACCCGGGCGCGCGGCTCGGCCTGCTCCGGCGGTAGCGCATGAGCGACCCACACCTTGTGCGGCTCGACTTGCAGCAGGCGGGCGGTGGGTGGCAATTCCAGGCGGCTGTCCACCACCACACGCACCGGCTGGCGCGGGGTGGCGACATGGCGCACCGTGAGCTGCGGGTCGTCGTCGCGCACGGTGCCGATGCCGGTGAGCACGGCGCATGCGCGTGCGCGCCAGTGGTGGCCATCGGCACGCGCCGCGGGTCCGGTGATCCACTGGCTCTGGCCGTTGGGCAGGGCGGTGATGCCATCGAGCGAAGCCGCCGCCTTCAACCGCACCCAGGGCCGGCCGCGCTCGAAGCGTGAGAAAAAACCGAGGTTGAGTTCACGCGCCGCGTTCTCCAGCAGGCCGCACTCGGTGCGAATGCCGGCCGCAGCCAGACGCGCCAACCCGCCGCCGTCCACCTTCGGGTTGGGGTCGCGCACCGCGGCCACCACCCGCGCCACGCCGGCGGCCACCAGTGCATCGGCGCAGGGCGGGGTGCGGCCGAAGTGGGCGCAAGGCTCGAGCGTGACGTAAACCGTGGCACCACGCACTGCGTGCCCACGGTCGCGGGCATCGTCCAGCGCGACGATTTCAGCGTGGCGCAAACCCGCAGCCTCGGTGGCGCCTTCGCCCAGCACATGGCCATGGTTGACGATGACGCAGCCGACGCGCGGATTCGGACTGGTGCGATACAGCGCGCCTTCGGCCAGGCGCAGGGCATGGTGCATGCAGCCGAGATCGTCGGCACTGAAGGCGGGATGGGGGCAGGACGATGCGGCAGTCATGACGGGTGGGTGTTGTCGTGCGGGATGGCGAGCCGGGTGACTTGCAAAGGGCGTGACCGCAAGGACAGGCGGACGGCTTCGTGAGGTGCGGCCGCCTCAGGTCTTGCCCCGGCGCTTGGGGGCGCGGCTGCTGCGCGCCAGGGTCATTTCTTCCAGGATTTGCACGAACTGCGCCGGGTCTTTGAAGCTGCGGTAGACCGAAGCGAAGCGCACATAGGCGACGTCGTCCAGGCGCTTGAGCTCGTCCATCACCCATTCGCCGATCTGGGCTGAATCCAGCTCGCGCGCACCGGTCTGCAGCAGGCTTTCCTCGATGCGGCCGATGGCGGCATCCACCGCGTCCGCCCCCACTGGGCGTTTGCGCAGTGCCAGGGTCAGCGAGGCGAGAAGCTTGTCGCGCGAGTAGTCCACCCGCCGGCCGTCTTTTTTCACCACCGCGGGAAAACTCACCTCGGCACGTTCATAGGTGGTGAAGCGCTTGTCGCAGCCGGCGCAACGCCGCCGGCGCCGCAGGGCCGTGCCGTCTTCCACCTCACGGGTCTCCACCACCTGGGTGTCGGGATGCTGACAGAAAGGGCATTTCATGGCGGGTTCGCAAAAGTGCGTGGCGCAGGTGCAGACGGCATTATTCCCCGGCGCCAGATCCAGCGGTGAACCGCAGGCAGACGCGGGCGCCGCACCCGGTGTGCAGTGTCGCGGAACCATCACGAAGCCGACCGTTCGTCGGTCGATTGATACCGTTAGTCTTGAAAAGTTACTAAACGAAACAAACGCGGGCTAGGCTTGCCTCCATGAAAACGGAATCCGGCATGACCCTTGTCGAGCTTCTGGTGACAGTGACCCTGGTGGCCATCCTGCTGGTCGTCGGCCTGCCGTCGTACCAGAGCATCACCACCACCAACCGCATGGCGGCGGAGATGAACGCCCTCGTCAGCGATCTGCAGTACGCCCGTGGTGAAGCAGTAAAACAAGGACAGCCGGTCACGATTTGTGCTTCGAGCAACGGCACGGCATGCAGCAACTCCACGAACTGGGCGAATGGGTGGTTGATTTTTTCGGATGCCAACGGCAATCGCAGCGTCAACACAGGCGAGGCGGTTTTGCGGATTCAGTCCGCCTTGGGGTCCACCGACACCCTGACCTCTTCGAGCTTGCAGGCCGTGATGTTCAATCGCAACGGGTTCAGCAGCAATGCCGGCAGTATCAAACTCGGCGATGCGGCAGGCTCGTCCGATCGTATCCAGTGTGTCAAGCTTTCGGTGGTGGGCTATGCGCAACTTCTTTCCGGGACGAACTGCCCATGAAACCTCGGCTGCCGCAGACAGGGTTCAGCCTGATCGAGGTGCTGATCGCGCTGGTCGTCATTGCCATCGGATTGCTCGGCATCGCCGGCATGCAGGCGCTTGCCCTGAGCAACACAAGTGTGGCGCGCCAGCGCAGCCTGGCCGCCATCCAGGCCGCCAGCATGGGCTCGATGATGCGCGCCAACCGGGGCTATTGGGAGTCGGCGACCTCGGTGGATGTAACGGCCACGGGCTCTCCGTCCGGAACCTCGTGGTCGTCAACCACCCTGAGCGGTTCCGTGAGCAGCCAGGGCGTCGATTGCGCGGCGAGTACATGCTCGACCCCGTTGCAAATGGCCGCCTACGACTTGCAGAACTGGGGCCTGTTCATCGTGCAGCAACTGCCCAAGGGCACCGGACGGGTGCAATGCGCGGCTGGCAATCCGGTGAGCTGCCGAGTCAGTGTGTCCTGGGCCGAAAAATCGGTGACGCTGAACGGGGCGCCGGGCTCCTCGGCGACACAAACTTACACCCTGCTGGTGCAGCCATGACGTCACCCCGTTGCCTTCCTCAGCGCACATTCAGCCGAGCGGGACACTTCAGGCAGCGCGGCCTTGGGCTGGTCGAGATTCTCGTGGCCATGGCGATTGCCCTGTTTTTGCTCGCTGGTCTGTTCACGATTTTCTACACCACCCGGCAAACTTTCTCCGCGCAGCAAGGTCTTGCCGGCTTGCAGGACAACGAGCGCCTGGCAATGACCCTGATGAGCGACGTCATCCACGGCGCGGGTTATTACCCCACCCCCCAGCCGCCAACGCCGATTCCCAACACTGGGACGGCGCTGCCGGTGCAGAACGCGGTTTCTGCCCCATTGCCGGCAACATTTGCAGCCGGCCAGTCGGTTTTCGGCGGCACGATCAACGGACAGGATGCCATCGTCGTCCGCGTGGTGGCCGCACCTGGCAGCAGCACCATGAGTTGCCTGGGTGACACCAATCCGGCAACCGCCACGGCGAATGTCACCTATCTCAACACCTATGTCTTCAACGGCGGCAATTTGCAATGCAGCGTCAGCACGGCGAGCAGTGGCAGCGGGGGTTCGACCCAGCCGCTCGTTGGCAGCAATCTGGCTGGAACCACGCAGTCGGACGGGCTCACCGCCATGACCCTGCGCTACGGCGTCGACGCCAACGGCGGCGGTTCGGCCAACCAGTATCTCGCGGCAGCCAGTGTGACCAATTGGTCCCGTGTCAAAACTGTCAAGGTCAGTCTGACCTTCAACAACCCGCTTGCAGGACAACCCGGACAGCCGGCAACCGTGAACTTCACCCGCGTCATCGACATCCTGGGACAGCTATGAACGGGTCACGAACGCCGTCACACTCCAGACCCGTACAGGCGGGACGCAGTCAGATGGCAGGTTCAGGCTTCGCCTTGATCGCCAGCCTGCTCATTCTGGTGGTGCTCACCATCATCGCCGTCGCCATGTTCCGCAGCTTTGGCATGCAAGAACGCATGGCCGGCAATCTGCGCGAGAAGACCCGCGCACTGGAGGCGGCCAATAGTGCTCTCAGCTACGCCGAATGGTGGCTGAACCAAAACAACGCCAGCTCCGGGGTCGCATGCAGCGGCGCGCCTTCGCCTGTCGACACGGCGCGCGTCTGCACCAACCAGATCAGCAGCCCGGCCAACTTGTCCAACTGGACGGTGGCCACGACCTACGCTTTGCCATCGGCCACTGTTGCCGCCTCGGGAGGCGCCGGCACCTACTACGCCAGCCCCAAGTTCCACATTCAGTATCTCGGGCCGGACGCCACCAAGAATGCCACCGTCTATCTCATCACAGCGCTGGGCTATGGCGGCAACGCCAGTTCCGTGGCCGTGGTGCAGAGCACCTACGCCTTCACCTCTATCAAGGATCTGACCGGGCCATGATGCTGATTGCGGACCGGTCTGTTCATTCAACAACCTATCCAAGGGCACGCACCATGGTGCTATTCCAGGCAATTCCCAGCTGCAGCCACGCGGTTCGGGCAATCGTGGCGGCGGGCATGTTCGCGCTCGTCGGCGCGGCCCGGGCCGACAGCGGCACATCCACCGCGTCGGTCAGCTTCCAGCCCGTCTCGCAATGTTTTCGCGATGCCGGCGCCAGCGGCTGGACCTATGCCGGTGCCGCAAGCCCTGGGGTGGCCTATACCGGGAAGAACTCCTCCCTGACGGCGGCAACAGGCATCGACGCGGCAGGCCAGGGTTGGCTGCGTCTGACCGACAACACCAACAACCAGAAGGGTTCGGCCTATTACAACCTGCCCATCAACGTCAGCAATCTGGGCATTCAGGTGGAATTCACCTACAGCGCCTGGGGTGGTACCGGCGCCGACGGCATCAGCATGTATTTGTTCGATGGCGCGACCACGACATTCGTGCAGGGTGACTTTGGCGGTGCGCTCGGCTATTGCGCCGGGTACGGCAACTCGCCTGGAGGACTGAGCAACGCCGTGATCGGCGTTGGCATCGACGACTATGGCAATTTCGAGAATGGCTATGACCGTTGCCAGAATGGTGGGGAACCCCAGGGTCACAGCTCAGGCTATTACACCGCGCTGGGTATCCGTGGCCCGGGCAATGGCAGCAATGGCTACAAATGGCTGGCTGACGTCAACCAGAAGAATGTGCCGAGTTCAATCGGAGCGTTCTCGACCTTTTACACGCCGTCCATTTCCACACGCCCGACGGATACGCAGTTCTACCGCCGTGTGCGCCTCAATATTTCGCCCACCGATCCAGCCAATCCGCAAAACGGCTACACCGTCACGCTCTATTGGGCGACCACGCCGAATGGTGCTTTCACACAGATGATGAGTGCGCCTTACCCAGCGGGCAATACGCCCCCCACCGCAGGCAACAAGGCGCCGAACTTCACCATCCCATCGACCTGGACCCCATTGCCACCCACTGTGAAGTTCGGCTTCGCCGGCTCCACGGGCGGAGCGACGAATTACCACGAAGTCCGGGACGTGTATTTCACCGAGGGCCTACCGGATTTGAGCGTGACCCAAACCGGCCCCGGCACGATTGCCGCAGGCAGCACGGTCACCTATGTCGTCACCGCCGCCAACATCGGTTCCACCCCGGCGAACAACGCCACGCTCACGAACGTCCTGCCCAGTGCCCTGACCAATGTGACCTGGTCCTGCACCGCGAGCGCAGGCTCGACGTGCCCGGCGGCGGCAAGCGCCGGCACGATCGCCGGCAGCA
>JAJXUC010000206.1 GCA_021783435.1 Pseudomonadota bacterium | reverse complement strand
AGCTTCGACCGCCGCTGCCACACGCGCCGCGGTTTCCTCCCTGGAGCTTTGTCCAACGCCTACCCTCACGCCGAGGACTGCGCGAGGCCATCTGCACGCACGGGCAGGCATCGGACAAACCTAAACCTTTGCTGCCATTGAGGCTGTCCAGGGGAACGTCAGCGATGTGCCCTACTGCGGACGTTCGCGGTGGCGGGCTGCCGAATGTCGTGCTGCTGCTGCGGCGCGCCTGCGCCGCTTGAGCCGTTGCAGGCATTGCCATCCGCCCGGCTGCACACGCCTGGACTACGCGAGTGGAATGTAGATGTCGGTTTGCCACTGTTCCAGCGGGGTTTCCGGATAGACGCTGAGGTAGTGGAAGAACAGCGGCTGGTCGCGCAATTCCTCGCCGCTTTCGGGCAGCCAGTCGCGATAGATCGGGTAGATCGTCTCGCCGATGTGGTCCGGGGAGCCGACATGGCGCATGACGGCGCAGCGCCCTCCGGGTATGACGAACTCGTACACGCCGAAGTCGTTCGGCGCCACGGACTCGGCGATCTCGCCGCAGATGTCGAAGCGGAACTCGTCGGGTGGCGTGGTGTCCGGGTTGCCGTGGGGAATGCCGAAGGTGCGGCTGCTTTGCACCGGCGACTGGCCGCTTTGCTGGCGCCACGCGATGAAACGCTGCACGCTGGCGTTGACCAGGCCGGGGGCGCCCCGGTGCGACAGCGCCGCGACACGGGTGGACGGAAATTCGACAATGCGGACTTTCATGACCATGCTCCTGGAAAAATGGGGGACGACGAACACCGCGCTCCAGACCCGCCAGTTCGGCTCGCGCCGGAAGCGGCTGGGCGCCACGCCGAACGCCCGCCGGAAGGCCCGCGAGAACGCCTCGGGGCTTTCGAAGCCGGCTTCGAGCGCGGCTTGCAGCACCGAGCACCCAGCCTGGGACACCAAACGGTGCGCGGCCCGACGCAGGCGCATCAGTTGCACGTAGCGCGCCACCGGCACGCCGACGTAGGCGCTGAACTGGCGATGGAAGTGAAACGCCGAGAAGTTCGCGACGCGGCTCAGCGCCTGCACCGACAGGTCGCCTTCGAGGTTGGCGTCGATGTAGGCCAGAACGGCGTCGAAACGCTTGGCGTAGGCTTGGGCAGGAACGGTGCGAGTGCGCATGGCGACATGGTCGCTCGTGCGGCTTGCCTTGTCCTTGCCGCGTTTGCTCGATCGCCTCAATCCTTCCGGACCGCGCCGGCATCGCGGCCGCCGGCTGCTATGCTGCCGCCAACGGCCGCACGGCCAGCGAGCCAGGCATGGACACGAACCCTTCCCGACACACGAAACGCGTGGCGACATCCAGCCCCGAGTGGGTGGCCGAAGCCGACGACATCCGGCGCGGCATGCGCTTGGCCGCTTCACCCCACTGCTCCGCCGCCCCGAACCGCGCGAAGCGCAGCGCCAGGATCGGCAGCAGCAGCAGGGTCAGTGCGGTCGAACTGAACAGGCCGCCGAGGATGACGATGGCCATCGGTCCTTCGATCTCCTGGCCCGGAAGATGCGCTCCAATCGCCAGGGTTAGCAGGCCCAGCGCCGTGACCGAGGCGGTCATCAGGATGGGCATCAGCCAGTGCATCGCCCCGAGTCGCGCCGTCTCCCAAGACCAGGGCAGACCGTCCTCGGTCACCAGTGACCGGCAGTGCGACAGCAGCATGATGGAATTGCGCAAGGTGATCCCGAAAACCGTCACGAAGCCGACCGCCGCGCCCAGCGAGATGGGCAGTCGAGCGATCCAGATCGCGCCGATCCCACACGCCAGCGCGAATGGCAGGTTGGCTGCTAGCAGCGCCACCGTCCGCCCGTCGTGCAGCGCGATCACCAGCAGGCCCAGGATCGCCGCCAGGGCCAGACCGAAGTCCAGCGCCAACTGCAGTCTGGCTTGCCCCGATGCCGCCGCGGTGCCGCCGATGCGCAGGTAGTCGCCAGAGGCCATGGACAGGCAGGCAAGCCGGCGGCGGGCCAGGGTCACGACGCCCCGGCACTTCCGCTGACGTTGGCGTTGACGAGTTGCACGCGCGGGGCGCCGCGGTGAAGGATGAGCGACTGACCGGAGCGCTCCCGAACCCGGTCGCTGGCGCTGCGGACTTGCGCGAGCAGCCGCGCGTCCAACTCCGCCAGGTCGAAAGGCTTGACCAGGTAGTCGTCGGCGCCGGTATGCAGCGCCTCGATCTTGTCAGCTGTTTCTCCCTTGGCCGTGAGCATCAGTACGGGGACATCCTTTCGCACGTTTTGGCGCAGCGCCTGCAGGACACGCACGCCGTCCATGCGCGGCAACGTCCAGTCGAGAACGATCGCGTCGTAGTGGTTGTCCGCGGCAAGGCGCAGACCGGTGGCGCCGTCGTGCGCTGCGTCCAGGATGTGACCACGCGCCTCGAAGTAGGCAAACAAGTTGGCCACCAATGCGTGGTTGTCCTCGACGACAAGCAGTCTCATGGGGAGTCGGTGGTGAGCCAGACGGCTACGACGATAGTAGACGGCAGTCGCCCGTCGCGTAGCAACCCAATTTGAGTTGCGCGTCGAACTGGCCGGCGAGATTGTCGTCGATCGAAATGGCGAATCGTTCCATGGGCGGCGGCCCAGCTTCAGTCGGCACGCACGACTTCGATGTCGTCGTAGCGATTGAGCTTGTAGACAGCGACCGAGATGAGCCAGGCGGCGAGGAACACCCCGATGATCGTGTAGCCGAGCATGCCGAACGCCGTGTCGCCATTGATCGCAGCGATGGGATTCCAGAATCGTCCCGCCAGGCTGCATTCGCGCTGGATCAGCCCCAGGGTCTCGATCCCGCAGACGAGCACTGCCACAAGCACGGACACCGAGGTGATGGTGATGTTGTAGAACAGCTTGCGCATCGGCTTCATGAAGGCCCAGCCATAGGCGCCGAGCATGAGGATGGAGTCCGTCGTGTCGACCAGGGCCATGCCAGCGGTGAACAGGGCAGGAAAGACCATGATCGACCAGATGGGCAAGCCATGGGAAGCCGAAGCGGCGATGCCGAGCAGGCCGACCTCGGTGGCAGTGTCGAACCCCAGGCCGAACAGAAAGCCCACGAAGTACATCTGCCAGGAATGGTTGACGATCTCGAACAAGCCGCGAAAGATGCGCCCGAAAAAGCCGCGCTGGGCCAGCAGGATGTTGAGGTCCTCGTCGGAATAGCTCCCGCCTGCCTTCACGCGCTGGAAGGTGGCAATGATGGACAGGAGAACCAGCAGGTTCATGACCGCGATGGTCAGCAGGAAGAAGGCCGACACCAGCGTGCCGAAGATGTTGCCCCAGCTCGACAGCGCGTGGAACCGCTCCTTGAGCGCTACGGCAGTGCCCGCGACCGCCGCCGACAGGCCGAAGACGATGGTGGAGTGACCGAGTGAAAAGAATAAGCCCACGCCGACGGGCCGCTGGCCCTGTTGCATCAATTTGCGGGTGACGTTATCGATCGCCGCGATGTGGTCGGCGTCCACGGCGTGGCGCAGGCCGAAACCATAGGCAAGCAGCGCGGTACCCAGCAGCAGCGGGTAGTCGTGGAACACCGCGAACGCCCCACCCCAGAGTGCGAGGTTGGCGACAACGAGAAATATGTAAATGCCAACAACCCGGCGGCTCGTTCCCCCACTTATCAGTCCGCGCGCCGCCATGAAAACGCTCATGTTGCCCCTCGTATATCGTAAGAAGGATGATGTACATCGCATACACATTTCGTGCCAGTCGCTCTACTGGAAACTCTTCTAGCTTGGATGAGCTTGGCCAATCGCGACGCCGACGTCAAGCGGCCCGCTCAGCTTTGGCTCAGACGCGTCGCCAACGCCATCAGCGCCGAACTAAGATTGCGCTCCTGTTCAAGCATTTTCGGCGTCAACTCCTGTACCCCAACCTTATTTCCAGACATCCCGGCGTCGAACATGCTTTCAACCGTGCGATGTAGTGCGAGGTGCGGTTGATGAGCCGCCTGGAAGAGCCGATCATCCAAGAATGCTGCGCGACCGTGCCCATCCCACCGGCGGCCGAGTTTGCAGTCAGCCGCTCCGGGCAGCCTAGCCAAAGTTACTTGGCCCTTGCGGTCTGTGCAGGCCCTGCGCGATATCATGCAATTGTCGAGAATTCATCATATGACGATGTCCAACGGGCGGAATCGGCGCGGCAGCCTGACGCTGCCGCGCTGCGGACGAGGCGAACGCCATCCACCTGCCTTCTCGGGTCAGAACTCGTCACCCTCGACACGGCGCGTGTCCTTGAAGGTCCGCCAGCCATTGATCATGGAACTGACGATGGACTGGCGCGACATGATGTCCTCACGGATAGCCACATAAACGTGCACGAGGATGAACGTGATCAGGTACCACATCGCCAAGTGGTGCGCAGTGCGCACCGCCTGTGGCTGTCCGAAGAGCGGGGTGATCCAAGACGAGAACCAATCGTATTGCCACGAACCTTCCTGAGTTCCCTCACCGAATAGCGCGAGTCCTGTGAGGATAATGAAGATCGATCCCCACACGAACATGATATGCATCGCCAGGAGGGCGAGCGGATTGTGCCCCGAATACTTCTTTGGCTCGCGGGCGAGAAAGAGGTACCACTTGATCTCATGCCAGACGCCCCGCCAATACTCGCCCCGGAAGATCGGCGGCAGGAAGATTTCGCGGGCGTGTGCGTTGCCCGCGAAGGCCCAGTAGATCCGAAACAAGAAACCGATGATGAAGATGTACGCGGCCGTGAAATGTGCGAACCGGATGTAGCCCATCAGAAAGTGGTCGTAGGGCTGGCCCGGCTGACTGGGCAACGGATGACCGATCACAAACCCTGTCACGCAAAGCGTGGCAATGGCGAAGAACTGGATCCAATGCCAGAGCCGGATTGGTGCCTCGTACACATATACCGCCGGCTCGACATGGGTTTGATGCGTGGACTGCGCGCTCATGCTTGTCTCCTGATTCGTCAATGGCGCGGGGCCCGGCCAAAGGCGCAGGCCCCGCTGCGTCAGCGCACCTTCACCCGGGTGAG
>JAJXUC010000205.1 GCA_021783435.1 Pseudomonadota bacterium | reverse complement strand
GCAGCGGCCATGGGATGTTCCGAGGGCAGCGTGAAAACGCACTGTTCGCGTGCCACGCATACCTTGGCTAAGGCGCTCAAGGCGCAAGGTTTCGATCATGAACACAGATAACAAGAATTTCAGTTTGGCGGGGGCAGAAACACGTTTCGGCTATCAGGTCGCGGCGCGCCTGAGTGAAAGCAGCGAACAACTGCCGATGGACATCACGGAGCGGCTCAAGGGCATCCGACACATGGCGGTCGATCGTCACCGCGAACGCCGCACGGCCCTCGCTCACGCCGTCATTTCGGGCCGTGGCGGCGCTGCCACAATGGTGGGCGGCGAACCCGGCGAAGCGTCGTCATGGCGGCTGCGTCTCGGATTGCTGCTGGCGATTCCGACGCTGTTGTGCGGCCTGTATACGCTGCAACATTATCAGCAAGAACGCTTTGTGGGAAAAATTGCCGATATCGATACAGCCCTGCTACTTGACAATCTGCCGCCACAAGCTTATGTGGACCCCGGTTTCACCAGTTTTCTGCGGCAGGGCGGTTGATGGCGGCCACCTGGAAGCTCCGCACCTTCATCGAGACATCCGCCCCTGTTGTCCTGCGGCAGTTTCTCATCGTCTGTTGTGTCCTGCTTGCCGCGAGCTGGATGCGCGCGCATGCGGCCGAACCGATCGGGGCCAAGCCCACGTGGCAGCAACTCACGCCCATGCAAAAGGAAGCGCTCGGCCCGCTTCAACCTGAATGGGAACGCTTCAACGCCGACCGCAAGCGCAAATGGCTCAACATTGCAGCGCGTTACCCGGCGATGAGCACGCAGCAGCGGGTCACGTTGCACCGGCGCATGTCGGAGTGGGTGCGCATGACCCCCCAGCAAAGACGGCTGGCGCGCGAAAACTTCCTCGCCACCGGCAAGGCACCGCTGGATAGTCGCAAACAAGCTTGGGAGCGCTACCAAAAACTCCCCGAAGCCGAAAAGCGCAGACTGGCCCACGAGGCCAAATCCCCCCCCAAGGCGCCCGGCTCCGTCAGCCGCTATGTGGCCGAGGAGCATCGGAAGCATCCCAAACCCAGCCACGCGCCAGCAGCCCAGGCATCCAACCCAGGCGCCAAGCCGGGAGCCGCCGCTCCGGTACCGCCCCACCCCGGCGCATCGCCACCCGCCGCTCCGCAGCGCGCGCCTTCGGCCAGCGACTAGCCGCGTGAGCGGCCAACCCCAGCCACCAGGTATGCCGGCCGCCACGCAGGATCCGTCGTCCCCGCTTCGTGCGCCCACACTGCCGCGCCGATTCGGGGCCTTGTTGTACGAATCCATCGTTCTGTTCGGCGTGCTCTGGTCCGTTGCCATGATCTACGGGCTTGCCGTGGGGCAGCGCAGCGGGATGATGGACCGCCACGGCTTGCAGCTGGCTGCATTCCTTGCGCTTGCGCTGTATTTCATCGGTTTCTGGAGTCGCGCGGGCCAGACCGTGGCCATGCGTGCCTGGCATCTTCGCGTGATCGATCAGCAGGGTCGGCCGCCGTGCGTCTGGCGCGCGGGCTTGCGATTCCTGCTGGGCTGGCTCTGGGTGCTTCCGCCCTTGGCCGTCGCCTGGTGGACCGGGCTTGACCATGCGGCTGGGCTCGGCCTGCTGGCTGCCTGGATCGTGCTCTGGGCCTTCGCATCCTTGCTGCGGGAAGATCGCCAGTTCTGGCATGACGCATGGTCGGGCACACGACTGGTCGGTACCGAGTCTTGATTCCGACCAGGGGGGATGACACGTTGTCGGTGTCATCCCCCTGTCACATGATCACGCTGCAATGCGCGCATGCAGCCCAGCACCCTCAGCAGCCCCCCCACGGATGCGCACTTGATGGCGCAAGCACTGTCTTCAGCTTCTGCGGCTGATCCGGCCGACGATCCGGAGACTTCGTACCAATTCCGCACCCTCTGGCTCTCGGACATCCATCTCGGCACGCGCGACTGCAAGGCCGACGCCCTGCTGGAACTGCTCCGGCACTGCCACGCCGACACCATCTATCTGGTCGGCGACATCATCGACGGCTGGCAGCTGCGCAAGGGCTGGTACTGGCCCCAGGCGCACAACGACGTGGTGCAAAAGCTGCTGCGCAAGGCCCGCAAGGGATGCCGCGTCATCTTCATCCCGGGCAACCATGACGAGTTCGCCCGCCACTACGTGGGACTGCATTTCGGCGGCATCGAGGTCCTGTCGGATGTCGTGCACGTCACAGCTGACGGCACCCGGCTGTGGATCGTGCATGGCGACTGGTTCGACGGCGTGGTGATGCACGCCAAATGGCTGGCGCACCTGGGCGACCAACTCTACATCTTCACCCTCAAGCTCAACCGCTGGCTCAACCACGTGCGCCACCGACTCGGCTTTTCCTACTGGTCGCTGTCGCAATACCTCAAGGGCAAGGTCAAGAACGCCGTGAGCTACATCTCCAGCTTCGAGCAGTTGCTTGCCGAGGAAGCCGCACGGCGACAGTGCGAGGGCGTCGTTTGCGGCCATATCCACCGCGCCGAACTGCGCCACATCGGCTGCACCCTCTACGCCAACTGCGGAGACTGGGTCGAAAGCCTGACCGCAGTGGCCGAACAGCACGACGGCGCGATGCAGCTCCTGATGTGGAAGTCGGCCACTTCCAGCCCGCAGGTTCTCGCCGAGATGCGCGCACCTGCCTGCGCTGCCGCCAGCCATTCCTCAACCATGACCGAGCCGAGCCCCGCAGCATGCGCATCCTGATCGTCAGCGACGCCTGGAGTCCTCAAGTCAATGGCGTCGTCCGCACGCTGAAGACAACCATCGAACACCTGCGCAGCCAGGGCGAAGAGGTCGAGGTGATCGAACCCGGCCTGTTCCGCACCGTCCCCTGCCCCACCTATCCGGAAATCCGCCTGAGCTGGCGTCCGAGGCGGCTGGTGATGCAGCGCATCGCCAGCTTCAGCCCGGATGTCGTGCATATCGCCACCGAGGGCCCCCTGGGTCTGGCCGCGCGCCGCGCCGCCTTGCATCTGGACATCCCGTTGACGACCGCCTATCACACACGCTTCCCGGAATACGTGAAAGCCCGGTTCGGCATCCCGCTGTCCTGGACCTACGCCTATCTGCGCTGGTTCCACAATGCCGCACGCATCACCCTGGTGCCCACGCAAGTCGTGCGCAGCGATCTTGTGGCGCGCGGCTTCACGCGCCTGGCGATCTGGTCGCGCGGTGTGGACAGCCGGGTGTTCTTCCCGCGCCAAGGCCAGCGCCTGGAGGGTGACCCGCCGATCTTTCTCTATGTCGGACGCGTGGCGGTGGAAAAAAACATCGACGCCTTCCTCAAGCTCGACCTGCCCGGCACCAAGTGGGTGGTGGGCGAAGGACCCGAACTGGAGCGCATTCGCCGCGAGCATCCGCAAGTGCGCTTCCTCGGTGTGCTCTCGCAAGACCGCCTCGCCGAGGTCTATTCCGGCGCTGACGTCTTCGTCTTCCCCAGCCGCACCGATACCTTCGGCCTGGTGCTGATCGAGGCGCTGGCCTGCGGCTGCCCGGTGGCCGCCTACCCCGTGACCGGCCCGGTGGACGTGATCGGCGACGCCCCGGCCGGCGTGCTGGACGAAGATCTGCGCGCCGCATGCCTGGCCGCGCTGCGCATTCCGCGACAAAACGCCGTGGCGCACGCCCGTCAGTTCACCTGGCAGCGTGCGACGTCACAATTCCTTCTTCACCTGCAACAAGCCGCCGAGAAACCTGCGCCAACTGGGGTCGAGGCTTGAACCGGTCACGACCGCAACCCCCTTCGCCCCCCGATCAGGCACGGCCTTCCTGAAAGCCTGCATTTGACTCCGCATCCCTACAAGAACAAGTCCGGGCTGGCCCGCATTGCGCAAGCCGTGCGCAATTCGGCCAGCGGCATCCGCACCGCGTGGCGCACCGAGTCCGCCTTCCGGCAGGAGGGTCTTCTGACCCTCGTGATGCTGCCGCTGGCCTTCTGGCTCGGCAACGACGGCACCGAGCGCGCGCTATTGGCCGGCTCCGTCTTGCTGGTCCTGGTGGTCGAGCTGCTCAATACCGCCGTCGAATACACCGTGGACCGCGTTTCGCTGGAGCGCCACGACCTGAGCAAAACCGCCAAGGACCTCGGGAGTGCCGCCGTCTTGCTAACCTTGCTGCTTTGCGCTTTGGTGTGGCTTGCGATCTTGCTGCCGCGCTTTTTTTGAAGGCCGAGTTTCCATGCATGCAGTATGTGTCTATTGCGGCTCCAGCACCGGAGCCGACCCAGGCTATGTCGAGGCCGCGACGGCCATGGGACGCGAGATCGCCAGCCGGGCGATGACCCTGATCTACGGGGGCGGCAGCGTCGGCCTGATGAACGCCACGGCCGACGCCGCCCTGGCCACCGGTGGCCGTGCCGTGGGCGTGATCACGGAACTCTTGATGCAGCGCGAAGTGGGCCACACGGGATTGAGCGAGCTGCACATCGTCGAGAACATGCACCAACGCAAGAAGCTCATGGCCGACTATGCCGACGGCTTCATCGCCCTCCCCGGGGGATTGGGAACGCTGGAGGAGTTGTTCGAGGTGTGGACCTGGCGCCAGCTTGGCTACCACAACAAACCCGTAGGCCTGCTCAACGTGCAAGGCTATTACGACCCGCTGCTGGATTTTCTGGCGCAAAGCCACGAACAGGGCTTTGTACGCGCGGAGGTTCTGGCGCCACTGGTGGTGGACACCGATCCTGGCCGGCTGCTCGACCGCATGGTGGGCAGCCAGCTCGTTCAGGATGATCCCTGGTGGCGCATGCGCGAAGCCATCTGACACCCACGCGGCGCACCGAAGCCGCCAAACCCCCAGTCCACCTCCTTACACAGCGGCTTCGCCCGTCTCCCCGGTGCGGATGCGGATCACCTGCTCGACACTGGCGACGAAAATCTTGCCGTCGCCGATCTTGCCGGTGCGCGCGGCCTTGACGATGGCATCGATGGAGGCCTCGACCTCGCCGTCCTTGACCACCACCTCGATCTTCACCTTGGGCAGGAAGTCCACCACGTACTCGGCACCACGGTAGA
>JAJXUC010000002.1 GCA_021783435.1 Pseudomonadota bacterium | reverse complement strand
CCGGCTACATGCTCGAAGCGGCGCTGGAGTGCGGCTTCTCGGCCGCCGGCTGTGACGTGGTGCTGGTCGGGCCGCTGCCCACGCCCGGCGTGGCCTATCTCACACGGGCACTGCGGCTGGATCTGGGTGTGGTCATCAGCGCCTCGCACAACCCGTTTGCCGACAACGGCATCAAGTTTTTTTCTGCCGGCGGCAGCAAACTGCCGGATGCCTGGGAACTGGAAGTCGAAGCGGAACTGCCAGCCGCCGAAGGTTGCGTGCCCTCCGAACAGCTCGGTAAAGCGCGCCGGCTGGACGATGCGGCGGGGCGCTACATCGAGTTTTGCAAAAGCACCTTTCCCAACCACCTGACTTTGAAAGGCCTGCGTCTGGTGGTGGACTGTGCCCATGGCGCGGCGTATCACATTGCCCCGGCGGTGTTTCACGAGCTTGGGGCCGAGGTGATTGCCATCGGCGCCCAGCCCGATGGTTTCAACATCAACAAGGATGTCGGCGCCACGGCGCCGGATGCCTTGATCCGCGCCGTCGAGACGCATCGTGCCGACTATGGCATCGCACTCGATGGCGACGCCGATCGCCTGCAGATCGTCGACGCGCATGGCCGGTTGTTCAACGGCGACGAGTTGCTCTATCTGCTGGCGGCCGACCGCAGGCCCGCGGGAGTCGTCGGCACGCTCATGACCAACCTCGCCGTGGAGCAGGCGATCAAGGCGCAAGGGCTGGAGTTCGTGCGCGCCGCAGTGGGCGACCGCTATGTGCTGGAAGAACTGCTGGCACGGGGCTGGCAATTGGGTGGGGAGGGGTCCGGACACATTCTGCTGCTGGACCGCCACACGACGGGCGACGGGGTCGTCGCCGCCTTGCAAATGCTGGAGTTGGTGGTGCGCACCGGCAAGAGCCTGGCCGAGCAACTCGTCGCCGTGAGCCTGTATCCGCAGACCCTGCTCAACGTCAAGCTCCCGCCCGGCCTGGACTGGAAGACACACCCAGGTTTTGCCCAAGCCCGCGCCGCCGCGGAAAGCAGCCTCAATGGCAGTGGCCGCGTCCTCATTCGTCCCAGCGGCACCGAGCCGGTGCTGCGCATCATGGTTGAACATGCCGATGCGCAAGTTGGCGAGCAGACAGCGCGAGAACTCGCGGACTCGCTACGCCCATAGTGAGACCGAAAAGCACCCATGACCGTCATATGATTGTCACAATGCATGCCTAGGATGGTCATCGTGGCAAAAAACCACGCCGAATCTATCCCTAGGAGAGTGACTCATGAAATTGAATCGTCGATTGTTTGCCAAAGCTGCAGTTGCTGTTGCCGTGTCAGGTGCGGTCGCCGCAAGCCTGATGACCACAGCTTTCGCTGGTGTGAATCTGACAGGTGCGGGAAGCACTTGGGTCTATCCGCTGGTGGTCAAGTGGTCTACTGCTTATGAAAAACAGACCGGTATCCAAGTCAACTATCAAGGCATCGGTTCCGGTGGTGGCATCGCCCAGATCAAGGCGGGCACTGTGGCTTTTGGCGCCAGTGACATGCCCTTGAAGCCCGAAGACCTGGAAAAAGCTGGGTTGATCCAGTTTCCGACTGCAGTGGCGGGCGAAGACATGGTGATGAACCTGCCTGGTGTCAAACCGGGTGAACTGATTCTGAGTGGCCCTGTCGTCGCCGATATCTTCATGGGCAAGATCAAAAAATGGAATGATCCGGCCCTCGAAAAACTCAACCCGGGCGTGAAATTGCCAGATATGGCCATCACTGTGGTGCACCGTTCAGACGGCTCGGGCACCACGTTCACGTTTGCTGACTATCTATCGAAGGTGAGCCCCGAGTGGAAGGAAAAAGTCGGCGCAAACACCTCGCTGAACTGGCCGGTTGGTGTGGGTGGCAAGGGCAATGAAGGCGTCGCTGCTTACGTGCAACGCATTCCGGGTTCGATTGGTTATGTCGAGTACGCCTACATCCTGGAAAACAAGATGAACTATGCCCGCATGATCAACCGCGATGGCAAAGTCGTCAGCCCCAGCCTCAAGGGCTTCCAGGATGCAGCAGCCCATGTCGACTTCAACAAGGCCCAAGATTTCTATGTGATCCTCACCGACCACACCGGCCCAGACACCTGGCCGATCTCAGGCTGTACCTGGCAGATCCTGAGCAAAAAAGCGCCCAAGGCGACTAACGAGGAAGTAACCAAGTTCTTTCTCTGGGGCTTCGAGAACGGTCAGAAAATGGCAGAATCGATCGCCTTCGGTCCGCTGCCCCCGAGCACGATCAACACGATCAAGGCCTACTGGCAAAAAAATCTGGGTATCTGATTGATTTGAAAGAAGCTCAATATGAACGGCTCCGAGGTTGTGGCAAGCGAACAGCTTGAATTGGTTGCAGCTTCGGAGCAGAAATCCGCGGGGAAGGCGAGTTCTTCTACCGCGGATTTTTTGTTCCGCAAAGGCACGGGTTTCATCGCCCTCATCGTGGCGGCCACGTTGGTTGCTGTCATGGTTTCACTGATCGTCGAAGGTTCGCAGGCCTTGCGTACTTTCGGCTGGAAATTCCTCGTCACCAGCACCTGGGATCCGGTCACCAATCAGTATGGCGCCTTGGTCTTCATCATCGGTACGCTGGTGAGTTCGGCGATTGCCATGGTCATCGCCGTACCCGTGAGCTTCGGCATCGCGCTGTTCATTTCCGAACTGTCGCCACGCTGGCTGCGCGGCCCGATTTCGGCGGTCATTGAACTGTTGGCGGCCATTCCCAGCATCATTTACGGCATGTGGGGGCTGCTTGTGTTCGCGCCGCGCTTCGCCCAGATCGAGCCTTGGATCAACGACCATCTCGGTGCTATTCCCGGCGTCGGCATGCTGTTCCAGGGGCCTCCCATGGGTATCGGCATGCTCTCTGCTGGCATTGTGCTGGCCATCATGATCATCCCCTTCATCGCCTCGATCATGCGCGACGTGTTCCTCATCACACCCGCAGCGTTGAAAGAGTCTGCCTACGCGCTGGGATCGACGACCTGGGAGGTCGCGCGTCACGTCATTCTCCCCTTCACCCGCACTGCGGTGACGGGCGGCATTTTTCTGGGTCTTGGCCGTGCTTTGGGTGAAACCATGGCGGTGACCTTCATCATTGGCAACGCGAACAATCTGAGTGCCAGTCTTCTGATGCCTGGCAGTTCGATCGCTTCAGTCATCGCCAACGAATTCACCGAGGCCACGACGAGCTTGTACAAATCCTCTTTGCTGGCGCTCGGTCTGATTCTTTTCGTCATTACCTTCATCGTCCTCGCCCTGGCGAAACTTTTACTCTTGCGTCTGGAATCCAGTCTCGAGGGCAAGAAATCATGATGTCGCTCTATGCTCGCCGTCAGTTGATCAACTGGATCAATATGACGATTGCCGTGCTCATGACCATCTTCGGCGTGTTCTGGGTGGTCTGGATCCTCTGGACGACTTTGCGCTATGGCTTGCCAGCACTGAATCTGCAGCTTTTCACCCAAGATACGCCGCCGCCCGGTGGCACGGGTGGCGGTCTGCGCAACGCTTTTGTTGGCAGCTTGCTGCTGCTGGTGATCGCCGTTGCGATCGGCACGCCGATCGGCGTGTTGGCTGGCACCTGGCTTGGTGAATTCGCTGTCAAGCACAAGCTGGGTGCCATCGTGCGCTTTCTCAACGACATCTTGCTGAGTGCACCCTCCATCGTCATCGGCCTTTTCGCTTACGCCATTCTGGTCGATCCGTTAGGACACTTCTCGGCCTTTTCCGGTGGTGTGGCGCTGGCCCTGATCCTCATTCCGGTGGTCGTGCGCACGACCGACGAGATGCTCCGCCTGGTCCCCGGCTCGTTGCGCGAGGCCGCGATTGCGCTGGGAACGCCCTATTGGAAGATGGTGACCAAGATTACCTGGAAGGCCGCGTCCACGGGCATTCTCACGGGGGTCATCCTGGGCATTGCCCGCATCAGTGGCGAAACCGCGCCCTTGTTGTTCACAGCGCTGAACAACCAGTACTTCAGCCTCGATCTCAGTCATCCGATGGCGAATTTACCCATCGTGATTTTTCAGTTCGCAATGAGCCCTTACGCCAACTGGCAGCAAATGGCCTGGGCCGGGGCGCTCGTTGCCGTGGTGTTTATCTTGCTGTTGAGCTTTAGTTCCCGCTGGCTCCTCAATCGAGGCGGGCCGAAAGTCTGAGCGCCGTGTCATTCATACTCCATGCACCAACATGCAAACGTCCCTTGCCATCACCAAGCCTGAAAAAGCGAAACCCGCTGAGTTGAGCGATCAGGCGATCAAGATCAAGACCCGCAATCTGAATTTCTACTATGGGAAGTTCCAAGCGATCAAAGATGTGAGTCTCGACATTCCCCAGAATCAGGTGACGGCTTTCATCGGCCCATCGGGCTGCGGCAAATCCACATTGCTGCGTATGTTCAATCGCATGTACGAGTTGTACCCCGACCAGCGTGCAGAGGGTGAAATCAATATCGACGGCGAAAATATTCTGACATCGAAAAAGAATGTCTCACTGATTCGCGCCAAGATCGGCATGGTGTTCCAGAAACCCACACCGTTTCCCATGTCGATCTACGAGAACATCGCGTTCGGTGTCCGTCTCTATGAAAAACTCAGTCGCGCTGAGATGGACGAACGCGTGGAAGCCAGCCTGAAGAACGCTGGTTTGTGGGACGAAGTGAAGGACAAGTTGCAGCAGAACGGCATGAGCCTGTCCGGCGGACAGCAGCAGCGCCTGTGCATTGCGCGAGGCATTGCCATCAAGCCCGAGGTGCTGCTGCTCGACGAACCCACCTCGGCACTCGATCCCATTTCCACGGCCAAGGTGGAGGAATTGGTGACTGAGTTGAAGAAAGACTATACGGTCGTCATCGTCACCCACAACATGCAGCAGGCGGCACGGGTTTCGGACTACACCGCGTACATGTATCTGGGTGAGATGGTCGAGTTTGGCGACACCAATCAAATCTTCCTCAAGCCCAGGCGCCAGGAAACCGAGGATTACATCACCGGCCGATTCGGCTGATGCGGAGAGCAACCATGGGTGACAAGCACATTTCCACGCAGTTCGATGCCGAGATCAGTGCCATTTCCACGCAGGTGCTGGAGATGGGCGGCTTGGTCGAATCGCAAATCGCGCAGGCGGTGTACGCCCTGCGCCACTTCGACGTCGAGGCGGCGCGCGGCGTGCTGCTCAACGAGAAGCGTGTGAACCAGATGGAGGTGGAGATCGACGCCGATGTCACCCAGATCATCGCCAAGCGCCAGCCCACGGCGCGCGACCTGCGCCTGTTGATGGCCATCTCTAAGACCATCACCAACCTGGAGCGTGTCGGCGACGAGGCGGACCGCATCGCCCGCATGGCGCGCGACCTGATCGAATCGGGCTCCAACCTCGGCATCTCGTTCAATGAAATCACCCGCGAATCCGATCTGGCCATCGCCCAGATTCGCAAGGCGCTCGATGCCTTCGCCCGGTTGGACGAGAAGGCCGCGGTGGAAATCGTGCATGGCGACACGGCCATCGACGACGAGTTCGACTCGTTCATGCGCAAGCTCATCACCTACGTGATGGAAGACCCGCGCAACATCTCGGCCAGCCTGGATCTGGTGTTCATCGCCAAGGCCATCGAGCGCATCGGCGACCACGCCAAGAACATCGCCGAGTTCGTCATCTACGTGGTGCGTGGCACCGATGTGCGCCACAACAAGGACGCCTTCAACGAGGTGGCCAGCTCACTTTGAACATGACCATGGCCAGCAATATTCTCGTCGTCGAAGATGAACCAGCCATTGCCGAACTGCTGGCGGTCAACCTGCGCCATGCAGGGCACTGCCCGATTCTCGCCGGCAGCGCCGAAGAGGCCCTGCGCCTGATTCGAGACATCCTGCCCGACGTCATGCTGATCGACTGGATGCTGCCCGGCATGTCCGGCCTGGCCCTGGCGCGGGAGTTGCGCCAGGGTGCCCGCACCCGCAGCATCCCACTCATCCTGCTGACGGCGCGCAGCGAAGAGGCCGACACCATTGCCGGGCTCGACGCGGGCGCTGACGACTACATCACGAAACCGTTCTCTCCCAAGGAGTTGCTGGCCCGCATCCGCTCGGTGCTGCGCCGGCGCTCGCCCCAGTTGACCGACGAGCCGGTGCGTGCCGGCGGCCTGGCGATGGACCCGTCCACGCGCCGCGTCACCTACTCTGGAGGCGCGGGTGAGATGGACTTGCGCCTGGGGCCGACCGAGTTCAAGTTGCTGCACTTCCTGATGACCCACCCGGAGCGCGTGCACAGCCGAGGCTCCCTGCTCGACAAGGTTTGGGGTGACCATGTCTTCATCGAGGAGCGCACGGTGGACGTGCATATCAAACGCCTGCGTGAAGCCCTGGCTCCCGTGCATTGCGCAGAGCTGGTCGAGACCGTGCGCGGCGCCGGCTATCGCTTCACGTTGCGGCAAAATGCGCCTGCGTTGCAACTCGCCCCCGGTGCCTGAAGCTGCTGTATCGGCCGGTATCTGAGGCGCCGCTGCGCGTTTGCGGTGCCACGCCGCAGGATGCATCCGACCAGCCCCGGGCCCAGTCCGCCACTTTCCTCGCATTCCCCGTCGCTTGCTCCGCCATCCCGTCCAATCGTCATGCGCGCCGTCCTCTTCCGTTTGATCGGTGTGATCGTCCTGATGCTGGTGAGCGCAGGTCTCGTCGGCTGGTGGTTCGGCCCTTTGCCCGCGGCGTTCGTAGCCTGCGCCGTGGCGCTGGTGGTGATCGGCGCCGATACCGCCGCGCAGCTTCGTGTCCTCGCATGGCTGAAATGGCCGCGACATGACAACATTCCCACGGCACGTGGCGTCTGGGCCGAGATGCTCTATCGCGCCGCACGTCAGTTGCGCCTGTGGGAGACACGCGTGGCGCACGAGGAAGACAAACTCAAGCGCTTCATCGAGGCGCTGCAGGCTTCGCCCAACGGCGTGATCCTGATGGACGCCAGCGACCAGATCGACTGGTGCAACGATACCGCGGCAGCACATTTCGGCCTGGATCCCAAGCGTGACCTGCGCCAGCATGCCGTGCACCTGATCCGCAACCCCGAGTTCTTTGCCTACATGGGCTCCAAGCGCTTCGACGAGCCGCTGCTGATGCGTCGCAACGGCAGCTATGGTCCCTTGCTGCTGAGTGTGCAGATCATTCCCTACGGCGAGGGCGAAAAGTTGCTGCTGTCGCGCGACGTCACGCAGGTCGAGCGCACCGAGGCCATGCGGCGCGACTTCGTCGCCAACGTCTCGCACGAGATCAAGACGCCGCTCACCGTCATTGCCGGTTTTGTCGAATCCCTGCGTACCCTGGAATTTTCAGCCACGGAGCGCAACCACGTTCTCGGGCTGATGCAAGAGCAGTCCGATCGCATGCGCCATCTGGTCGACGACCTGCTGACCCTGGCGCACCTGGAAGGCGACCCGCATCAACCGGCCGAGGAACGCATGGACATGCGACAGATGGTCGAGCGGCTGGCAGCCGACGCGCGCGCGCTGTCGGCCGGGCGCCATCGCATCGAGGCCAGTGCCGACGCAGGCGGTTTGTGCGGCGCACGCACCGAGCTCACCAGCGCGTTCGGCAATTTGGTGAGCAACGCCGTGCGCTACACCCCGCCGGGGGGCGAGGTGCGCATCACCTGGCGCGTGCTGCATCCGGATTACGGCGACCCCTACGCCGAGTTCAGCGTCAGCGACACGGGCATCGGCATTGCGCCGGAGCATATTCCTCGCTTGACCGAGCGCTTCTACCGCGTGGACCGTGGGCGCTCGCGCGAATCCGGCGGCACCGGGCTGGGGCTGGCCATCGTCAAGCATGCGTTGTTGCGGCATCAGTCGGAACTGCGCATCAGCAGCCAACCCGGGCTGGGCAGCACATTCAGCGTGCGTTTCCCACTGGCGCGTCTGGACTTGGCCAAGCCGGGCCAGGCCACAGGGGCGTTGGACGCGCCTCAGGCCGACCGCGAATCGATCAGCGCCTGATGACTGCCACGGCCCGTGCGACCTCCGCGCGGACGTTTCCACAAGCCCTGCGCATTCATGTCCCAGGCATTGCCCGGGCATGACCAGTGCACCTTCAAACCCTCGGCGATGACCTTGCGCTTGGCCATGGGATCCAGCACTGGGGTGGCGATTTCAACCCGGCGGAACAGGTTGCGCTCCATCCAGTCGGCCGATGAAATCCACACGTCTTCCTTGCCGCCGTTGAAAAAATAGAACACCCGCGAATGCTCCAGGAAACGGCCGATGATGGAGCGCACACGGATGGTCTCCGACAGCCCCGGCACGCCGGGTCGCAGCATGCAAGGCCCACGCACCAGCAGGCGAATGTCAACGCCGGCTTGCGAAGCCTTGTACAACTCCTCGATCACCGTGGGTTCCAGCAGCGCGTTCACCCGCGCCCAGATGCGCGCCCGCTTGCCCGCTCTGGCGACACGGGCCTCGTTGCGGATGGCCTTGAGCAGGTTGTCCAGGAGCGAGAACGGCGACTGCCACAGTCGCTTGAGTGGCTCGAACTGCGATGAGCCGGTGATTTCCAGGAACACCTGGTTGACGTCGGCGCAAATGGCCTCGTCGGACGTCATCAGGCCGAAATCGGTGTAGAGGCTGGCGGTGCGCATGTGGTAGTTGCCGGTGCTCACATGCACGTAGCGGCACAGCTGCGACGCGCGCCGGCCGCGTTTTTCGCGCCGCACCACCATCAGCATCTTGGCATGGCATTTGAAGCCCACCACGCCGTACACCACATGCGCGCCTTCGGCCTCCAGGCGCGCGGCCCAGTTGATGTTGGTTTCCTCGTCGAGCCGCGCCATCAACTCCAGCACCACGGTCACTTCCTTGCCGTTGCGGGCGCCTTCGATCAGCGCCTCCATCAGCGCCGAGTTGTGGCCGGCGCGGTAAATGGTCTGCTTGATGGCCAGGACGTCGGGGTCGCGCGCGGCGGCGCGCACCAGGTCCACCACCGGGGCGAACTCGTCGTAGGGATGGTGCAGCAGCACGTCGGCGGCGCGAATGCGATCGAAGACCTCGGCACCGGCCCCCGGCCAGTGCGGGATGGGGGCCGGTGTGTGCGGGATGTATTTCAGCGCCGGCTCGGCCACCATGTCGATGACGGTTTGCAGGCGCATCAGATTCACCGGCCCGTCCACCGGATAGCAGTCCTCAGGCTTGAGCCCGTTTTCGCGCATCAGCCGCTCCACCAGGGGCTGCGGGCAACCGGCGGCAACTTCCAGGCGCACGGCGTCGCCGTAATGGCGGGCCCGCAGTTCGCCCTGCAGGGCGGTGCGCAGATTGGTGATTTCATCATCGTCGACGAACAACTCGCTGTTGCGCGTGACGCGGAACTGGTGCACGCCAAGCACGCCCAAGCCTCTGAACAAATCGCCGGCGAAAGCCTGCATCAGCGATGACAGCAGCACAAAGCTGTAGCGGTGCTGGCCCAGTTCCTGCGGCATGGCCAGCACCCGGGGCAGGGCGCGCGGCGCCTGGATGACGCCCAGGTCGACATTGCGGCCGAAGGCATCGGTACCGTCGAGCAGTACGGCGAAGTTCAGACTCTTGTTCAGCACCTTGGGGAAAGGGTGTGCCGGATCGAGGCCGATGGGGGTGAGCACCGGCAACACTTCGCGCTCGAAATAGCTGCGTGCCCAATGCTGTTGCGCCGGCGTCCATTCGCCGCTGGTGACGAAGCGTATGCCCACCGATTGCAGCAGCGGGTAGATGCCTTGTTGCAGCACGCGGTACTTATCGGTGACCAGGGTGTGCGCCTCCTCCGCGACGAGTTGCAGCGCATCGATCACGCGCAGCCCGTCGGGCGTCATGCTGTTGCTGTCGTGCTCCAGCAGATCCTGCAGTTGCGCGACGCGGGTCTCGAAGAATTCATCCATGTTCGACGAGACGATGCACAGATAGCGCAGGCGCTCAAGGGGCGGAATGTCCGGGTCTTCGGCCTGGGCCAGCACTCTGCGGTTGAAGGCGAGAATGCCGAGTTCGCGATTGAGCAGTCGTGGATCGAGATAGTCGGACATGGATGGGGCTGTGCACAAGCTGGCAGGGCGGGGCGAAAGCCATCAACGAGCGCTTAGGATGTCACTGTTTTGTGAAATCACCATGACAGTTTCAAACGCCTGTCATTGTCCGGCATTCCAATCGCGCTCATGTCCTTGAACATCCAACACCTGGCAGCGGTCGATCTCGGCTCCAACAGTTTTCGCATGCTGGTGGGCAAGGCCAGCGAGAACAGCCACGGCGCACAGATCTATCCGCTGGATTCGCTGCGCGAACCGGTGCGCCTGGGGGCGGGGCTGGATGCCAACAAGAACCTCACCGAAGAGTCGCAACAGCGCGCCCTGATCACGCTCAGCCGCTTCGGCGAGCGCCTGCGCCAATTCCAGCCGGAGCGGGTGCGCGCCGTGGCCACCAACGCCGTGCGCGTGGCGAAGAACGCGCACGCCTTTCTGGAGCGTGCCCAAGCGGCGCTGGGGTTTCCCATCGAAGTCATCGCCGGACGCGAGGAGGCGCGGCTGGTGTACATCGGCGCGGCGCACTCGGTGGCGCCTGCGGCGGGCAACCGGCTGGTGGTCGACATCGGCGGCGGCTCCACGGAGTTCATCATCGGCCAGGGCCACGAGCCGCGCTTGATGGAGTCGCTCTACATCGGCTGCGTCTCCATGAGCCGCGACTTCTTCCCTGGCGGACTGGTGGATGAGCAGCGCATGAAGGCGGCCGAGTTGGCCGCGCGGCGGGAGGTGCAAATCATCGCGAGCGCCTTCCGCAAAACCGGCTGGACCAACGCCGTGGGTTCCAGCGGCACGGCGCGTGCGCTGGCCGACATCCTGGTCGGCAACCAACTCAATCCGCATGGACCGTCTCTCGGCATCACCCGCACCGGCCTGCGCGAGCTGCGCAAAATCTATGTGCGTGCCGGCAACCTTGAAACCCTGAAGATGGTCGGCCTCAAGTCAGACCGCATTCCCGTGGCGCCCGGTGGCCTCGCCATCATGCTCGGGGTGTTCGAGGAGCTTGGCATCAAGGACATGGAAGCCACCGACGCCGGCTTGCGCCTCGGGGTGCTCTACGACCTGCTCGGCCGGGAGCAGCAGCAGGACATGCGCGAACTCACCGTGCAGCAATTCATGCAGCGATACGCCGTGGACGTGAAACAGGCTGTGCGCGTGGAGGAACTGGCGCTGGCTTTGCTCCTGCAGCTCAACCCGGACGCGACCTCGATTCAGCAGCAAACATTGCGCTGGGCCGCCGCGCTGCACGAGGTGGGGCTGTCTATTTCCCACAGCGCGTATCACAAGCATTCAGCCTATATCGTGGCCAATGCCGACATGCCCGGTTTTTCCCGCAGCGAGCAGGCGACCATGGCCGACATGGTGTTGAGCCATGGCGGCAAGCTGAAGAAGCTCGGCGGCCTGGACACCATCAATCTCGACCTGCGCGCCGTGCTGGCGCTGCGCCTGGCCGTGCTCATGGCACGCAACCGTCACGATGTCGAACCCGGCGGTCTGCGGCTGCAGCCCGGCACGGGCATGAGCGGTGTGCAGGGCGCGCGCATCGAGGTCGGCGCCCGCTGGCTGAAGGCCTCGCCGCTGACGCAGTACAGCCTCGAGCAGGAGGTTGCCGAGTGGCAGCGTGCCGGGGTCGAATTGCATCTCGACACCGTTGCAACGGTGTGATGTCTACACCGCCGCCAGGCTCGCTCGGGTGTCCGCGGCATGCAGGAAATGGCGCGCGTAGCGCGGGTTCACATCCGCCAGGCGCATCAGCAAGGGGAAGTCGGCGGTGTTGAAGTCCGGGTCCCAGGCGGGCGCGCCACAGATCCTGGCCCCCACCCGCAGATAGCCTTTGAGCAGCGGCGGGGCTTCGGTTGGCACATCCTGCCGCAGGCTGGCCACCGGCAGCGGCAGGCGCGGTTGCATGTGATCCTCCACCGCGGCGAGATGGGTCTGGCGCAGCCGTGCCCAGAGGCTGGCGGCGTAATGCCCGCCGTCGCGCATGGACACGCTGGCGCAGCCGATCATCGCGTCCAGCCCGTTGCTTCGCATGTACTGCGCCAGGCCGGCCCACAACGCCATGATGACGGCGCCGCTGCGGTAGCCCTGGTGCACGCAGGAACGCCCCAGTTCCAACAGGCGTGGGCGCAGGTGCACCAGACGGGTGATGTCAAACTCGGTCTCTGAATAGAGTCCGCCCACGCGCTGGGCCTGGTGCGGCGGCAGCACGCGGTAAGTCCCCACCAACAAGCCCTCGGCGTTGCGCACCAGCAGGTGATCGCAATACGGGTCGAAGATGTCGATGTCGTAACCGGGTGAAGGTGTGGCGATGCGCGCCCCAAGCTCATCCGCGAACACTTTCCAGCGCAGCCGCTGGGCCTCGAGGACTTCGTGTGGCTGGCGCGCCCAGGCCATGGTCAGTCCTGTGCAGTCGGCAGCATATTCGCCACCTGCGACAGCTCTGCGCCCGGCATGAGCCTGGTTTTTCCCCTGGGGCGATTCCGGCTCGTGGAAGATCCGTAGGCCCGGCTCGACTTCTCGGTGATCGTGCATCGATGACTCCTGTTCCTATCCATACGATACGAACAGGATGTGACGGTTCGATGATGGTCACATGACGATGTGATGACACGTTGCAGGCGCGTCGTTCACCGACTTGCCCAGCCTGTCGGAGCCGGCGCATCGCGTCGCGCATGAGCGCAGGAATCGGCCTCGTGCCGCCTCAGGCGGTGGGTATGCGGATGTTCAGCGGTCGTGCCGAAGGCTCGGGGCTGACTTCTGCGGAAATGGGTGCGAGCTTGGCCGGGAAAACAAGGGCGCGCGCCAGGTTTGGCGCGGTTGTTTGCAGATTTTCCATCGCATGCATCACGGCACCGGCGCTCTGCAGATAACTGCGCTTGAGCAGGCGCTTGAATGGCCGACCTTGCGGGGTGATGTTGTTGTCGCAGACATCGTGCACGAAGCCGGGCCAGTTCGAGCGGTCCAAGATGGCGGTGCAAACCGAAATGGAAATGGAAAGTGGCCGCGCTGCGTGCCACCAGCCCATGGGGATGAAAATCATCTGCCCCGGCTTGAGCACGGTGTGGTGCGGCGAGGCTTGTGCGACACGCGGAAAGCGCTGCAGGTCAGGCTTGTGCGGCTGGTCGATTTGCGACAGGTTGGGCTGAACCGGCGAGGGGTAGAGATAGGGCGTGTCTTCGGGCGGAAACAGGTAATACTCTTTTTCTCCGTAGATTTCCGTGATCTGCGCATGGGCGTGCTCCAGGTCGTAGTGCATCACCGGAAATTTGCTGCCGGGACCGCCCATCAGCAGCTTGAGAAAACCGTCGGGGCGCCTCCAGCGTTCAGGCATGAGTGGGCTGATGTGCCGCAGCGGAAAGCCGTAGACATTCTGCGGGATGAGGTCGGGCAGCAACTCGGGCAGGTGCTCGTGGAAAAAAAGTCGAAACAAATAAGGGCCGGGGCTCTGCTCACTGGAGGCCAGCACGGCATCGGCAAAATCAGCGAAGGTCATGCGCTTGGTGTAGGACACCTGGACTGGATGCTGGCCGAAGTTCTGCTTGAAATAGTGCGGTGTCCATTTCCGCAGCGCGGGCCAGGCAGTCACGGCGTTGTCGATGACCACCGGCCTGTTCGCGCGCAGGTAATGCTGGAGAAAATCGGCATAGGGCAAATCGCTGGCACGCACCACGTCCAGGGTTGTCGGCACAGCAGGGCTGGCGCCCGATCCAAGGGCGGACGGTTCACCCGCCACTGGGTTTGTGCGCTGCATGGGGAGGGAAGACATGGCTGATCTTTCGTCGTCGCGGAATCGGCTCGGCATGCTCAACTGGACCTTGCGGGCGAGCGTGGTTCACCATGTCGGGGAGATGAGAAGCGCCCTGCAGGCACCCTGCTCGGCACAGTCACTTCATCGTATCGATGACCACCGCTGAAAGGGGGGTTCCACGCGGCGCAGACATTGTTGGTTGCAGATTTCGCATCTGGTCGCCAATCTCGTGCCGTGGGACAGGCCGCGGCCAGCGCGCGTCAATCCAGGAGATCGGCGCTGATGCAGGCACGCAGCACGCGGGCGGAACTGCTGTCGCGCTGGCGCTCGGCCACCCAGACGAGCCCGCTCTTGCGCAGGCTGAAGGCTCGCTCGCAACCGCTGAGCCAGCGCAAGGCGGCGCGCCCGATAGTGGGCTGGTGGCCGCACAGCACCAGGGCGTTGTGGGCGTCGTCGTGAGCGGTGATCGCGGCGAACAGATCGTCCACACCGCGGTCGGGCGCAAGGCGCGGTTCGTCCACGGGGTAATCCACCAGCGCCATCGCCGTCTGCCGTGCACGCAACGCCGGACTGGCGCACACCACCCAGGGTTTGGGCACATGGGCCTTGATCCATGCGGCCACGCGGCTGGCGTCGCGTTGGCCCTGGCGGGTGAGAGCGCGGCGCAGATCGGCCTGAGCGTCCGCGTCGACATCGCCGCATGCGTCGATGTCTTCGGCTTCGGCATGACGCCAGAAAATCACATGCAGGGGTGAATGCATCAGGGCGTCCTCGAACGGTTGTGGCTGCTGCAAGCTTTGCTTGTGCTCGGTGATGCGCTGACTTTACCCAAGGTTTGTGACAGCGTCGCAAGCGGGCGGGCCCCTGCGGATGGGCGTCGCGGCTTGCAGTTGCAGCGCCCAAGGCCAAGTCGGCAATGCTGCGGGCAGGCCGGAGCGGACAGGCCCTAAGATCGGCAGACGGACAACCTGGAGCTCGCCATGTGGATGGATCACCATGATTTGCTGCGCGAATTTCCCGAGGAGGCAAAAGCGATCGTCGCGCTGCGGGAGCGCAACGGCCATTTCGACGCGCTGTGCGCGCGCTTCGATGCGGTGAACGCGGAAATCGTGCGCATCGAGCGCGGCAAGGAGTCGGCCGACGATGCCCGGCTTCACATGCTGCGGCTGGATCGGCTCAAGCTCAAGGACGACATTGTGGCGTTGCTACGCCAGGGTTGAAACCGCTGCGCAGGGATGCGTATCCGGTCAAAGCCTGGCGGGTTCGTGCAAGGCGTTTGCCTTGGTGGCCGCGGCCAGGGCCTGTGCCAGTTGGGCGGCGCTGCCGCACAGGTCCACCGCATGCCTGGGCGTGAGTTGGCACGCGCGCTCGTGCAACACGGCGGCACATGGCAGCGTGGCCTGCTTGCTGGCCAAGGCGATGGTGTTTTCGCCGTCTTCCGCCAGGATGGTGGCGACATGCTCGCCGAAGCTCTGACGCAGCCGTTGCACCAGAACGTCACGCAGGCTGTCCTTGGCCCAGATGTTCGACACCAGCACACCGCCGGGTTGCAGTGCGGCGGCACAGTTGTCGAAGAAGGCCTGGCTGCACAGCGCGGGCGGCAGACCATCGGCGTCGAAGCCGTCGAGCATGAGGACATCGCAGCAAGCCGGATTGTCGTGCAGCCAGGCGGCGCCGTCGACGCACAGCACCTGAAGCCGCTCGTCGTCGGGCGGGATGGCGAACAAGTCGCGCATGGCGATGACCTCAGGGCTGATTTCCAGCGCCGTGAAACGGGTGTGCGGCAGTTGGGCGTGGCAGTATTTCGCCAGCGAGCCACCGCCCAGACCCAGCATCACGATATGCCTGGGTTCGGCCGCCAGCAGCAAGAAGGCCATCATGCTGCGCGTGTAGTCCAGCACCAGTTTGTCGGGTGTCGCCACACGCATGCGGCTTTGCACCGTGGCCATGCCGAAGTGCAGCGAAACTTCGCCGCGGTCCTGGCAGATGAAGGGCTGGCCGGCGGCTTTGCGGCGCAAGCGTTTCATGGCGGCGGCCATGTCGCGTTCAGTCGGCTTGGCGGCGCAGGGCCGGGAACAGGATGACGTCGCGGATGCTCGGGGCGTCGGTCAGCAGCATCACCAGCCGATCGATGCCGATGCCGCAGCCGCCCGTGGGCGGCATGCCCACCTCGAGCGCGCGGATGTAGTCGGCGTCGTAATACATCGCTTCCTCGTCGCCGGCGTCTTTGTTGGCGGCCTGGGTGGCGAAGCGCGCAGCCTGGTCTTCAGGGTCGTTGAGTTCGGAAAATCCGTTGGCGATCTCACGCCCGGTGGCGAACAGCTCGAAGCGCTCGGTGATGCCGGGGTCGGCATCGCTGGCGCGCGCCAGCGGCGAGACCTCCACCGGATAGTCGACGATGAAGGTGGGCTGCCACAACTGGGCCTCCGCCACCGCCTCGAACAGGCCGAATTGCAATTCGGCCAGGCTCCAGTGCGCCGGGGCCTTGGCGCCGGCGGCTTGGATGCGCGCACGCAGCACGGCGGGATCCGTGGCTTCGGCCAGGCTGAGCCCGGCGACCTGCACCAGCGAATCGCGCACGCTCATGCGAGCGAATGGCGCTTCGAGGTCGACTTCGCGGCCCTGGTAGGGCAGGCGCGCGGTGCCGCAGGCGCGAATCGCGGCCTGGCGGATGAGCGCTTCGGTGTAGTCCATCATGTCGCGGTGGTTCCAGTAGGCGGCGTAGAACTCCATCATGGTGAACTCGGGGTTGTGGCGTACCGAGATGCCCTCGTTGCGGAAGTTGCGGTTGATCTCGAACACCCGTTCAAAGCCACCCACCACCAGGCGCTTGAGGTAAAGCTCGGGAGCGATGCGCAGGAACATCTGCTGGTCGAGCGCGTTGTGGTGCGTGACGAAAGGCTTGGCGTTGGCGCCGCCCGGAATGGGGTGGAGCATGGGGGTCTCGACTTCGACGAAACCGGCCTCCTCCATGGCATGGCGCAGGGCTGAGACGATGCGCCCGCGCTGCACGAAACGCTGGCGCGCCTCTGGCGTCACCACCAGGTCGACATAACGCTGGCGGTAGCGCGTTTCCACGTCCTCCAGGCCGTGAAACTTGTCGGGCAGGGGTTGCAGGTTCTTCGCCAGCAGGCGCACCTGCGTGGCTTGCACCGTGAGCTCACCGGTGCGTGTCTTGAACAGCAAGCCTTCGCAACCCACGATGTCGCCGAGGTCGAAGTGCTTGAACGCCGCGTGTCCGGCTTCGCCGGTATGGTCGTTGCTGACATGGATCTGCAGGCGTCCGCCGCTGTCCTGCAGCGTGCCGAAGCTGGCCTTGCCCATCACCCGCTTGAGCATCAGCCGCCCCGCGATGTGCACCCGCCGCGCCGCCGCCAGCACGGCATCCGGTTCCAGCGCGTCGTACTCGGTATGCAAGGATGCAGCCTGGGCGTCGGGTTTGAAGTCGTTCGGGTAGGCGTTGCCTTGCGCACGCAGCGCGGCGAGTTTGGCGCGGCGTTCGGCGAGCAGGGATGAGGTGGAGGCTTGTGCGTCGCCCGGGGTGACGGAGGCGGCGGGTTCTTTGGGGTTCATGCGTGTTGTTCTCGGAGGTAGAGCAGCGAAGCGGCGGTCTCGGCACTCAGACCTTGGGCGTTTTGCGCCAGCAGGGCGTGCTCGATCCTGCCGGCCAGGGTTTTGCCCAGTTCCACGCCCCATTGATCGAAGGGGTTGATGCCGTAGAGCCAGCCTTCCACCACGGTGCGGTGTTCGTACAGCGCCAGCAGCGAGCCCAGGTGATAGGGCGTGAGCTGCTCCATCCAGATGAAGGTGGACGGCCGCCCGCCGGGACAGGCGCGGTGGCGGGCGGCGCGGGCGGCGGCATCGGGTGTCATGCCCTGGGCCATCAGCTCGGTCTGCCAACTCGAGGCATCCTTGCCGTTCCACAGCGCGTCCGCCTGGCCCAGTGCATTGGCCAGCAGCGCCAGATGCTCGGGCAGGCGCGCATGCCAGGGACGGGCGACGGCGATGATCTCGTGAAACACCGGCACCGCGGCCTGATGCAAGAGCTGGAAGTAGGTGTGCTGCACCGGCGTGCCCACGCCGCTGATGACGGCAGGGCCGCTGACATGCACGGGCTGGGCGCCGTCGGCGCTGGTGGACTTGCCCAGCGACTCCATGAGCAATTGCTGCAGATACAGCGGCACATGCGAGAAGGCGTCGCCATACAGCCCGATGGACAGCAGCGGCAGGCCGAAGCGCACGCGGTAGGCATGCGACAGCCCGGCCATCAGTCCCGGGCCCGAGGCGTTGAGCGGGGTGCCGAGGAAGTGTTCGTCCATCGCTCTTGCGCCGGCGTGAAACTGGTCGAAGATGTCGCGGCCGAAGGCCAGCAGCAGCACCATGCCGTGCGCGCTCCAGACCGAGAAGCGTCCGCCGATCTCCTGCAGCGAGCGGAACACCTGTGCCGTGGGCATGCCGAAGCGCTGGTGCGCCAGGTCGGCGTTGGCGGTCAGCGCCACCAGCCGCGCGCGCGCTGCCTCGGCGCCCAGATGGCCCGACAGCCAGCGCACCACGGCGTCGGCATTGCGCATGACTTCCTGGGTGCGGAAGGACTTGCTGTTGATCAGCACCCAGGTGTGGGCGGGCTTGGCGGTGGCGAGCACGGCCTCCAGCGTGGAGCCGTCCAGATTGGCCACCCAATGGATGCGGCAGCGCGACGGCTGCAGCACCGCAAGCGCGGTGTAGAGCGCCAGCATCGGCGTTTCGGAGCCACCGGCACCGAGGTGGATGACGTCGAGCCCGTCGGCTCCGGCGTTGGCCACCAGGCGTTCGGCCCAATCGGCCATGCGTGCGTGCTCGGCGTGCAGGAAGTCGGCGGCGGCTTGCGAGGCTTGATCGTCACCCCGCGCACCCAGGCGCGAGAGCACATGCCAGGCCGGACGCCCCTCACTGCCGTTGAGCACCGTGTCGCGGACCAGATCCATCGGGTTCTGGGGCAGGGTAGCCAGCGTGGTGTGCGCCGTAGCCAGTGCCTGCGCGCCATGGCGGGAGAACTCGAGGCGCAGGCCTGAGGTGTCGATGGTGGTGCGTGTGGGCATATCGAAGGGTGGCGCAGATGGGGAGCCGCCTCGCCTGGCACGCTTGACCGAGGCACCGGGCGAACGCCGCGGCGCCGTGCGGAGCAGACAGGGGGAGGGCCTGAACGCGCTGGCGCATTCAGGCGGCCGATTCTATCGGCCCGTGCGGGTTCGGCATGGGCCTGGAGCCGAGCATTTCGCAGGGCTGCCTAGAATTCCAGGCTGGTCAGTCCCGCCTGCGCGGCGTCCCAGTGGCCGTTTGTTCACCTTTGCGAGGTTTCCATGATTGTCCTCACCGGAGCCGCCGGCTTCATCGGCGCCAATTTCGTTCATCACTGGCTGAGTCAGTCGCAGGAGCCCGTGCTCGTGCTGGACGCACTCACCTACGCCGGCAACCTGGAGAGCCTGGCCAGCGTGCAGGGCGATGCGCGCTATTCCCTGGCCCAGGTCGACATCGGCGACCGCCCCACGGTGGCCGCGCTGCTGGCCCGGCACCGCCCGCGCGCCATCCTGCACTTCGCCGCCGAGAGCCATGTGGACCGCTCCATCCACGGCCCCGGCGACTTCATCCGCACCAATGTGCAAGGCACCTTCGAGCTGCTCGAAGCCACCCGCGCGTATTGGATGTCACTGCCTGAAGCCGAGAAGGCCGCCTTGCGCTTCCTGCACGTCTCCACCGACGAGGTCTACGGCAGCCTCGGCCCCACCGACCCCGCCTTCGCCGAGACCACCCCCTACGCCCCCAACAGCCCCTACAGCGCCAGCAAGGCCGCCAGCGACCACCTCGTGCGCGCCTGGCACCACACCTACGGCCTGCCGGTGCTCACCACCAACTGCTCCAACAACTACGGCCCCTACCAGTTCCCCGAGAAGCTCATCCCGCTGATGATCCACAACGCCCTGGCCGGCAAGCCCCTGCCGGTGTACGGTGACGGCCAGAACGTGCGCGACTGGCTGTATGTCGATGACCACTGCCGCGCCATCGCCCGCGTGCTGCAGGCCGGCACCCTGGGGGAGACCTACAACGTCGGCGGCGGCAACGAGGTGAAGAACCTCGACGTGGTGCACACCCTGTGCGAGCTGCTCGACGGCTTGCGCCCGAAGGCCGACGGCTCCAGCTACAAGACCCAGATCACCTTTGTGGCCGACCGCCCCGGCCACGACCGCCGCTACGCCATCGACGCCCGCAAGATCGCAGCCGAACTCGGCTGGACGCCGCAGGAGACCTTCGCCACGGGTCTCAAGCGCACGGTGCAGTGGTATCTGGACCATCCCGACTGGGTGGCCCACGTCACCAGCGGCGCGTATCGGCAGTGGGTCGGCCAGCAGTACGGCAGTGCGGTTCACACCGCGGGCGCCGCAGCATGAGTGCCAACGCCGTGCCTGCGCATGCCCACACCGGCCGGCCGCCGCGCATCCTGCTGCTGGGTGCCGATGGCCAGCTCGGCTGGGAGTTGCGCCGGGCCTTGCTCCCCCTGGGCTCGGTGCTGGCGATGAACCGCAGCCAGGCCGATCTGGGCGACCTGGCCGCGCTGCGCGCCACGCTCGAGCGCGAGCAGCCCGACGTCCTCGTCAATGCTGCGGCCTACACCGCGGTGGACAAGGCCCAGAGCGAGCCCGCGCTGGCGCAGCGCATCAATGCCGAGGCGCCGAGACTCCTGGCCGACTACGCCGCTGCCCACAACGCCTGGCTGGTGCACTACTCCACCGACTATGTGTTCGACGGCAGCAAGCCCGCGCCCTACACCGAGCTTGATGCCCCCAAGCCGCGCAGCGTCTATGGTCACAGCAAGCTGGCCGGTGAACAGGCCATTGCACAAAGCGGCTGCCGGCACTTCATCTTTCGCACCTCCTGGGTCTATGCCGCGCGCGGCGGCAACTTCGCCAAGACCATGCTCAAGCTGGCACGGGAGCGAGAACATCTGCGCGTGGTCGCCGACCAGTTCGGCGCCCCCACCAGCGCCGAACTCATTGCCGACGTCACCGCGCTGGCCCTGCACCGGGTGCAGACCGACGCATCGTTCGCCACCGCCATAGGCACCTGGCCCGGCCTCTACCATCTCACTGCCGGCGGCAGCACGTCCTGGCATGGCTATGCCCAGTTCGTGCTGCAGCAGGCCGCCGCCCACGGTGTGGCACTGCGCTGCGGGGCCGAAGCGGTGGAACCCATCGCCACGGCCGATTACCCGCTGCCCGCGCCACGTCCGGCCAATTCCAGGCTGGACTGCGGTCGGCTGCAGGCCGCGTTGGGGCTTGCGCTGCCGCACTGGCATGTTCAGGTCCGGCGCATGCTGGCCGAAGTGGCCGTGCAGGGCTGAGCCTTGGGGCTGCGACGATGAAGGCCGGGGCTGATCGAGACTGGTCCCGGCGCACGACGAAGCGTCAACGCTTGACGACCACCGGCCAATCACCGAGTTCGTTGCGACGCCGGGTTGGTGACGACGCGCCATGCTCCGCCAGCAAGGCGCTGACACCAGCCACACCCACAAGCACGGCGTCGAGATGCCGGCCTTCGCGCAAACCGTGCTCCATGCTTCGACACAGGGCTTGCCACTGCGCCGGATCAACCCGGGATGCGATGCCGCGATCGGCAATGATTTCCACGGCACGCTCGGCCAACAGCAGATAGATCAATACGCCATTGTTCTCGGCGGTGTCCCAGACATGGAGGCGCGCAAACAGTTCGATGGCTCGCGCTCGCGGTGTGATGCCGTGCCAAAGCTCCGGCCAGTCGAGGGCTCCTTCCAGGGCCACCCGGATCTCACCGTCATGCCGGCCTTCGGCAGCATGGATCGCCTGCGCAATGGTCCTCATGGCCGATCGTGGGAACGCTCTGTGAACCCGCGCCGTGGGGTAGAAGGCATGGCGCAGCCATTGCTTGGTCTTCATGGTTACCACCGCCCCGAGGCGCCGCCACCGCCGAAACCGCCGCCGCCTCCGGAGAACCCGCCACCATTGCCGCTGCCAAAACCGCCACTTCCGCTTCCGCCAAAGCCGCCCGCTCCGAAACCACCCGGCCCGCCGAAACGCATGCCACTGAACACGGCAAAAAAGGCCAACAGCGCCGCCCCTCCAGCGAGCAGTCCAGAGCCGATCAGCAGCCAGCCGCCAATGCCCGCGACCACAGCCGAAGCACCGGCACCGAGCAGGCGGCCGAGCACGGCGCGCAGCGCCTGGCCCAGCACCACGGCGCCGAACACCACGAAGAAGGCCAACTGCAGTGGCGGCTCCTGGTCGTGCGCAGCGACCTGTCGAGGTGGCGGCAAGGGCTCACCGTCGATCAAGCGCATGAGTTGGCTGACACCGGCCTGGATGCCGGCGTCGAATCGTCCCGCTTGGAAGTCCGGCGTGATGGTCTCGGCCACGATGCGCTTGGCGATGGCGTCGGGGATGGTGCCTTCCAGCCCGTAACCCACCTCGATGCGCACCGCGCGGTCGTCCTTGGCCACGAGCAGCAGCACGCCGTCGTCGACGCCTTTGCGCCCCAGCTTCCAGGCGTCGGTGACGCGTATGGAATAGAGCTCGATCGCCTCGGGCTGCGTGGTGGGCACGATCAGCACCGCGATCTGGCTGCCCTTGCGCGTGGCGAAGGCCTGCAGTTGCTGGTCCAACGCCTGCACCTGGTCGGCGCTCAGGGTGCCGGTGAGATCGGTGACGGGCGTGGTCAGCGGCGGTACGGCTACCAAAGCCCAGGCCGGCAGCAGGGTTGCGCAAGCCAACAGCAGCAGGCCGAGCAACAAGCCATGACACCCGCCAGACCTGCGACGCCGCCAGCCCTTGAAGCGGAAAGCGGCGGCAACTCGTCCGCCGCGATGCCCCATGGTGGCAGACTCCATGGCGTTCATGCTTGCGCGCTCACGGCGAGCTGGCTGGCTTGGGCTTCGGTGACGTCGAACCAAAGTCAACCGTGGGCGGGGTCGCGATGGCTTTTTCGTTATCCACCGTGAAGCTGGCCTTGGTTTTGTAGCCGAACGCCATGGCGGTGAGGTTGCCGGGGAACTGGCGCACCGTGTTGTTGTAGGCCTGCACTGCCTCGATGTAGCGCATGCGCGCCACGGTGATGCGGTTTTCCGTGCCCTCGAGCTGCGCCTGCAAGTCGCGGAAGGATGCGTCGGCCTTGAGCTGCGGGTAATTCTCCGACACCACGAGCAGGCGCGACAGCGCGCTGGTCATTTGCTGCTGGGCAGCCTGGAATTTGGCGAAGGCGGCGGGGTCGTTGACCAGTTCCGGCGTGGCCTGGATGGACCCCACCGAGGCGCGCGCTGCGGTCACTTCCGTCAGCACGTCCTTTTCATGGCTGGCATACCCTTTGACCGTGGCCACCAGGTTGGGCACCAGATCGGCGCGGCGTTGATACTGGTTGAGCACTTCGGCCCAGGATGCCTTGACCTGCTCATCCTGGCGTTGCAGTGCGTTGTAACCGCAGCCGCTCAAGGCGGTGGTGAGCAGCAGCAGGGCGGCAAGCAGCAGTCGGCGCATGGTGACCTCGTCATTCGGCATGTCAAGATGTGACAAAGCGAAGCATACGGTGTCGGCCTGTTGCATTCTCAGTGCGGCGCTTGCGGTGGCCTGCCACGCAACGCCACAGAACTGGACTCCGAATCGGGTAGCAGGCTTTGCACGCTGCCGTAGAACGACAGAATGAAGGCCAGGAACAGCATCAAAGCCATGGGAAAACTCAGCAGGGTGGCCGCTTCGGCGCTGGCGCCCATCACCTGGGCCAGTGTCACCACCAGCAGCGGAACCGTTGCAAACAGCAAGAACCATTGCATGGCGTAGAGCATGAAGGCACGCAAGTTGCGCAGGCAGATGACGAAGCTGGTGAACAGCGCCTGCCAAGGCCCCATGCCATGCCAGCTCACCAGCGGTGGCGCGAACCAGAAGGCCATGGACACCGGGATGTAGCTGAGGGTCGCCACCACTGCTGCACCACGCAGCACGCCGCTTTTCACCAGGGTCTGCGCCGGCATGGCGCCGAACAGCAGCAGACGCAGTAACGCGCCGCCATCCATCAGCGAAGCCACGGCGAGCACGCCCACCACGGCGGCGGCGTAGAGCACACCCAGAGCCAGCAGGGCACGCGCACGCGTACGGCTTTCACGCAGCCCGGCCAGCAGCACGGTGGGCCATACCGTTTCGCCACGCACGATTTGCCGTGACGCGAGCAGGAAACCCACGGTGGCGATTTGTGCCACCAGGAGGGGCACGAGGCCGCCCATGACGGGCAGCATGGAGAACAGCCCGACGACGAGGATGTAGCTGCCCATCATCAGCATGACGCTCCAGGGCTGGCGAAACAGCCAGACAAAACCCAGCTTGACCCAACTCAGGCCCTCGCGGGCGGGGACGGTGCGCAATTGCATGGTGATGAGCCCTGGACGGGCCGGAAAAAGGACAACCTGGGGTGAAAGGCGGGATTGAAGCGGGGATGTCGCGCAATGACTGCATGCGCAAAAACAAGGCAAGGCAGAAAACGTAGCCGGATTGTAGAAGCGCGTCTGGCGCCGCATGGGCCTGCGCGATCGTCACGCGACGTCGGCGGCCTGTCGTTGAAACTCTGCGTGCAAGGGGCGTAAGCGCATGTGCAAACCAACCGGCCCCATGCTGAAGGACAGGTGTTCGCGCGTGGCGCCGCCAGCAGTCGGACCGACGGTTTCGATCCCGAAGCCGCCCAGCAGCATCGCCATGGCCATTTTCATCTCCAACAGGGCCAGGTAGCGCCCGGGACAGATGCGCGGGCCGGCGCCGAAGGGCATGCTGATGCGCTTCGAGGCGGCACTGGGAGCCGCTGGGTCGGCGCTCAGCCAGCGCTCGGGTTTGAACGCGGTGGGGTCGGGGAACTCGCGGGCATCCAGGCTGTCGTGGCGCATGAGGGCGAACACCACGGTATCCGCCGGCACCCGGACGTCGGCAACCGTGGTGTCGTTCACGGCCTGCACCAGCAGCAATGGGGCGACGGGCTTGAGGCGCATGGTCTCTTGGACGCAGGCGTCGAGATAGTCCAGCGAGGCCATTTGCTCGGGGGTGAAGCCTGCGGGGTCGGGCGCCAGGCGGCGGACTTCGGCGCGGGCACGCTCAAGCGCCTGCGGGTGGCGATGCAGCAGTTCGATCATCCAGGCCAGGGTGTTGGCCGTGGTGTCCTCGCCGGCCAGCAGGAGCACGATGACGTTGCCGGCCACGTCGTGATCATTGACGTCGCTGTCGGCACGGTCTGCGGCGCAGATCATGGCCTCGAGCAGATTGCGCGGCCGCTCGCGCAGGGTGGGGTCGCGCTGCAGGCGCTGGCGGGCATCGGCAATGAAGCCCCGAATCGCCTGCTGCACGGCGGAGACGCTGCGGTCCAGCGCGCGGTCGGAGGGCAGGCGGACATAGCGCCAGTAGGGCAGCAGCGCCAAGCCGCGCCTGTGCAGCTTCGGGAAAATGCGGTTCAGATGCCGCTGAATGACATCGTCGTCGGATTCGAGGGTATTGACGTCCATGCCGAAAGCCAGGCCGGCGCTGGCATCCACGGTGAAGCGCATGAGATCGGCTTGCAGGTCGATCCGGGATCCGTTGCGTGCAGCGGCCTGCCAGCGCGAACGCAGGCGCAGGGTCACGTTCAGCAGGGTCGGGAAGTAGGCCTTGACATGGCCCGGGTCGAGGCCAGCCATGACCATGCGGCGCTGGCGCTGCCAGGTCTCGTCGTTGGCGAAGAACAGGCCTTCGTCGAAGCCCATTTCACGCGCGATGCGCCCGCCCAGCAGGGGGCGGCGAAAGCGTTCGGGTCGGTCGCGCAACAGCGTTTGAATGGTGGCGTGGCTGGACACGACCAAGATCGTGCGCGGGCCGAAGCGGAACTGGTAGCAGGGCCCGTATTGCCGGCCCCAGGCTTCAAGCTGGAGGTGCAGCCTGTCAGGGCGAAGCCGCCACGCCTGGCCCACCCAAGGCAGCCCACGAGGCCCGGGAAGATCGGACAAAGGGCGCGGCTGTTCCGGGGTCGGAGTCAGTCTCGCGTCCGCTTGGCGTTGCATGCCGCAGTCTTCCTGTCGTGTTTCAGGCAAGCAGCGCTGCCCCATGATTGGCGGCCTGGACGCGCTGGCGCAGCACGCGCTCGAAATGCGTCGGGTCGTGGGCTTTCAGCAGATGGGCGTCGCGCGGCAGGTGAAAGTCGGCCAGGCGCGAGGTCCAGAAGCGCAGCGCCGCGGCGCGCAAGGCGTCGGGCAGCAAGGTCGATTCCGCGGCCAGCAAGGGCCGCACATGCTGGTAGGCATCGAGCAGGGCCTTGCAGCGCTCGGCGTCCAGCGCGCCGGTGGCTAGATCGATGCACCAGTCGTTCAGGGCCACGGCCAGATCGAACACCCAGGTGTCGCTGCCGGCGAAATACCAGTCGAATACGCCCGAGAGCCGGCCGTCTTCGAACAAGGCGTTGTCACGAAACAGATCGGCATGCACGGCGCCGCGCGGCAACTGCGCGAACGCGGGACTTGCGGCCAATGCGGTTTGATGGGTGAGCTCGGCTTGCAGCAAGTTGCGCTGGGCTGCGCCGAGATGCGGCAGCACCAGCGGAATGGTCTGCTGCTGCCAGGCCAAGCCGCGGAGATTGGCTTGCAACAGCGGAAAATCCCTCGCCGCCAGATGCATGCGGGCCAGGCAGGTCCCGATCTGCGCGCAATGCGCGGCCTCCGGTTGCAGTTCGCTATGGCCGGGAAGACGCGTGACCAGAGCCGCCGGTTTGCCCTTGAGTTGGTGCAGGATGCGGCCTTCGCGGTCGGCCATCGGGTCGGGCACGGGAATGGCGTGCGCTGCGAGGTGATGCATCAGTCGCAGGTAGAACGGAAGCTGCTCGGCGCTCAGCCGCTCGAACAGCGTCAGCACGAAGCGTCCGTGCGTGGTCGTGACGAAATAGTTGGTGTTTTCGATGCCGCTCGTGATCCCTTGCAACGCGGTCAGCGAGCCGAGATCGAAACCGCTCAGGAAGGTCTGGACTTCGGCGGCGCCGAGCGTGGTGAAGACGGCCATGGGGAATCAATACGGGGTGTTCAGACCGCCGGCGCAGCCACCTTGCTCAATCATGGCGACGAGGCGAGGGAGGACGAGAGAACTCGCGGCAGGCGCCGGCCTTGGGCCCGGCCCGTTGTCATTTGAAGGTGCCGATGGTCCACTGCATGCGACCCTGCATGTTGGCAGGGTCGGTGCTGGACGATACATCGGGCGGCACGATGTTGTAGGCAGGGCCGCCATGCAGCGGTTGCACGTGAATTTGGGTGGTGGCTCCGCGCACCTGTTGCTCCTGAATCCGCACCGAGCGGTCTTGCGTCACGTGATTGCGCACCACCGGCTCGGGAAATTTGGGCGCGGGTTGCGTGTCAGCCAGGCGCGCAGCCGGCGACAGACCGCTGCGCGGGGAGGAACTGGCTGGCGAGGGGGTCACGGCCCAGGCTTGCGTGCCGCTGCATTCGAGCGCTGCGAGCAACGCAGCGAACGTGGCGAACTGGGTGGCGATACGTACGACAGTGCGAGGGAGTTTCATGCCCCTGATTTTAACGGTCGGCACATCCCGCTGCCGGCGCAGCAGGATGGCAAGTCCATGCCTGCCATGGGCGACGCCGTCTGGCACGGCTGCAGCCGATAATCGCGCCCATGACGACCCAACCCGACAACGCCGCGACTCTGCTGCTGGTGGACGGCTCCAGCTACCTCTACCGCGCCTTCCATGCCATGCCCGATTTGCGCGGCCCGCAGGGAGAACCCACCGGCGCGCTCTACGGCATGGTGGCCATGCTGCGGCGTCTGCGCGAGCAGTACCCGCCGGCCAAAGGCTACCGTTTCGCGGCTTGCGTGTTCGACGCCAAAGGCCCAACCTTCCGCGATGCCATGTATGCCGACTACAAGGCGCAGCGCGCACCGATGCCGCCCGAGTTGGCGCAACAGATCGGCGTCATTCACGAGGCGGTTCGGCTGATGGGCTGGCCGCTGTTGGAGGTGCCCGGAGTCGAGGCCGACGACGTCATCGGCACCCTTGCCGTGCGTGCGCATGCCCTGGGGCTGCGCACCCTGGTGTCCACCGGCGACAAGGACCTGGCGCAATTGGTGAACGACCACATCACCTTGGTCAACACCATGAGCAACGAGGTGCAGGACGTTGCCGGTGTGGTGGCCAGATTCGGTGTTCCGCCCGAGCGCATCGTCGATTACCTCACCCTGGTGGGCGACGCGGTCGACAACGTCCCGGGCGTGAGCAAGGTCGGGCCGAAAACGGCGGTGAAATGGCTGACCCAATACGGCTCGCTCGACGGCGTCATGGCCAACGCCGACGCGATTGCCGGCGCCGTCGGCCAGAGCCTGCGTGACGCCCTGGACTGGCTGCCCACGGCGCGCAAACTGGTGACCATCGCCACCGATTGCGATCTGGACGGCTACGCCCGCGACATTCAGGCCGACCTGCAGCTCGCACCCGAAAACGCCGCCGGGCTGCTGCCTTTTTTCACGCGCTACGGCCTGAAAAAATTCACCCACGAGTTGCAAGCCGCGCGGCCGTCCGCGCAGGCTTCGCTGCTGTCGGATGAAGCCTCCGCGCCAGCGTCGGCCGACGTCGCTGCCGGCCCCGCAGCTTCAACGTCGCCGCGCCTGCCCGGCCATTACACCTGCGTGCTGACCTGGGCCCAGTTCGACGACTGGCTGGCGCGCATCGACGCCGCCGCCCTCACGGCCATCGACACCGAGACCGATTCGCTCGACCCGATGCGTGCGCGCCTGGTGGGCATCTCGCTATGCGTGCAGCCTGGCGAAGCCGCTTATATTGCGCTCGCGCATCGCTACGCGGATGCGCCGCCGCAACTGCCGCTGGACGAGGTGCTGGCGCGGCTCAAGCCCTGGCTGGAAAACGCCGATCAACCCAAGCTCGGCCAGAACAGCAAGTACGACAGGCATGTGCTCGCCAATGCCGGCATTGCCGTGCGCGGCTACACCCACGACACCCTGCTGCAGAGCTATGTGCTGGAGGCGCACAAGCCGCACAGCCTCGACAGCCTGGTGACGCGCCATCTCGGCCGTGACGACACCTTGAGCTATGAGCAGGTGTGCGGCAAGGGCGCCAAGGCCATCACGTTCGACCAGGTCGATCTGGACATCGCCACACGCTACAGCGGCGAGGACTCGGACCTCTGCCTGCAGGTCCACCAGTTGCTGTGGCCGCGCATCGAAGCCGACACGGGGCTCGCCCGCATCTATGCACTGGAACTGCAGGTGAGCGAAGTTTTACAGCGCATGGAGCGCACCGGCGTGCTGGTGGATGGCGACACGCTGCGGACGCAGAGCACCGAACTCGGGCGGGAAATCCAACGGCTCGAGGCCCAGGCCTATGAGCTGGCGGGTGGGCCGTTCAATCTGGGCAGTCCCAAGCAGATCGGTGAAATCCTGTTCGACCGTCTGCACCTGCCGGTGCAGAAAAAAACCGCTGGTGGCGCACCTTCGACCGACGAGGAAGTGCTGGAGAAACTGGCTGAAGACTATCCACTGCCCAAGGTCATTCTCGAACACCGCAGCTTGGCCAAGCTCAAGAGCACCTACACCGAAAAGCTGCCGCTGATGATCAACCCGGCCACGGGACGGGTGCACACGAACTATGCCCAGGCCGTGGCCGTGACCGGGCGGCTGGCGTCCAATGATCCTAATTTGCAGAACATCCCGGTGCGCACGTCACAGGGGCGGCGCATCCGTGAGGCCTTCGTCGCGCCCGAGGGTTGGTTCATCGCGTCAAGCGACTATTCGCAAATCGAACTGCGCATCATGGCCCATCTGTCGCAGGATGCGGGCCTGCTCGAGGCATTTGCGCAGGGGGAGGACATCCACCGTGCCACCGCGTCCGAAATCTTCGGCGTCACCCCCATCGAGGTCAACAGCGATCAGCGGCGCATGGCCAAGGTCATCAATTTCGGTTTGATCTACGGCATGAGTGCCTTCGGGTTGGCGCGCAATCTCGGCCTGGAGCGCAGCGCGGCACAACTCTATATCGACCGCTACTTCTCCCGCTACCCCGGCGTGGCGCACTACATGGACCGCACCCGCGCCCAGGCCAAGGCCCAGGGCTATGTGGAAACCGTGTTCGGCAGGCGCTTGTGGCTGGCCGAGATCAACTCACCCAACGGCCCGCGCCGCGCTGGTGCGGAGCGCGCCGCGATCAATGCGCCGATGCAGGGCACGGCCGCCGACCTGATCAAGATGGCGATGATCGCGGTTGACCGGGCGCTGACGCAGCAGGGCCGACGCAGCCGCGTGGTGATGCAGGTGCACGACGAACTGGTGCTCGAAGTGCCGCAAGACGAGGCGCCCTGGGTGCGCGAGCACATTCCGCGGCTGATGGCCGGTGTCGCGCAGTTGTCTGTGCCTCTGGTGGCCGAACTGGGGATGGGCCTGAATTGGGAGCTGGCGCATTGAGCTGCCGGTATTCCCGGTCTTGACACATCCTGCAACATGTGCCGACACTGGGAAGACTTCAACCCAGGAGACGAGCATGCGGAATACGGATTTGCAAACCGATGGGAACAGTCTGCTGAACGCAGGCCCCGGCGGTCGCGGTACTGACGGCGTGTCGCGACGCGACTTTGTACGCACCGCGCTGGGGGTGGGCTTCGCTGCAGCAGCCGGACCCGTGATGGCGCAGACGGCGATCCACACCAGTAGTGAAGGACTGCTGGCGGGGGATGTGATGATCGAGTCCGGCGGGCAAAAGATACCGGTCTACCGCGCCCAGCCCCAAGGCAAGACCGAGCTGCCGGTGGTGCTGGTGGTGTCCGAGATTTTCGGCGTCCACGATTACATCGCCGATGTGGCGCGGCGCTTTGCGCACCAGGGTTATCTGGCGCTGGCACCCGATCTGTTCGTGCGCCAGGGCGACCCGATGGCCTACGGCACGATCGCCGAGGTGATGAGCAACGTCATCGCCAAGGTCCCCGATGCCCAAGTGCTGCAAGACCTCGACGCTTGTCGCGCCTGGGCCGCTGCCAACGGTGGTCGGGCTGAGCACGTGGGCATCACCGGTTTTTGCTGGGGCGGGCGCATCGTCTGGCTCTATTGCGCGCATGCACCGGTGCAGGCCGGGGTGGCCTGGTATGGGCGATTGGTGGGCAGCACCGGGCCGCTCACACCGCGCAACCCGATCGATATTGCGAGAAGCCTGAAAGCGCCGGTTCTGGGGCTATACGGCGGCAAGGATCCTGGCATTTCGCAGGAGTCCATCGCCGAGATGCGCAAGGTCCTGGCCGAGGGCGACAAGGCGGCAAAGGCTTCGGAGATCGTGGTCTACCCCGACGCCGGCCACGGCTTTCATGCCGACTACCGCTCCAGCTACAACGCCGAGGCAGCGAAGGATGGCTGGAAGCGGGCTCTGGCCTGGTTGGAAAACAACAAAGTCGTGGCGCTGGGGGCGCCATTCCCGCCGCAGGACGGGGCCTGCGCCAGCTTGCCGGGCCTGCTCGGCCCGGTGCCGAGCGAGAGCTGATCGCGTTGGCGACGGGCCCTGGTCAACGCACCACCAGGACCGGCAGTTTGCTGTGCGACAGCACGCGCGCGGTCTGGCTTCCCAGCAGCGCGGAGGTCAGACCGCCGCGGCCGTGGGATGACATCACCACCAGGTCGCAGTGTTCGCGTTCGGCCACGGCCAGAAGCCCGCGCCAGGCCTGGGTGTCTTCCTGCACCGCCGTGTTGCAGGGGATGCCGGCAGCCTTGGCGGCGTCCGCCACTTTTTGCACTGCCGCATCGGCCTGCGCGCGAATGGCCTCCTGCCAGCCTTCGATGCCGGTGGGCATGACTTCGATCGCACCGATGTAGGGGTAGAGGTCGACCACGGACACCGCTGTGATGCGCGCCCCGTTCAGCTTGGCCTGCTCGATGGCCAAGGGAATGGCGTGCTCGGAAAGCTCGGAGCCGTCGGTGGTGATGAGAACGTGATTGAACATGGCGATCTCCTGAGGTTGGTTGAGCCGGGGCGCTGCGGACGGTCTTGAGGGTCCGGCTCAGCGCACCACAAGAACATGCAACTGCGAGTGCGTCAGGATCTTTTGTGTTTCGCTGCCGAGCAGCAGGGACTGCATGCCGCGTCTGCCGTGAGAGGCCATCACCACCAGGTCGCAATGTTTGTCCTTGGCGACATCGAGGATGGCTTTCCAGGGGTGGATATCTTCGGCCACGACGCAGTCACAGGCCAGGCCGGCCGCTTTGCAGGCATCCGCCAGAGGTTGGAGTGCGGCCTCGGCAGCCTTGTCGATACTGGCGCGGTAGGTGTCGGCCGTGATGGGCACGGATTCGGCCAGGCCGGAATAGGGGTAGGGGTCGGTCACCGTCATGCCGACGATCGACGCGCCACACAGCTTCGCCAGTCGTACCGCTGGAGCGATGGCCTTGGCACCGGTTTCAGAGCCGTCGGTGGGAACCAGAATCATCGTGTACATCGCGTTCTCCTCGCCTGGGTGAAAGATCCGAATACGACGATATCTTGCGCCGTCAAACTGACGAGCGGTTTGATCTGGTGCAAACTTTGTCAGAGCTGGATTCGGGTTGGCTGATTCAGCCCCGCGAAGCAGGGGACGATGCCTACGGTTCGGCGCCGCGGGCCATGGGGCGATCCGGGTCCGCGCACCATTCACTCCACGAACCCGGATACAAGGCCGAGCCACCGAGCCCGGCATGCTCCAGCGCCAGGATGTTGTGGCAGGCGGAAACGCCCGAGCCGCACTGGTTCACGATCTCGTGCGGTTTGCGTAGACCCAGCAGCGCCAACCATTCGGTGCGCAGATCCTGCGCCGGCTTGAAGCGGCCATCGTCTGTCAGGTTGTCGCGGAAAAAACGGCAAACGGCACCGGGGATATGACCGGCTTTGGGGTCCAGGGTCTCGCCATCGCCGCTGTAGCGCTGCAGCGAACGGGCATCCACCAGCAGGCGTTGGCGATGCTGCAGATTGGCGGCGATGTCGTCGAGATACACAAACTGGGCCAGGCTCGGTCCGGGTATGAAATCGCCGTGCTGCTGTGGTGCGGGGCTGCCTGTCTGAGTTGCTCCTCCCGCCGCCACCCAGGACTGCCAGCCGCCGTCCAGCACCGCCACCCGGTCGTGGCCCAACCAGCGCAGCAGCCACCACAGCCGCGCCGCATAGGGCCCTTGGGCGCGGTCGTAAGCCACCACTTGTTGGCCGCGGCGTAGGCCACGTCGGGCCAACAGATCGGCGAGCGCGGCGCGGTCCGGCAGGGGGTGCCGGCCATTGCTGCCGTTGGGCGGCGAGGCCAGATCGCGGTCGAGGTGGATGTGGATGGCACCGGGGATATGGCCGCCGGCGTAGTCGCGTTCGCCGGCGCCCGGATCGGAGAGTTCGTGGCTGCAATCGGCCACGAAAACGCCGGCCGAGGCCTGCTGCAGTTGCGCGACTGCGATCAGCGTGGTGTGGCGTGCGCCGGCTTGTTGATGCGTCTCGCGAGATGTGGTCATGCTGCGCTCAGGCTGCGTTCGGTCTTGGATTATGCCCCCCGAACGCAGCCCGTCGCATCAGACACCCTCGGGCTTGTTCAGGCTGGCAGACCCAGCTTGCTCCGGTACCACTCGTGGAAATGGCGCATGCCGTCTTCCAGCGGTGACTGGTAAGGCCCCGCCTGGTCGTCGCCGCGTTGCATCAGCGCGCGACGCCCGGCATCCATGCGCATGGCGATCTCGTCATCCTCGACGCAGGTTTCCATGTAGGCGGCACGTTCGGCCTCGATGAAGTCGCGTTCGAACGCCGCAATTTCCTCGGGGTAGTAGAACTCCACTCTATTCATGGTTTTCTGCGGCCCCAGTGGATACAGCGCCGACACCACCAGCACATGGGGATACCACTCCACCATGATGTTGGGGTACAGCGTGAGCCAGATGGCGCCATGCTCAGGTGGCACGCCGTCGCGGAAATTCAGCACCGCCTCGTGCCACTTGGCATACGCTGCGCTGCCAGCCTTGCGCAGCGCATTGTTGATGCCCACCGTCTGCACGCTGAATTCGTGGCCGAACTGCCAGGTCAGGTCGTCGCAGGTCACGAACTGGCCTAGACCAGGATGGAAGGGGCCGACGTGATAGTCCTCCAGATACACCTCGATGAAGGTTTTCCAGTTGTAGTCGCACACATGATGTTCGATGTGGTCGAGCACATGGCCGCTGAAATCGAAAGCCTGTGCTTTGTCCAGCCCCCGGAGTGCATGGGAGACATTGAAGCCATTGCGCTCGAACAGCAGGCCGCTCCATCGCTGCGGTCGTTCGTAGCGTTGCAGATGCAGGCAAGGATCCTGGCCGAAGTGCGGCGCGCCGATCAGCTCGCCGTCAAGCTTGTAGGTCCAGCGGTGCAGCGGACACACAATGTTGCGCCCCGTTTGGCCGCGGCCTTTGAGCATCACGGCCTGGCGATGGCGGCACACATTGGAGAGCAAGTCGACATCGCCCTGGGCATTGCGCATCAGGGCGCGGCCTTCACCTTCCTGGGGCAGGGCGAAATAGTCGCCTGGGTTGGGCAAGGCCAGTTCGTGTCCGAGATAGCGGGGCCCGGCATCGAAGATGAGTTGTTTCTCCTTCGCATACAGCTCGGCGTCAAAATATGCCGTGACCGGCAGTTGGGTTTTGCTCGGGGCCAGATGCACACTCAAATCCGACATGATGGGCTTGTCATCTCCTGAAAAATCAATCCATGAACGGCGGGGCGATTCTAGACCGGACCCGTCGAGGGGGTTGAGGAGCAGGCGGGTCCGGTGTTTCGCCGCTACCCATAAAATGGAAAACTCTGAATTCTCATCACGATCCGTCGCCTTGAGCCGAGCCGCCTGGCCCGAAAAAGCCGGGCCAGCGGTGACGCAACCACTCGCATGAATGCCAACCCGCGCAAACCCATCCAAGCCGACAGTCCTCCTGAAAGCTATGAGCAGGCCGTCGTGGAACTGGAGCGGCTCGTCTTGCAGCTTGAATCCGGACAGATGAGCCTGGACGACATGCTCAAGTCCTATCAGCGTGGATCGACCCTGCTGCGTTACTGCCGCGAAAAACTGGAATCAGTCGAGCAGCAGATCCAGATCCTGGACGGCGCCGAACTCAAGCCCTATGCAGGCGACCGCTCGGCAGGAAGCTGACGGCATGTCCAGATCCTCCACCTTGCAGGCTGCGGACCTGTCCGGCCCCGAACCGAGCGACGCCGCTTGTCCGGCCTTGCCACTCCAGACCATGAGCTCCTACAGCTCTTTTCAGGCCTGGGCCGACTTGCGTAAGCGCCGGATCCAGGCACTGATCGACGCCCATCTTCCACTGCAAACTGCCACCAACCCTCCTCTGGCGGAGGCGATGCACTACGCCGCCGCTTTGGGGGGCAAACGGATCAGGCCCATGCTGGTCTGGGCTGCCGGCGAATGCTTCGATGCCGATCCCCAAGCCATGGACGCAGCCGCTTGCGCCGTGGAATTGGTGCATGCTTATTCCCTGGTGCATGACGATCTACCCTGCATGGACAACGATGTGTTGCGCCGTGGGCAACCCACGACGCACGTGAGGTTCGGCGAGGCCACGGCGCTGCTGGCCGGTGACGCCCTGCAGGTGCGGGCATTCGAGGTGTTGACCTCCAACCCGCAGATTCCCGCCTGCATTCAGGCCAGGCTGTGTGCCTTGCTCGCCACCGCCGCAGGCGTCAGCGGCATGGCGGGCGGGCAGGCGCTCGACCTCGCGGCAACGGGCCGGCATCTGGAGGTCGAGGCCTTGAGCGACATGCACCGCCGCAAGACCGGGGCCTTGCTCAAAGCCAGCCTGCTGATGGGCTTGGCCTGCGTCGAGCCCGACCATGTGCAGGCCGACGAGCTCAGGCGCGCGGTGGCCATTCTCGGCGACTACGCCGATGCGATTGGCCTGGCCTTCCAGGTGGTGGACGATGTGCTCGACGCCAGTGTCGACTCCACCACGTTGGGCAAGACAGCGGGCAAGGATGCCGCGCAGCACAAGGCCACGTTCGTCACCTTGCTCGGGCTGCATGCGGCCCGGGATCTGGCGCGGCAACTGCTGGGCCAGGCGCTGCAGGCGCTCGACACCCTGTCGCCCACACGCCGGCAGCGCGCCGAGCCCCTGGCCGAACTGGCGCGGCGCATCGTTACCAGGAGCCATTGAGCATGGACTTGCTGGAACGCATTCAAGATCCGCACGACTTGCGTCGGCTTCAACCCGAACAATTGCCGCAATTGGCACAGCAACTGCGCCAATTCATCCTGGACACGGTCTCGCGCACCGGTGGGCATCTTTCATCCAACCTCGGCACGGTCGAACTGACCGTGGCATTGCACTACGCGTTCGACACCCCGCACGACCGCCTGGTGTGGGACGTGGGGCACCAGACTTATGCCCACAAGATTCTCACCGGGCGGCGCGAGCAGATGGGCACATTGCGCCAACTCCACGGTTTGTCCGGCTTCCCGCGCCGCGAAGAATCTCCGTACGACAGTTTTGGCACCGCACATTCCTCCACGTCCATCTCGGCCGCGCTGGGCATGGCCCTGGCCGCGCAGCACAAAGGCGAACGCCGCAAGGTGGTGGCAGTGATCGGCGACGGCGCCATGACCGGCGGCATGGCCTTCGAGGCGCTGAACAACGCCGGTGTGCATCCCGAGGCCGATCTGCTGGTCGTGCTCAACGACAACGACATGTCGATCTCCGCCCCCGTCGGGGCACTCAACCGGTATCTGGCGCGTCTGCTGTCCGGCCGCTTTTACGCCCATGCACGCGATGCCGCCAAGCAGGTGCTGAAAGTCGCGCCGCCACCCTTATTCGAACTCGCACGGCGGCTGGAAGAGCATGCCAAGGGCCTGGTCGCGCCTGGAACCTTGTTCGAGGAATTCGGTTTCGACTATGTCGGTCCGATCGACGGCCATGACCTCAACGCCCTGATTCCGACCCTGGAGAATCTGCGAGAACGCACCGGTCCGCGATTGCTGCACGTGGTCACGAAAAAGGGCTACGGCTACAAGTTGGCCGAGGCCGATCCCATCACCTACCACGGCCCTGGGCGCTTCAACCCGGCCGAAGGCATCAGGCCGCCAGCGGTTGCGCCCAAGCCGACTTACGCTCAGGTCTTCGGCCAGTGGCTGTGTGACATGGCGAGGCAAGATGAGCGCCTCGTGGCCATCACCCCGGCCATGTGCGAGGGCTCGGGCCTGGTGGAATTCGCCAAGCTCTTTCCTGAGCGCTATCACGACGTGGGCATCGCCGAGCAGCATGCCGTGACTCTCGCCGCCGGCATGGCCTGCGAGGGCTTGAAGCCCGTGGTCGCCATCTATTCCACATTTCTGCAGCGGGCCTACGACCAGGTCATTCACGATGTGGCGATTCAGCGCCTGCCCGTACTGTTTGCCATCGACCGTGCCGGCGTGGTCGGTGCCGACGGCGCAACGCATACCGGCGCTTTCGACATTCCGGCCCTGCGCTGTTTGCCCGGTTTGACCGTGATGGCGCCCGCTGATGAGTTGGAGTGCCGACAAATGTTGTCCACCGGTTTCGCCCTGGACGGACCCGCTGCCGTGCGCTACCCGCGCGGAGCCGGCATTGGGGCGCAAGTCGACCGATCCACCATCGATGCCATGCCTCTGGGGCACGCCCAACTGCGGCGCGAATCGCAGGCCGGAGCGGGTCACCGCATCGCCATCCTGGCATTTGGTCCGGTGTTGTACGCGGCCCTGCAGGCGGCCGAGGCGCTGGATGCGAGCGTGGTCAACATGCGCTTCATCAAGCCGCTGGACGTGGACATGCTGCGCCGCATGGCATTGGGTCACGATGCCCTGATCACGGTCGAGGAGGGCACGGTGCTGGGAGGGGCAGGCACCGCCTGTCTGGAAGCCTTGCAAAGCCTGGGGCTGCAAATCCCCTTGCTCAGTCTCGGCTTGCCGGATGCCTGGCTGGAGCATGGCGACCCCACGCAAATCATGGCCGCCTGCGGCCTGGATGCAGCCGGTCTCTTGCGCAGTATCCGCGCTCGCTTTCCGAATGCTGGTGGCGAGGAGCCGGAGCCGCGTAGACGCGCAGCCAACGATTGACGCCGTGACGTCGCAGTCAGCGTTTGCGGGTCCATCCGTATCGGATGCGATGCGGCGGCATGTCCAACCGTGATTCCTGATCAGTCACAGGGAATGCCGAAGTCACGATAATCCTGAATGGATAAGTCAACAAATCGCATGTCCAGGTCTGACCCCAGACCAGCCCGACCATGAACAAACCATTCGAAGCCATCCCAGACATTCAGAGCACGACCGACACCCGCCACATTCCGATCCAGCGCGTCGGCATCAAGAGCTTGCGTTATCCCTTGAGCGTGCGCATGGCCGATGGCAGCAACCAATCCACCGTGGCCATGGTGGATGCCGATGTGGCTTTGCCCGCCGAGCAAAAGGGCACGCATATGTCACGCTTCATTGAGATCCTCGAAGCCATCGACGCACCACTGGACTATGCCGGGCTCATTGCACTTGCTCAGACCATGCGGCTGCGTCTTCAGGCCGATATAGGGCGGCTCGAATTGCGTTTCCCCCTGTTCGTGCGCAAGGCGGCTCCCGTCAGCGGTGTGCAGAGCCTGATGGACTACGAAGCCGCCTGGATCGTGCAGGTGCAAGGGGAGCACGCGCAGGTGACCGCGCGCGTGCAGGTGCCGGTCAAGGCACTCTGCCCATGTTCCAAGGAAATTTCCGAATACGGTGCGCACAACCAGCGCTCGCACATCACCATCACGGCGCGACTCAAGGCGCCTGTCGCCTTCGAGCAACTCATCCGCATGGCCGAGGAAGAAGCTTCCTGCGAAATCTGGGGTCTCCTGAAGCGCCCGGACGAGAAATTCGTCACCGAGCGCGCCTACGAAAACCCGAAATTCGTTGAGGATCTGGTGCGCGACGTGGCTGTGCGCGTGCAGAGCGACGCGCGCATCGGCAACTATGTGGTCGAGGCCGAGAATTTCGAATCCATTCACAATCACTCGGCTTACGCGCGGATCGAGCGGGTCTGAGTATCCGCAGCAGTCCTCGAGGCTGCTCTCCTCCCGGAGGGACAACAGGACAACTCTTCGAGGGGCCTTTCGTCACCTCAATGCAGGTGTCGCGAACCGAACTCGTCCAAGCGCGGCAGATTCGTGGCGCAAACTCAGGCTGAGTTCAGCAAGGCTTTGACACGTGCCGAGGCGACGGCCATATCGGCACGGCCCGCCAGGCGCGTCTTGAGCGGCCCCATCACCTTGCCAAGGTCTTGCGGTGTACGGGCGCCGACCTCGCTCATCACGGCATGGATTTCCTGGTCAAGTGCGTCGCCGCTCAGCCGTGCCGGCAAGTAGGGTTGGAGGACGGTGATTTCCAGGCGCTCCTTCGCCGCGAGGTCTTCGCGGCCGCCGGCTTCGAACTGGCTGATGGAATCGCGGCGTTGCTTGATCATCTTGTCGAGAATGGCAACGACGGCGGCATCGTCGGGTTCTACACGTTCGTCGACTTCTTTCTGCTTGATCGCCGCCAACAGCATGCGAATGGTGCCAAGGCGATCCGTTTCCTTGGCGCGCATCGCAGCCTTCATGTCATCTTGAATGCGTGATTTGAGGTTCATCATGGCAAGAAGCCCGCAAATTTGCGGGCCAGCGGGCAGAATTCAGCATTCATCAACACAAAAACCACAACCTGGAACCCGTGCCTGAGCTCAGCATGGCTGATAGCCCGCCAGGCGAACCCAAGGTTCAGTACAGACGTTTGGGCAGCATGTGGCTGCGAATGCGCTTGTAGTGACGCTTGACGGCAGCAGCTTTCTTGCGTTTGCGCTCGGCAGTGGGCTTTTCATAGAACTGGCGAGCCCGCAGGTCCGTCAGCAGGCCGAGTTTTTCAATCGTGCGCTTGAATCGGCGCAGTGCAACATCGAAGGGTTCATTTTCTTTGATGCGAATCGTGGTCATTGCAAATTACTACCTTTCAGCAAAGTCCGAGCAAAGCTCGGCTGGATTGGACGAAATAAACTTGTGAAGTATAACGGCTCGGACTGATTTTTGAGGATCAGCCATCTTGGATGTTGGCGCTACCCGGCGCTCAGGGTTGAAAATCGGCCCAAAATGTGCCCATCACACCACACGACCCTGCGTCATGCAAAAGAATATGGATGAATCGATGCGTCCACCGGAACCCGAGGCCATGGCCAAGCAGCTACCCGGCCCCATCCGCGTTCTCGGCTTGGAGACGTCGTGCGATGAAACCGGGATTGCTGTGTATGACAGCCGGGATGGTCTTCTGGCGCATGCCTTGCATTCGCAAGTGGTCATGCACCAGGCCTACGGCGGCGTGGTGCCCGAGTTGGCGTCCCGCGACCATATCGCGCGAACACTACCTCTGCTGCAGCAGACCTTGCGCGACGCGGGTTGTTCCCTCGACCGGATGGACGCGATTGCCTACACGCGCGGCCCGGGCTTGGCAGGCGCGTTGCTGGTTGGGGCGGGTCTGGCGACTGCACTGGCGATGGCCGCGGACAAGCCGCTCCTGGGTGTGCACCACCTGGAGGGTCATTTGCTGTCACCCCTGATGACCGACCCGACGCTGACTTTTCCTTTCGTCGCCTTGCTGGTCTCGGGAGGCCATACGATGTTGCTAGACGTCGCTGATCTCGGTCGCTACCGGCTGCTCGGTGAGACGGTGGATGACGCCGCCGGCGAGGCGTTCGACAAGTCCGCCAAACTGCTGGGCCTGGGGTATCCGGGCGGGCCTGCGCTGGCGCGGCTCGCCGCATTCGGCAACCACGAGGCGTTTGCCTTGCCCAGGCCCAAGTTGCACAGCGGAGACCTCGATTTTTCGTTTGCGGGCCTGAAGACTGCAGTTCTGACCCGGGTGAACCAACTGGGGACGAATATCTGCGAGCAAAGCCGCGCCGATTTGGCCGCATCCACGCAGGAGGCCATCACCGACGTGCTGTGCTGGAAGTCCATGCAGGCCTTGCGTCAGAGCGGGCGCAGAACCCTGGTCGTCGCGGGCGGGGTGGGGGCGAACAACCGGTTGCGCGAGAAGCTCGATGTCGCTTGCCAGCAAGTCGGCGTGCGCGTTTCCTATCCCGATCTGCAGTGGTGCACGGACAACGGGCCGATGATTGCCTATGCCGCTTGCCGGCGTTTGCAGGCGGGGCTTGCCAAAGCCAGTCACAGCTACGCCTTCGACATCCGGCCGCGTTGGGATCTGGCAGAACTCACAGAAGCCACAGCGCTGGACACGGCTGATTGCACTCCGCCACATGACTGAATGCGGTATTGGCTTTCGCGCCGCTCCGGCGTTCACGCCGGCTCAAACTTCCCAGACACCCTGGGGTTGGAAGTCGTAGTCTTCGCCGCTGCTGGCGTGTCCGCGTGAATTGCAAACTACCCGAGACATGCCCACCGCATAGTCGTGGCGACAGTGCAGGTGGCCGTGGATCCAGAGGTGGCTGCGCTCGATCAGGTGATCGTAGGCGTTGCAGAAACTTGCCGTCGCGCCATTCACGGGGTAACGCAGATCGGTGCTGCGCAGACTGGGTGCAAAGTGGGTGATGACCACAGTTTTGTCGTAGTGTCCCGAGTTGCTGGACGGGGCCTGGAGTTGATCGCTCAACCATGCCTTGTTGCGCAGGCCTTCCTGGCGCAAGGATTCGGCATCCATCGGCAGGCCGTGGCGGGTGGAGCGCTGCACTTCCTCGATGAAATAGCGTGCGGCACGCATGCAGCGGGAGCGTTCCGACGCGCCGAACAACTCAAAGTCGTTCCAGAGCGTTGTTCCCAAAAAGCGCACGCGCTGTTCACCGAACTGGAGAATGACGCTTTCACGCTCCAACATGGTGATGCCAAGGCGCTCACACCGAGCGCGTAAAGACTGCAAAGTGGCGTCGAAATCCTTGTGATCGAACTCGTGATTCCCGGCGATGAACACCACGGGCACGGGCCAACGGGCAAAAAGATCCAGCCCGTCGTGCCCAGCGTCAATGTCGCCAGCCAGCACCAGAATGTCCGCACCGGGGGCCGGCTGCGGGACGAAGGTTTCGGTTTCCAGGTGGAGGTCGGATAGCAGTTGAAGGCGCATGCCGGAGACTCGATGCAAGACAAATCGGCGCAATGTAACTGCAATTGAACGGCTGCAGGTGATGTCCTGGCAGCCGGCGCTTGGAAATGCCCACAGCGCGTGAAGTTATTCACGAAAACCGACGCATCTTTGCCGCCGCATCCGATAGTTTGCGGGGCTGCAGCTCGATTGGCTGGATCCAGTCTCGGTCTGCATGCCTCATGATTGGGCGCGGAGCCCGGCCAACTATGCGGCGCTCAATCCTTGCGATCAGGTAAACTGCTGATTTTTGCACGGCGCGGAATGGTTTCTTCTGCGTTCGCCAGTTCTCTCCAGGAAACTTTCAAGATGAGTCTCGACAAGAGCAATACGGCACAAATCGTTGCCGACAACGCGCGCGGAGCCAAGGATACCGGGTCCCCCGAGGTCCAGGTTGCGCTGCTGACCGCCCGTATCAACGAGTTGACCGGGCATTTCAAGATCCATGCCAAAGACCACCATGGTCGGCGTGGTCTGCTGCGCATGGTGAGCCGTCGGCGCAAGCTGTTGGACTATCTCAAGTCCAAGGATGCCGAGCGTTACAAGTCGCTGATCAGCAAGCTGAGCCTGCGCAAGTAAGAGGTTGTGGAGCGATCAAGGCGCCTGTGTTGAAGCTTCGACGCAGGCGCCTTGTTTTGTTGTGCGGGTCGAGCGGTGCATGCGGCCTGTTGACGAGGGAAGTGCTGCTGTGTCATTCCAATGCGACTTTCCAGTTTCCAGAGTTGCGCTGGAATGGCATTGTGCTTGCCGCCGAGTTGGGTCGCGGTGCGTGGCCTGGCAACTGATAGGGGGCGCTGGGGTTGTCCCGCGCCCATGAACCGGAGTTCACGATGTTCAACAAAATCACCAAGACTTTTCAATGGGGCCAACACACCGTCACGATGGAGACCGGCGAAATCGCGCGCCAAGCTTCCGGGGCTGTGTTGCTGAATATGGACGATACCGTGGTGCTCGCCACGGTGGTGGCAGCCAAACAGGCCAAGCCGGGTCAGGATTTCTTTCCGCTCACTGTCGATTACATCGAGAAGACCTATGCCGCAGGCAAGATTCCTGGCGGCTTTTTCAAGCGTGAAGGCCGCCTGAGCGAAGGCGAGACCCTGACCTCGCGCCTGATCGACCGACCGATTCGCCCCTTGTTTCCGGAAGGGTTCTACAACGAGGTGCAGGTCGTCATCCATGTGATGTCGCTGAACCCGGACGTCGATGCCGACATTCCAGCCATGATCGCCGCCAGTGCCGCGCTGTCGATCTCGGGCATCCCGTTCGACGGTCCGGTGGGTGCTGCCCGCGTGGCTTATATCAACGGCGAATACGTGTTGAACCCGAGCAAAGCCCAATTGGGTGATTCTCGGCTGGACTTGGTGGTCGCCGGGACCGAGTCGGCCGTGTTGATGGTGGAGTCCGAAGCCGACCAGTTGTCCGAAGATGTCATGCTCGAGGCGGTGATGTATGGCCACAAGCAGATGCAGACTGCGATCGACGCCATTCATGAACTGGTGCGCGAAGGCGGCAAGCCGGCCTGGGACTGGAAACCGGAAGCGCGCGACGAGGCCCTCATCGGCCGCATCGAAGCGGTTGCGGGCGAAGGTTTCCGCGCCGCTTACAAGATCACCCAGAAGCAGGCACGTACCGATGCGCTGCGCCAGGTCTACGCCCAGGTTCATGCGGCGTTGAGCCAGGACGGTGCGACGGTCGACAGCACCAAGGTCGAGTCCATCATGTTCGACATGGAAGCGCGCATTGTGCGTGGCCAGATTCTGAGCGGCGATCCCCGCATCGATGGGCGCGACACACGGACCGTACGCCCGATCGAGATCCGGACCGGTGTGTTGCCGCGTACCCATGGCAGCGCCTTGTTCACCCGTGGCGAAACCCAGGCGCTGGTGGTGACCACGCTTGGCACCGATCAGGATTCACAAATCATCGACGCTTTGGGCGGTGAGTATCGCGACCGTTTCCTGTTGCACTACAACATGCCTCCGTTCGCCACCGGCGAAACCGGCCGCATGGGTTCGCCCAAGCGCCGCGAAATCGGCCATGGCCGTTTGGCCAAGCGCGCACTGCTGGCCGTGCTGCCGAAGAAGGAAGATTTCGCGTACACCACGCGCCTGGTGTCGGAAGTCACCGAGTCCAACGGCTCATCGTCCATGGCCTCGGTTTGCGGCGGTTGCCTCAGCCTGCTGGACGCGGGCGTGCCGCTGAAGGCGCATGTCGCTGGCATTGCCATGGGGCTGATCAAGGAGGGCAACAGGTTTGCGGTGCTGACCGACATCCTCGGTGATGAGGACCATCTGGGCGATATGGACTTCAAGGTCGCGGGCTCCGCAACTGGCATTACGGCCTTGCAGATGGACATCAAGATCCAGGGCATCACCCGCGAAATCATGCAGGTGGCGCTGGCGCAGGCGCGCGAAGGCCGCATGCACATTCTGGGGCTGATGCAGCAAGCCGTGGGCGGAGCGCGCACCGAGGTGTCGCAGTTTGCCCCGCGCCTCTACACCATGAAGATCAACCCGGAGCGGATTCGCGACGTCATCGGCAAGGGCGGCGCCATCATCCGCGCCTTGACCGAAGAGACGGGCACGCAGATCAATATCGCCGAGGATGGCACCATCACGGTGGCCGCAACCGATGCCGATCGTGCCAAGGACGCCATGCGCCGCATCGGCGAGCTCACCGCCGAGGTCGAGATCGGTCAGATCTACGACGGCACGGTGGTCAAGCTGCTGGACTTTGGTGCATTGGTCAACGTGCTGCCGGGCAAGGATGGCCTGCTGCATATTTCCCAAATCGCCAACGAGCGCATCAACAAGGTTTCCGACCATATCCAGGAAGGCCAGAAGGTGCGTGTGAAAGTCATCGAAACCGACGACAAGGGTCGCTTCCGTCTGTCGATCAAGGCGCTGCTCGGCGTGGAAGAAGCCGTTGCTCAACAGACGTCGCCGGTCGAACCACAGCAGTCCTGAGCCAGCCTTCTCAAGCGTCTTCACTCCCGCTCATTGAACTGAACTGCCATGACGTCCATGCTCGTTGCGATGATCAGTCAACCGGGCCCGCCGGAGGTACTTCGCTGGGTGAGCCGCGATCGACCCGAACCTGGGCCTGGAGAAGTGCTGCTGCGGGTTCGCGCGTTCGGCATCAATCGGCCTGATGTGCTGCAACGCAAAGGCCTGTACCCGCCGCCGCCTGGTGCCTCCGACATTCCGGGGCTCGAGGTTTGCGGCGAAGTGCTCAGCGGCGATCTGCGAGGGTCTACCCTGCGCCCAGGCCAGCGGGTTTGCGCCTTGCTGACGGGCGGCGGCTACGCCGAGTATTGCGTTGCTCCCGTGGGCCAGTGCCTTCCCGTGCCGGAGATCTTGAGCGACGCCGAGGCCGCCGCGCTACCCGAGACTTTTTTCACGGTCTGGCACAACGTGTTCGAGCGCGGCGCGCTCAAGGCCGGCGAGTTGCTGTTGGTCCAGGGTGGCACGAGCGGTATCGGCACCACCGCCATTCAACTGGCGCATGCGCTCGGTGCCACCGTTTGGGCGACTGCCGGGTCGGACATGAAATGTCAGGCATGCCTGGATCTCGGCGCAGTGCGCGCCATCAACTACCGCACGCAGGATTTTGCCGAGCAGGTGCGTGAGCACACCAAGGGACGAGGCGTCGATGTGCTGCTCGACATGGTTGCAGGCGACTACGTGGCGCGTGAACTCGGTTGCATGGCGGAAGATGGCCGCCTGGTCATCATCGCGGTGCAAGGCGGTACGGCGGCCGGGTTCGATGCCTCACTGTTGATGCGTCGCCGCCTGACGATCACGGGTTCCACCTTGCGGGCCCGCAGCGTGGCCTTCAAGTCGGGTGTGGCGCTGGCCTTGCGCGACAAGGTCTGGCCGCTGATGGAAGCCGGGCAGGTTCGGCCCCGTCTTCACGCGGTGTTGCCGGCCGAGCAGGTGGCCCAAGCGCACGCGCTGATGGAAGCAGGTCAGCACATCGGCAAGATCGTGTTGACGTGGCCCTGATCCCGGACAATTCCTAGAGGAGACGATACAAGATGCGTCGCAAGATGGTTGCAGGCAACTGGAAAATGCACGGCACGCTGGCCGCCAACAAGACCCTGCTGGACGCTTTGATTGCCGCGCCTGCGCCTGCTTGCGATGTGGTTGTGTGCGTTCCCAGCCCATACCTGGCACAGGCGCAGGGTTTACTGGCCAGAACGCCCATCAACCTCGGTGCGCAAGACTGCTCCGCGCATGAGCAAGGCCCATACACCGGGGAGGTTTCGGTGAGCATGCTGCGCGATTTCGACTGCGGCCATGTCATCGTTGGACATTCCGAGCGCCGCGCCCTCCACGCCGAGGCTGACAGCACGGTGGCCATGAAGGCCCAGCGCGCATTGGATGCGGGCATGACGCCTGTTGTTTGCGTTGGCGAAACCCTGGAACAGCGCGAGCGTGGCCAAACCGAGGCCGTCGTCGGGACGCAACTCGACGCGGTGTTGCTGCTGTTAGGCGAACGCATCGACCAGATCGTCTTGGCTTATGAACCGGTCTGGGCCATCGGCACCGGACGCACCGCAAGCCCGGCGCAAGCCCAAGAGGTTCATGCTTTCATACGCCAGCGCGCCGTTCGCCATCATGCGGGTGCTGCTGCCATCCGCCTGCTTTACGGCGGCAGTGTCAAGCCCGACAACGCTGTCGAACTTTTTGCCCAGCCGGATATCGACGGCGGGCTGATTGGCGGAGCTTCGCTGAAAGCTGCCGATTTCCTCGCCATTGTTGACGCAGCCGGGTTTTCCACCTGAAGCCGCACCCCGACCTCACCCGATTTCATCATGCATATCGCCCTGACCCTCATTCTCGTCATTCAAATCCTGTCCGCGCTCGCCATGGTCGGCCTGATCCTCATGCAGCACGGCAAAGGCGCCGATATGGGGGCATCCTTCGGTTCCGGTTCATCCGGAAGCCTGTTCGGTGCTACTGGTTCTGCCAATTTTCTCAGCCGCAGTACGGCGGTCGCTGCCACGCTTTTTTTTGTCTGTACCCTGGCACTGGCCTATTTCGGTAATCAGCCAGGTGAGGGCGGTGGCTTGATGAGCAAACTGGCAGGTACCGAGAAACCTGCCGCGGCACAGGCAGCCAGTGCTGCGGCCAAGCCGGCAGCATCGTCGATGCCTGCCGGCATCGCTCAGATTCCGGGCGCAGGTCCTGCAGCCCAGGTTGCTTCAGCGGCCAAGCCTGCAGCCAAGACTGTTGCAGTTCCCGCGCCGAAGACAAGTGGCGCAAAGTAAGTTTGGATGCTGCATTGCAAAACATCATTTCCGGCGGCTTGTCAACGTGCACTGCTCGTGAAACTTGTCGTTGCGCAAACAGGCATGGTTATGCGTTGCTTGGAAGCATGCGAGGCGGCTAAAATGCTGGGTTGAGTTGCATTCGAGAAGGTTTGCAACACAACGAGTTGGATGAGGTTTTGCCGACGTGGTGAAATTGGTAGACACGCTATCTTGAGGGGGTAGTGGCGAAAGCTGTGCGAGTTCGAGTCTCGCCGTCGGCACCAAAATGTTGCAGTACATCAAACAATAAATAGCGGTCCTCACCTACGCTTTAACGACTGTGGCGGGCCGCGGCGGGCTGTTGACCTGCTGTCTCATGCAGCGTGTTGGCTAGCAAGTTTCCGGTTTGCATCGACGAAGTCACGAAGAGGAGGCCTGATGTTTCTTGAGCAATATTTACCGGTTTTGCTCTTCATTCTGGTCGGCACCGGCGTGGGTATCGCACCGCTGGCTTTGGGTCGTCTACTTGGCCCCAGCCGTCCCGACAGCGCCAAGAATGCACCCTATGAGTGCGGCTTCGAGGCTTTTGAGGACGCGCGTATGAAATTCGATGTGCGCTATTACCTGGTCGCCATCCTGTTCATCCTGTTCGATCTGGAAATTGCTTTCCTTTTCCCCTGGGCCGTGGTGCTCAAGCAGATCGGGGCAACGGGGTTCTGGGCCATGATGATCTTCCTGTCCATTCTTGTGGTGGGCTTTATCTACGAATGGAAAAAGGGGGCGCTGGACTGGGAGTAATCTCGGTCCACACCTTGGGGAACAAGCATGAGCATCGAAGGGGTTCTGAACGAAGGATTCATCACCACGTCGGCCGACAAGCTGATCAACTGGACGCGCACCGGGTCGCTCTGGCCCATGACGTTCGGCCTTGCCTGCTGCGCAGTTGAAATGATGCATGCGGGTGCTGCGCGTTATGACCTGGACCGCTTCGGCATCGTTTTCCGGCCCAGTCCGCGTCAGTCCGACCTGATGATCGTCGCCGGAACGTTGTGCAACAAAATGGCGCCGGCTCTACGCAAGGTCTACGACCAGATGGCCGAACCGCGCTGGGTGCTGTCCATGGGTTCCTGTGCCAACGGCGGTGGTTATTACCACTACTCCTATTCCGTGGTGCGCGGTTGTGACCGCATCGTGCCGGTGGATGTGTACGTCCCGGGCTGCCCGCCCACGGCCGAAGCGCTGCTTTACGGCCTCATCCAGCTGCAGAACAAGATTCGTCGCACCAACACCATCGCGCGTTGAGCCCGTCCTGCCGAGCACTGAATCCAGCGTCATTCCAGCATACCCCGATGCCCAGCAAACTCGAACAACTCCAGCACGATCTACAGCAACAATTGGGCGAGCGCATCGCATCCATGGCGTGGGCCGTGGAAGCAATCACCATCGACGTTCCGTCGGCTCTTTACCTCGATGCATGCTCCATCCTGCGCGACCAGGCGTCGTTGCGCTTCGAGCAGCTCATCGATCTCTGCGTCGTCGACTATCAGGGCTACGCCAACGGACCCTGGCAGGGTAGGCGTTACGCCGTCGTGCTGCACCTGCTTTCGGTCAGCCTCAACCAGCGTGTCAGAGTGCGGATGTGGGCCGACGACGATGACATGCCGGTCGTGCCTTCGGTTGACGCCATCTGGAACAGCGCCAACTGGTATGAACGCGAAGCCTTCGACCTCTACGGCGTGGTCTTCGAAGGCCACAATGATCTGCGGCGCTTGCTGACCGACTATGGTTTCATCGGCCATCCTTTCCGCAAGGACTTCCCTATCAGCGGCACGGTCGAGATGCGCTACGACCCCGAGCGTCGCCGCGTCATCTACCAGCCCGTGACGATCGAACCGCGCGAAATCGTGCCACGCATCGTGCGGGAGGCCGGCTACGGCGGGCTCAAGCCGGTCGGTCCCAAGCCCCCCCGCCCTACGGCCTGAACCACCCTGGACGACCATGGCCGAGATCAAGAACTACACCCTCAACTTCGGACCGCAGCACCCGGCAGCACATGGCGTGTTGCGGCTGGTGCTGGAACTCGATGGCGAAGTCATCCAGCGAGCCGACCCCCATATCGGCTTGCTGCATCGCGCCACCGAAAAGCTGGCCGAAACGCGCACCTACATGCAGGCGCTGCCGTACATGGACCGGTTGGACTATGTCTCCATGATGTGCAACGAGCATGCCTATGTCCTGGCCATCGAGAAACTGCTGGGAGTCGACGTGCCCGTGCGCGCGCAGTACATCCGCGTCATGTTCGCCGAGATCACCCGGCTGTTGAACCACCTGCTGTGGCTGGGCGCGCATGGCCTGGACTGCGGCGCGATGACCATCTTCCTCTACGCCTTTCGCGAGCGTGAAGACCTGTTCGACATGTACGAGGCGGCATCGGGTGCGCGCATGCATGCTGCCTATTTTCGGCCGGGAGGGGTTTATCGCGACCTGCCGGACGTCATGCCTCAGTACCGCGAGTCCAGTGTGCATGGTCCGCGCGATACCAAGGTCCTCAACAGCAACCGGCAGGGCTCATTGCTGGATTTCATCGACGATTTCACGCAACGCTTTCCCAGGTATGTCGACGAATACGAAACCCTGTTGACCGACAATCGCATCTGGAAGCAGCGAACCGTGGGCATCGGCGTCGTATCCCCCGAGCGTGCTTTGCAGCTTGGGCTCAGCGGTCCGATGCTCCGAGGTTCGGGCATCGTCTGGGATTTGCGCAAGAACCAGCCGTACGACGTCTACGCGGACATGGAGTTCGACGTCCCGGTCGGCAAGGAAGGCGACTGCTACGACCGCTATCTGGTGCGCATGGAGGAAATGCGGCAGTCCAACCGCATCATTCAGCAGTGCGTGGCCTGGCTGCGCGCCCATCCCGGGCCGGTCATCACCGATAACCACAAGGTGGCACCGCCATCCCGGGTCGAGATGAAAACCAGCATGGAAGAGCTGATCCACCACTTCAAGCTGTTCTCCGAAGGTTTTCATGTGCCTGAGGGGCAGTCGTACGCGGCGGTGGAGCATCCCAAGGGCGAGTTTGGCATCTACATCGTCTCCGACGGTTCCAACAAGCCCTTCCGCCTGAAAATCCGTGCGCCAGGTTTCCCGCACCTGGCGGCGATGGACGAAATGTCGCGCGGCCACATGATTGCGGATGCCGTGGCCATCATCGGCACGATGGATATTGTGTTCGGCGAAATCGATCGATAAACCCATGCTGTCAGAAACCACACGCCAGCGCATCGACCGCGAACTGGCCAAGTATCCCGCCGATCAGCGGCAGTCCGCGGTCATTGCCGCGTTGGCCATCGTGCAACTCGAGCGCGGCTGGATTTCCTCGGAGTCCGAGCGCGAAGTCGCCGACTACATCGGCATCCCGGCCATCGCAGTGCACGAGGTCGTGACCTTCTACAACATGTTCAACACCCGACCGGTCGGGCGCTTCAAGCTCAACGTGTGCACCAATCTGCCTTGTCAACTCGGCGGTGGCGCGCAAGCGCTGCACTATCTCAGCCAGAAACTGGGCATTGCCCTGGGCGAGACCACGGCCGACGGCATGTTCACGCTGCAGGAAAGCGAATGCCTGGGCGCCTGTGGTGACGCACCCGTGGCTCTGGTGAACGACCGTCGCATGTGCAGCTTTCTCGGCAACGCGCAGATCGATCTGTTGATCGACGATCTGCGCCGCCAGGCGGCTAAAGGAGATGCAGCATGAGTGCCTATGCATCCACGGGCCGGGAGAGTTGTTTCCATGGCCATCATCTCTCGCCGCAAATTCTGCTGGGGTTGGACGGCAAGAACTGGCGCCTGAACGATTACGTGGCCCGCGATGGCTACCGCGCCTTGCGCAAAATTCTTGGAGTCGATGGCGGCGCGGGCATGACCCCGGAACAAGTCATCGCCGACATCAAACTCTCGGCCTTGCGGGGGCGTGGCGGCGCCGGTTTTCCAACCGGTCTGAAGTGGAGCTTCATGCCGCGCCAGTTCCCGGGCCAGAAGTATCTGGTGTGCAACTCGGACGAAGGCGAACCCGGAACGTTCAAGGATCGTGACATCCTGCGCTTCAACCCGCATATCGTCATCGAGGGCATGATCATCGCCGCCTATGCCATGGGCATCAGCGTGGGCTACAACTACATCCACGGCGAAATCTTCGAGGATTACGACCGCTTCGAAGATGCCTTGGACGAAGCGCGTGCCGCCGGCTATCTCGGCGACAACATTCTCGGCAGCGCCTACAGCTTTCAGTTGCATGCCTCGCATGGTTTCGGCGCCTACATCTGCGGCGAAGAAACCGCGCTTCTCGAATCGCTGGAGGGCAAGAAGGGCCAGCCGCGTTTCAAGCCGCCGTTCCCTGCCAGTTTCGGCCTGTACGGCAAGCCCACCACCATCAACAATACCGAGACCTTTGCCGCTGTGCCCTGGATCATCCGCAACGGCGGACAGGCCTATCTGGAATGCGGCAAACCCAACAACGGCGGCACCAAGATCTACTCGGTTTCCGGTGACGTCGCGTTGCCCGGCAACTATGAAGTCCCCATGGGCACACCTTTCTCCAAACTCCTGGCGCTGGCTGGTGGCATGCGCGAGGGCAGGGCGCTCAAAGCCGTGATTCCCGGCGGCTCATCGGCGCCGGTGCTTCCGGCCAATATCGTCATGGACTGCACGATGGACTACGACTCCATCGCCAAGGCCGGATCTATGCTGGGGTCGGGAGCGGTCATCGTGCTCAACGACACGCGCTGCATGGTGAAGTCCTTGATGCGCCTGTCCTACTTCTATCAGCACGAGTCCTGTGGCCAGTGCACACCCTGTCGCGAAGGGACTGGCTGGCTGTACCGCATGGTCCACCGCATCGAGCATGGCAAGGGCCGGCCGGAAGACCTGGACGCACTCAACTCGGTGTCCGACAACATTGCCGGGCGCACGATTTGCGCTCTGGGGGATGCGGCGGCCATGCCGGTCAAGTCCTTCATCAAGCATTTCCGCGCCGAATTCGAGCACCACATCGAACACAAAACCTGCATCGTGCCTGCGTATGTCTGACGATCGCGCAGCTCCTTGCATCGCCTGCACACGAGGTTGACACAACATGGTTGAACTGGAAATCGACGGACGCAAGGTCGAGGTGCCCGAAGGCTCCATGGTGATGGATGCCACGCACAAACTCGACATCTACGTCCCGCACTTCTGTTACCACCCGAAGCTGTCCATCGCGGCCAATTGCCGCATGTGCCTGGTCGACGTGGAAAAGGCCCCCAAACCCTTGCCGGCCTGTGCCACCCCCGTGGCCCAGGGCATGATCGTGCGAACCCATTCGGATAAGGCCATCCAGGCGCAGAAGGGCGTCATGGAACTGCTGCTCATCAACCATCCGCTCGATTGCCCGATTTGCGACCAAGGGGGTGAATGCCAGTTGCAAGACCTGGCCGTGGGGTACGGTGCCTCGTCTTCGCGCTACAGCGAAGAAAAGCGTGTGGTGTTCCACAAGAACGCCGGTCCTCTCGTGGCCATGGAGGAGATGACGCGCTGCATTCACTGCACACGCTGCGTGCGCTTCGGCCAGGAGGTCGCAGGCATCATGGAACTCGGCATGGCCAACCGTGGCGAGCATTCCGAAATCACCACCTTTCTCGAGGGCTCGATCGACTCCGAACTCTCGGGCAACATGATCGACATCTGCCCGGTCGGGGCACTCACCAGCAAGCCCTTCCGATTCGCTGCGCGCACCTGGGAACTCTCGCGTCGCGCCTCCATCAGCCCCCACGACAGCCTGGGCAGCAATCTGGTGATGCAGGTGAAGAACAACCGCGTCATGCGCGTGGTGCCGCAAGACAACGAGGCCATCAACGAATGCTGGATTTCCGACCGTGATCGCTTCAGCTACGAAGGACTCAACAGTCCCGAGCGCCTGACCCAGCCCATGATCCGCAACGGTGAACAGTGGCGCGAGACGGACTGGCCCACCGCGCTCGGCTATGTGGCGCAGGGTCTCAAGCGTGTAATCGAGGTCGATGGTCCGCAGGCCCTGGGCGGACTGGCCACGCCGCAAAGCACGCTCGAGGAGCTATTTCTGCTGAGCAAGCTGGTGCGCGCGCTCGGCAGCGAGAACATCGACTTCCGCCTGCGCCAATCGGATTTTTCCGCGGATGCGGCTCGCGCGCAGGGTTCCGCCATTCCCTGGCTCGGTCTGCCGCTTGCCGATGTCCGGCATCTGCAATCAGCACTGATCGTCGGTTCCTTCCTGCGCAAGGACCACCCGTTGCTCGCCGCCAAGCTGCGCCGCGCCGCCCGCTCGGGTGCCAAGATCAGTCTGCTGCACGCGGCTGACGACGACGCCCTCATGCCGCTGCACGCGCGCATGGTGCAACCGCCCAGTCGGTGGTTGCGCGGCCTGGCCGAAGTGGCCGCGGCGGTGGCTGCGGAACAGGGTATCGAGGCCCCGTCCGCGCTTGCGGGGCTGCAAGCCGGTGAAACCGCCCGGCGCGTCGCTCTCGGTTTGCTCGCCGGCCAGCGCAAGGCCGTGCTGCTGGGCAATGCCGCCGCGCAGCATCCCCAGGCGGCGCAACTCGAAGTCCTGGGGCGCTGGATAGCCGCGCGCACCGGCGCGAGCTTTGGCTACACAGTCGAGGGTGGCAACACGGTTGGTGCCCATCTCGTTGGAGCCATGCCGCGACAGGGCGGTCTGAACGCCGCGCAAATGCTGCGCACCCCACCTGCAGCGATGCTCTTGTTGAATGTCGAACCCGAACTCGACACGCAGGACGCGGCTCTTGCGATTGCGGCCATGCGTCGGTCGGCTTTTGTGGTGGCTTTGAGCGCCTACCGACATGGCGCGACCGACTACGCCCAGGTGCTGCTGCCGATTGCGCCGTTCAGCGAAACGGCGGGCAGCCTGGTGAACTGCGAGGGCGTTTTGCAAACCTTCAATCCGGTGGTGGGTAGCCCGGGACTATCGCGCCCCGCCTGGAAAGTCTTGCGCGTGCTTGCCGATCAACTCGGCCTGGTGGGATTCGAGTACGACACCCTCGAGGCCGTGCGCGAAGCGGCGCTGCATGACCTGGATATCGCCTCCACGCTGGGGCAGCACATCGATAGTCCGCTGCCCGCCAGTCTCGAGATTGCGTCTTCAGCCGTACAGGATCAGGTCGCCCAATCGACCGATGCTTTCGAGCGTCTGGCCGAAGTGCCGATTTACAGCAGCGATGCCATCGTGCGCCGCTCAACCTCGCTGCAGCAAACGCGCGATGCGCGCCTGGCCGGGCAGATCGCACTTCCGCCAGACGCCTGGGAGCGTCTGGGACTGCAACCCGGCGATCGCGTCACGGTCAAACAGGGTGCGAACAGCGCCGAGTTGCCGGCGCGGCGCGATGCCGGTCTGGCCTCTGGTGTGGCACGCATTCCCACAGCCCATCCTGCGACCGCGGGCCTCGGGCCCATGTTCGGTGCGGTTTCCGTGCACAAGGTCTGACCCATGCTCGACACCTTCAATTCCGGTGGTTTGAACCTGCTCGGCCCGGTCGCTTGGCCGGTCGTTTGGAACATCATCAAGATCGTCGCCATCGTCTTGCCGCTGTTCATCGCCGTCGCCTACCTCACGCTGTGGGAGCGCAAACTCATCGGCTGGATTCAGGTGCGCATCGGCCCCAACCGGGTCGGTCCCTTCGGCCTGCTGCAACCCATCGCCGACGGCCTGAAATTCATCTTCAAGGAAATCATCGTCCCGACACAGGCCAGCCAGTTCCTGTTCATCCTCGGGCCCATCATGACCATCATGCCGGCGCTCGCCGCGTGGTCGGTCATGCCCTTCGGGCCCGATGTGGCGCTGGCCAATGTGAACGCCGGACTGCTGCTGCTGCTGGCCATCACCTCGCTCGAGGTCTACGGCATCATCATTGCGGGCTGGGCGTCCAACTCGAAGTACGCTTTCCTCGGGGCGATGCGTGCCTCGGCGCAGATGGTGAGCTACGAAATCGCCATGGGCTTTTGCCTGGTGGTCGTGCTGATGGTTTCCGGCAGCCTGAATCTGACGCAAATCGTCATGGGCCAGATGAAAGGCCAGTTCGCCAGCATGGGGCTCAACTTCCTGTCCTGGAACTGGCTGCCGCTGCTGCCCATCTTCGTGGTGTATCTCATTTCCGGCATCGCCGAGACCAACCGCCATCCCTTCGACGTCGTCGAGGGTGAATCAGAAATCGTCGCCGGCCACATGGTGGAATATTCCGGCATGTCGTTCGCGCTGTTTTTCCTGGCCGAATACGCCAACATGATCCTGGTGTCCTTCCTCGCCGTGATCATGTTCTTGGGTGGCTGGGATGCACCGGTGTCGTTCCTCGGCTTCATTCCGGGCTGGATCTGGCTGGGCATCAAGGGCTTCCTGGTGGTCTCCATCTTCATCTGGGTGCGCGCCACCTTCCCGCGTTATCGTTACGACCAGATCATGCGCCTGGGTTGGAAAATCTTCATTCCCGTCACACTCGTCTGGCTGGTGCTGATCGGCGCCTGGATGCAGACCACCTGGTCGATCTGGAACTGAACCGGAATACAAACATGGCCGCAGTTCGCGACACCTTCAACAGTTTTTTTCTGGTTGAGCTCTTCAAGGGCCTGGCCCTGACCGGCAAGCACGCGTTTCATCGCAAGATCACGGTGCAGTATCCGGAAGAAAAGACGCCCATGTCGCCGCGTTTTCGCGGTCTGCACGCTTTGCGTCGCTACCCCAACGGCGAGGAGCGCTGCATTGCCTGCAAGCTCTGCGAAGCGGTATGCCCGGCGCTGGCGATCACGATCGAGAGCGAGCAACGCGAGGACGGTACCCGTCGCACCACACGCTACGACATCGACCTGACCAAATGCATCTTCTGCGGTTTCTGCGAAGAAAGCTGCCCGGTCGATTCGATTGTCGAAACCCATATCTTCGAGTACCACGGCGAGCAGCGCGGTGATCTGTATTTCACCAAGGACATGCTGCTGGCTGTCGGCGACCGCTACGAACACGAAATCGCGCCCAACAAGGAGGCCGACGCCAAATACCGCTGAAGGCCTTGCCGGCTGTGAACACCTCGCGTGTTTCCTGACCGGTGTTTCGTTGCTCCACCACCCGCTCCAGGATCCGGAGGCAGCCTGCAGCCCCAGGCGGCAGGACGGTGGGACAACGCGCCGACGCTGCTGCCGTCCCACACCATGACCATCCAAACCGCACTGTTCTACATCTTTTCCGCCGTGCTGCTGTTCGCCGCCTTCCGCGTGATCACCGCGCGCAACCCTGTGCACTCGGCGCTGTATCTCGTGCTCGCGTTCTTCCAGGCAGCCACCATCTGGATGCTGCTGCGGGCCGAGTTCCTCGCCATCGTGCTGGTGCTGGTGTATGTCGGCGCCGTGATGGTGCTGTTCCTGTTCGTCGTGATGATGCTCGACATCAATATCGACCGCTTGCGGCAGGGTTTTTGGCGGTACTTCCCGGTTGCCGCCCTGGTGGGTGTGTTCATCGTGCTGGAAATGGCCGCGGTGCTGATGCAGGCCTTTCAGATCGGCGGGCAGACCGCTGCTGCACAGATCGGCGGTCAGCCTTCCACGCCGGTTGCGCATGCGCTGGCGCAGTTGCCCAACACCAATGCCCTGGGCCTGGTGTTGTACACCCATTACCTTTATCCGCTGGAAATCGCAGCGGTCATCCTGCTGGTGGCCATCATCGCCGCCATTTCCCTGACCCTGCGCCGTCGCAAGGACACCAAGGCGATGCAGGTGTCCGAACAACTCAAGGTGCGGCGCCAGGATCGCGTGCGTCTGGTGCAGATGAAAGCCGAAGGCAAGGAGTAAGCCATGTTGGGATCGCTCAGTCTCGCGCATTACCTGGTGCTCGGCGCCATCCTGTTCGCCATCTCGGTGGTTGGGATTTTTCTCAACCGGCGCAACCTCATCGTGATTCTGATGGCCATCGAACTGATGCTGCTGGCGGTGAACCTCAACTTCATTGCCTTCTCGCATGACCTGCAGAGCATGGACGGCCAGGTGTTCGTGTTTTTCATTCTCACTGTGGCCGCGGCCGAGTCGGCCATCGGCCTGGCCATCCTGGTGGTGCTGTTCCGCAACCTGTCCACGATCAACGTGGACGAACTCGACCACCTCAAGGGCTAAAGGCATGGCTGAGACGATCAATCCCAACATCCTGCTGGTCATCGCGCTGGCGCCGCTGGTGGGCGCCATCATCGCCGGCCTGTTCGGCAAGGCCATCGGCCGCGTCGGCAGTCACAGCGTCACCACCGCCAGCGTTGCCCTCTCTTTCGCCTTGTCGGCCTGGGTGCTGATGCAGGTGGTGGGTGGGGCTCACTACAACGGCACGGTCTACACCTGGATGCAGGTCGGCGGCCTGAAGATGGACGTCGGCTTCCTCATCGACAGCCTGTCGGCCCTCATGATGGTGGTGGTCACCTTCGTCTCGATGTGCGTGCACATCTACACCATCGGCTATATGTCGGACGATCCCGGCTACCAGCGCTTCTTCGCCTACATCAGCCTGTTCACCTTCAGCATGCTGATGCTGGTGATGAGCAACAACATGCTCCAGCTTTTCTTCGGCTGGGAAGCGGTCGGTCTGGTGTCCTATCTGTTGATCGGCTTCTGGTACACCAAGCCCACGGCCGTTTTCGCCAACATGAAGGCCTTCATCGTCAACCGTGTCGGCGACTTCGGCTTCATCCTCGGCATCGGCCTCGCCCTGGCCTACACCGGCAGCCTGAACTACACCGCCATCTTTGCCAAGGCCCCCGGGTTGGTCGCCTTGCACCTGCCCGGGACTGACTGGATGCTGACGACCGTGATCTGCATCAGCCTGTTCATCGGCGCCATGGGCAAGAGCGCGCAGTTCCCGTTGCATGTCTGGCTGCCCGATTCGATGGAAGGCCCGACGCCCATCTCCGCGCTGATCCACGCCGCCACGATGGTGACGGCCGGCATCTTCATGGTGGCGCGCATGTCGCCGCTGTTCGAGCTGTCGAACACCGCGCTGTCCTTCATCATGGTCATCGGCAGCATCACGGCCTTGTTCATGGGCTTTCTCGGCGTCATTCAGAACGACATCAAGCGTGTCGTTGCCTATTCCACACTGTCCCAACTCGGCTACATGACGGTGGCGCTGGGCGCTTCGGCCTACTCCGTCGCCATCTTCCACCTCATGACCCATGCGTTCTTCAAGGCGCTGCTGTTCCTCGCTGCGGGTTCGGTCATCATCGGCATGCACCATGACCAGGACATCCGCCACATGGGCGGCCTGCGCAAATACATGCCGATCACCTGGATCACCTTCCTGATCGGAACACTGGCCTTGATCGGCACGCCGTTCTTCTCGGGTTTTTATTCCAAGGACAGCATCATCGACGCGGTAGGCGCCAGCAACCTTGCGGGCTCGGGTTTCGCCACGTTCGCCGTCACCGCCAGTGTCTTCGTCACCGCGCTGTACAGCTTCCGGCTCTATTTCCTGGTCTTCCACGGCAAGGAGCGTTTCCGCGATCTGCCGGCGCACGACGACCATGCCGATGACGCCCACGACCATCACCACGGACCCCTGGAGCCGCACGAGTCGCCCTGGGTGGTGACCTTGCCCCTCATCCTGCTGGCCATTCCATCGGCCGTGATCGGCTACTTCACGATCCAGCCGCTGCTCTTCGGCGGATTCTTCAACGGGGCCATCAGCGTCAATGCCGCGGCACACCCGGCCATGGCCGATCTGGCCGAGCATTTCCACGGCTCCTTCCAGATGGCCATGCATGCTTTCACCGCCTTGCCGCTCTGGCTGGCTGTGGCTGGTGTTGCGGTGGCCTATTACGGCTATATGGTGAACCTGGCCTTTCCCGCTGCGGTGGAGCGCCTGTTCAAGCCGGTCTACGTCTTGCTGGATCACAAGTACTACATGGACTGGATCAACGAGAACATCATCGCCGCGGGCACGCGCCTGGTGGGCAAGGGTTTGTGGAGGGGTGCCGATGCAGGCCTGATCGACGGCCTGCTGGTCAACGGCACGGCGCGCGTGGTCGGCGTCGCCGCGGGCTTGATTCGCCAACTGCAAACCGGCTTCATCTACTACTACGCCCTGGCCATGATCGGCGGCGTGGTGGTGTTCATGTGGCTCTATGTTCCGGGCAAGCTGCTGTCCGGTTGGTTCATCCGATAAATCCAACAAGGCCTGCGGCTAACGTTCCCAACCTATGCAATCGCTCCCCTTGCTGAGCCTGTCCATCTGGACGCCCATCGCCTTCGGCATCCTCATCCTGCTGCTCGGGCGCGACACCAACGCTCCGGCCATGCGCTGGCTGGCGCTGGTCGGCGCCCTGGTCAGTCTGCTCGTCACCGTTCCGCTGATCACCGGTTTCGATACCACATCCGCCAGCATGCAGTTCGTCGAGCGCGCGCCCTGGATCGAGCCGTTCAACATCCACTACCACCTCGGCATCGACGGCATCTCGCTGTGGTTCATTCCGCTCACCGCCTTCATCACCTTCATCACGGTGATCGCCGGCTGGCAGATCATCACCGAGCGCGTCGGCCTGTACATGGCGTCTTTTCTCATTCTCTCGGGGTTGATGATCGGGGTGTTCTGCGCGCTCGACGGCATCCTCTTCTATGTGTTTTTTGAAGCAACCCTGATTCCGATGTACCTCATCATCGGCATCTGGGGGGGGCCGCGCCGGGTGTATGCGGCGTTCAAATTCTTCCTCTACACGCTACTCGGTTCGTTGCTGATGCTGGTGGCGCTCATCTACCTCTACTTCCAGTCCGGCGGCAGTTTCAACATCCTCGACTGGTACACGGTGCCGCTGTCGAGCACGGCGCAAATCCTGCTTTTCATCGCCTTCTTCTTTGCCTTCGCCGTGAAGATTCCGATGTGGCCGGTCCACACCTGGCTGCCCGATGCCCACGTCGAAGCCCCCACCGGCGGCTCCATCGTGCTGGCGGCCATCATGCTCAAGCTCGGCGGATACGGCTTCGTGCGCTTCGTGCTGCCGATCGTGCCCGACGCCAGCCATGAACTCGCCTCGGTCATCATCGCCCTGTCCATCATCGCCGTCATCTATATCGGCCTTGTCGCCATGGTGCAGACCGACATGAAGAAGTTGGTGGCTTACTCCTCGATTGCGCACATGGGTTTCGTCACCCTCGGGTTTTTTCTTTTCTCCGACCTCAGCGTGCAGGGCGGACTTGTGCAGATGATTTCCCACGGCTTCGTCTCCGGTGCCATGTTCATGAGCATCGGCGTGCTGTACGACCGCATGCACACCCGCAACATCGCCGATTACGGCGGTGTCACCGGCAAAATGCCGCATTTCGCAGCCTTTGCCGTACTGTTCGCCATGGCCAATGCCGGCTTGCCGGGCACCAGTGGCTTCGTCGGCGAATGGATGGTCATTCTCGCCGCGGTCAAGAGCAATTTCTGGCTGGGCCTGCTGGCCGCGTCCACTCTGGTTCTCGCCGCAGGCTACACCCTCTGGATGGTCAAACGCGTGTTCTTCGGCCCGGTGGCCAACGACCATGTGGCCGCCCTGAAAGACATTGGCGCACGCGAGTTTTTCATTCTCGGCTTGCTCGCTGCCGCCGTGCTGTGGTTTGGCCTGTATCCCAAGTTCTTCACCGACCCGATGCAAGCCAGTGTCACCCAACTCCTGCAGCATGTGGCTGCCTCCAAACTGCAGTAAGGCGCTACACCCATGAACTGGATTGCGATCTATCCCGAGATCTTTCTGCTGGTCATGGCCTGCGTGATCATGCTGGCCGACCTCTTCGTCAAGGACGCGGATCATCGCCTGGCCTACGGCCTGACGCTGTTCACCATGCTGGCTCTGGTGTTGACCAGCGGTGCCTACTACGCCTCCGGCCTCGATCTGTTCGCCATGCAGCGCATGGTCATCGTCGACCCCATGGCCATGCTGCTCAAGCTGTTCACCACCGTGGCCACCGGCATGAGCCTGATCTACGCCCGACGCTACGCCCTCGATCGCGGCATGTGGGGCGGTGAATTGTTCAGTCTCTCGCTGTTCGCGCTGCTCGGCCAGTTCATCATGATCTCGGGAAACAACCTGCTGATCATCTATCTCGGCCTCGAGTTGTTGTCCTTGTCGTTGTATGCGCTGGTGGCCTTGCGGCGCGACTCGGCCCTGGCCACAGAAGCAGCGATGAAGTATTTCGTGCTCGGCGCGCTGGCTTCCGGCTTCCTGCTCTACGGCATGAGCATGATTTACGGCGCCACCGGCTCGCTTGACCTGGCCGTGGTCTTCAAGACCATTGCAGTCGAGCCATTGAGCCGAGCCGCCCTGGTCATGGGCGTCGTCTTCATCGTCTCGGGCCTGGCTTTCAAGCTCGGTGCCGCACCGTTCCACATGTGGATCCCCGACGTCTATCAGGGGGCACCGACCGCAGTGGTCCTGCTGGTCGGCGCTGCGCCCAAGCTGGCCGCGTTTGCCATGACCATCCGGCTGCTGGTGGAGGGTTTGTTCCCGCTGGCGATGGACTGGCAGCAAATGCTGGTGGTGCTGGCGGTGCTCTCCATCGTCGTCGGGAACTTCGCGGCCATTGCACAGACCAACCTCAAACGCATGTTGGCTTACTCCACCATCGCGCAAATCGGTTTCATGCTGCTGGGCCTGCTGTCGGGCATGATCAACGGTAACGGGATCTCCGCTTCGGTCGCCTACAGCGCGGCCATGTTCTACCTCGTCATCTATGTCCTCACCACGCTCGGCACCTTTGGTGTCATCATGTTCATGGCCCACCAGGGTTTCGAAGCCGAGGACATTCGCGATTTCGCCGGCCTCGGCAAGTCCCATCCCTGGCTTGCCGGCATCATGACCTTCCTGATGTTCTCACTCGCCGGGCTGCCGCCCTTCGCCGGGTTCTACGCCAAGTTCGAAGTGCTCTCCGTGCTGCTCGCCACCGGCCGTGTCTGGTTGGTGGTGCTGGCCGTGGTGCTTTCGGTGGTCGGTGCCTACTACTACCTGCGCATGGTCAAGACCATGTATTTCGATCAGCCCACGCGCGAGCACCGCGTTCAGGCATCACCCGCGGCCTGGATCCTCATGTCCCTGAACGGCCTGGCCGTGCTGGCACTCGGCATCCTGCCCGGTGGCCTGATGACCCTGTGTTATCAAGCCATCGCCAACACCCTGCATTGAGCCAGGTATCCCTACGGAATTCACTTCAACATGCAATCCTCCGCCGTCTGGCTGGTCTTGGTGCTCGCCCTCATCGGCGCCAACCTGCCGTTTTTCTCCAATCGTTTTTTTCTTGTGTTCCCGCTGAAGAAGCCGAAAGGCTGGTTCGTGCGCCTGGCTGAAGTCATCGTGATGTATTTCCTCGTTGGCGGTGTCTCATTGGCGCTGGAATCGCGGTTGGGCCAGATCTACCCGCAGAAGTGGGAGTTCTATGCCGTCTCGGCATCGATGTTCCTGGTGCTGGCCTTTCCCGGCTATGTGCTGCGCTACCTCTCGCGTCGCATCGAAGACTGAATCCGCGAGCCTCGCAAGCCCGCCATGAGCCAAGCCGAGCATCCCGACCTGCGGGAAACCCTGGTCGCGACCGAGCCGGTCTTCGACGGTCATTTTCTCCATGTCCGGCGCGACACGGTCAGGCTTCCCGACGGTGCCCTGGCCACGCGCGAGTACATCAGGCACTCGGGTGCGGTGATGGTCATCCCACTGCTGGACAACGGCTGTGTGCTGATGGAGCGGCAGTGGCGTACGCCCATGCGCCGGGTGATGATCGAATTTCCGGCCGGCAAGCTCGACCCCGGCGAAAGCTGGCAAGCCTGCGCCCAGCGCGAGTTGCGCGAGGAGACTGGCTACAGCGCCGCCGAATGGGCCTACATCGGCAGCATCAACAACGCCATTTCCTATTCCGACGAAGCCATTCACCTGGCTTTTGCGCGCGGCCTCACCCCCGGCCGCCAGCAACTCGACGCGCATGAATTCCTCGACGTTTTCGAGGCTGCGCCCGCCGAGGTGCTGGGCTGGGTCCGCGACGGCAGCATCACCGACGTGAAAACCGTGATCGGCGCCTTCTGGCTGGACAAGCTTCGGTCCGGCGCCTGGGAGCTGCCTTGGCAACGACTCGACGGTCGGATCTGAGCTCGACCGGCCGGCGCTGATTTTCACGCCAGCCCCGGCGCATGCGCCGTGCGTAGGCGCGCGTTCCCGACCTAGGCTCGCGCAGATTGATGAAACAAAATGCAACAATGAGCAGACATTCAAGTGTCGCTCATCATGCCCACCCTTGCCCTCGGTCTGCTGTTTGGCTGCTGGCTGCAAATGCAGCAGCCCCGGCTCTGGCCTGAAGACCTCTACGGTGCTTTGGCTGGTGCCGCCACCGTGGCGTTATCCGGCTTGCTGGCGGCGCGACTGCGCCAGAACGCACGGGCGACCCAGCAGGCATGCCGAGAGCCAGCGGGCGAGGTTCCCGCATCACGCCGGGGCGGTCTTCACCGCTGGTTGCCAACGATCCTGCTGTTCGTCGCGGCCGCAGCCCTGGGCTATGGCACCACGGGCTGGCGCGCCAGCGGGTTGCTGGCCGATCGGCTGGCCGAGCCCTTGTGGGGTCAGGTGGTGACGGTCGAGGGCGTGGTGCAAAGCCTGCCGGTGCGTCGCGCCGATGGCACACGCTTCGTCTTCAGGCCCATGCATGCCGCAGCCGGCATTCCCTCGCGTATCCTGGTCTCCTGGCATGCGCCGCGCCAGCGGCCTGATCGTGCCGACGATCCGGTGCAAGTCAGCCCGGGGAACGACCCTGGAACGGCCCAGGCTCCCCAGGTCCACCCCGGCGAAGTCTGGCGCCTGCCGCTGCGCTTGAAACCGGTGCATGGCGCTGCCAACCCGGCGGGTTTCGATGCCGAGTTGTGGCTGTTCGAACAGGGCATCGGCGCGACCGCCACGGTCAGCCAGGCGCGGCGTTTCGAGCCCCCCAAGGCGCTCGGTCATTTGCATGACGGCGCCGATCTCGCCTTGCAATCGCTGCGCGACCGCCTGCGAACGCGCATCGATGCTGCGCTTGAGGGTAACCCGCAGGCAGGCACCATCGCCGCCCTGGCGCTGGGGGACCAGGCGGCCATTGCATCGCGCGAATGGACCATCTACCGCATCACCGGTGTCGCGCATCTCATGAGCATTTCGGGCCTGCACATCACCATGCTGGCCTGGCTGGCGGCCTGGCTGGCCGGCTTCGTCTGGCGCCACACCGCCCACTTGCGACGCCCAGGGCCGCTGTGGCTGCCTACGCCCGTGGTGGCCGGGGTCTTCGGCCTGCTGGCGGCCACTGCCTACTGCCTGCTGGCGGGTTTTGGCGTGCCGGCTCAACGCACCCTGCTGATGCTGGCGGCCGGCCTGTCGCTGCGCATGACGGGCTTGCGCATCAGCTGGCGACAGACCCTGTCCTGGGCGCTGTTTGCCGTGTTGTTGTGGGACCCCTGGGCGTTGATGCAGGCGGGCTTCTGGTTGTCGTTCTGTGCCGTGGGCATCTTGTTCCTGGCGGATCCGGCCCAGCGGCGTCCGGAGGTTGCGGGCACCAGGGAGTCCGATGCACCGGCCACGTCGATGACCACCCCTGCACCGTCACGCCTGCATGTGCTGATGCTGGGGGCTTGGTCGCATCTTCGTGCCGCGGGCCGTTCGCAATGGGCCGTGACCCTGGCGCTGGCGCCGCTCACGCTGTTGTTCTTCCAGCAGATCGCCATCCTCTCGCCGCTGGCCAATGCTGTGGCCATCCCCGTGGTCACGCTTTGGGTGGCGCCTCTCGCCGTGCTGGGCTTGCTCCTGCCCGCGCCGCTGGACGCCTGGGCGTGGCAGGCAGCAGCCTGGGCACAAGCAGGCCTGGCCCGCGTGCTGGGCGGGCTGGCGAACTGGCCGCAAGCTCAGTGGCATGCGGCGACGCCCGCATGGCCGGCGTTGGCGCTTGCCGCTATCGGGGTGCTGGCCTTGGTGCTCCCCTGGCCTTGGCGCCTGCGTGTGCCGGGGCTTGTGCTCGTCATCCCCTTGCTGCTGAACCCGGGACAACGACCCGCCGAGGGCCATGTCGAGGCCTGGATCGCCGATGTCGGGCAGGGCATGGGCGTCATCGTGCGCACCGCGCACCACACCCTCTTGTTCGACACCGGGCCGACGCTTGGTCTGCAGAGCGACGCGGGCGAGCGCGTGCTGTTGCCGCTGCTGCACGCGCTGGGCGAGCGGCGGCTCGACCGCGTCGTGCTCAGCCATGCAGACAGCGACCACATCGGCGGCGCGGCGTCGATCGCGCGAGCCTATCCCGGTACGGCTGCCGTCAGCTCGGTCGCGGCAGAGCGCGTGTTGGCCATGGGCTACGCCAGTGCCCGGCCTTGCATCGCCGGCATGCGTTGGACTTGGAACGGCGTCGATTTCCAACTGCTGCACCCCGCCACCGCCGAACCCGCGCCTGTGCACCGCACCAACGCGCATTCCTGCGTGCTGCGCGTGAGCAGCGGGCATGGCAGCCTGCTGCTCACGGGCGACATCGAGCGCGCACAGGAGCGCGCCCTTGCCGCCGGGCCGGCAGCCGATGCGCTCGGCGTCGACTTGCTGCTGGCGGCGCATCACGGCAGTAAAAGCTCGTCCAGCGCCGAATTTCTCCAGGCAGTGGCACCGCGCCTGGTCGTCGTGCAAGCAGGGTTCATGAACAGCTACGGCCATCCGCATGCCGAGGTGCTGCAACGCTACGCCGACCTCGGTCTGCCGGTGCTGCGCACCGATCGAGACGGTGCCTTGCTGTGGCGCGATGAGCATCCATCCGAGATGGAATCGTGGCGCGCAAGGCAGCCGCGCTATTGGCAGCTGCCATGGCCGCAAACATCCGCGCCGCAACCGCCCAGTGCCGCCGCCTGGCCGGCACCGCCCATGGCGGCAAATCCTGGTGCATCAGAGCAGGGGACGGACTGAAGACAGTTGCCTGCCTGCGGCCCGGGTTGCAGCGATGGTGCGGGCATCGCGCCGGCTTGGAATAATGGCGTGATGCGCCCCCATGTCAAACTCGATGTCAATACGTTGCTCCTGCTCATCCTGCCGCCTTTGCTCTGGGCCGGAAACGCCGTCGTCGGGCGCCTCATGGTGGGGCGGATTCCGCCGCTGGCGCTGAGCTTTGACCGCTGGTTCCTCGCCCTGCTGGTGGCCCTGCTGTTCACGGGCCCGGGTCTGTGGCGGCAGCGCGCGTTGCTGCTGCAGCACTGGAAGCCGCTGGCTCGCATGGGGTTTCTCGGTGTCGCCTGCTACAACTCGATGCAATATGTGGCGCTGCACACGACCACGCCGCTGAACGTCTCGCTCATCACCTCGGCCGCACCCGTGTTCATTCTGCTGATCGGTGCGGCGTTCTACCGCGAACCGATCGGTCCCGCATCCTGGTGGGGCGCGGCCCTTTCGGTGGCCGGGGTGGTGGTCGTGGTGACCAAGGGGCGGATCGACCATCTGCTGCAGTTGCACCTGGCCACGGGTGACCTCATCATGTTGCTGGCCGTGTTGCTCTGGGGCTTTTACACCTGGGAGTTACGCCGCCGCCCGCTGGGGTTGACTCCCTTTGCCTCGCTCACCGTGCAGATGGCCTGGGGCAGCTTGTTCATCGCACCGTTCGCTGCATTCGAGCATTGGGGTCTGGGTGAAAGCACCCACTGGGCAATGCCGGTGGTGCTGGCCATCGGCTATGTGGCCCTGCTCGCCTCGCTGCTGGCTTATGTCTGCTGGGGCACGGCAGTGGCCCGGACCGGAGCGCAAATTCCGGCCTATTTCGGCAATCTGGCGCCGGTGTTCGCCGCTGTGCTGTCCTACCTGTTCCTGCACGAAGCGATCGCGCTCTACCACCTGATTGGCGCGGCGCTGATCTTCGCCGGGATCCATGTGGCCCTGCGTGCGCGGCCCCGCGTCGCGCCGGCTGTTTGAGCCCGGGAGCCAGTGCGTGCAAGCGCGGCTGTCGCCTTCAGGGGTCGATGACTGCCGCGCAAAGATCGGTGGGCGCAGCCGCCACATGTCCGACAACGGGCACCATCTTGATACCGGCGGACGCCACGCGGCAAGGAGCGGCCAACACGCCGCAGCCTGACAGGGTGATGCTTGTCAACACAAGGGCGGCAAGAGGTTTGAGGAGTGTCGCAAGGTTCATTCTGGTTCATCCTGGGGTGAGTGCCGCGCAAGGTTCATGCTCGTTCATTGCTGCTCAGCCCTGCGCGGCGGCCATGGCTGCGTTCCCCAGTTCGATCACGGCCAAGGCATAGAAGGCCGAATGGTTGTAGCGGGTGACGACGTAAAAATTGTCCGTGCCGAGAATGTAATCGGGCTTGGCGCCGGCGTTGGGCAGTTGCACCACCGCCAGCTTGCCCGGGTAGTCCAGCACCTGAGGCAGCAGCGGCAGGCCGGCGGCTTGCAAGTCCTGTGCACTGAAGCTCGGCACGATGTCGGGCGCCAGCAGTTGAGCGAGCGTGTCCGGCGCGATGCCGCTGGGCACCAGCAACTGAAAATGTGTCGGCTGCCCCGCCGTCCAGCCATGGCCAGCCAGGTAGTTGCCGACGCTGCCGATGGCGTCGGCAGCGCTGTTGATGATGTCCACCTTGCTGCCGCCCTCGAAGTTCAGTGCGTAGCGCAAGATGTTGCCCGGCATGAACTGCGGCATGCCGATGGCGCCGGCATACGAGCCCTTCACCTGCGTCGGGTCGAAGCCGCTGCCGCGGCACCACAGGAAATAGTCGCCGAGCTGGCTGGCGAAGTAACGGCTGCGGTCTTTGGGCGCGGCGGCCGGGAAGTCCAGCGCCAGTGTCGCCAGGGCATCGAGCACGCGAAAGCCGCCCATATTGCGGCCATAGATCGTCTCCACCCCGAGAATGCCGACGATGACGCTGCGCGGCACGCCGAAGCGGCTCTCGGCCTTGCGCAGCCAGACATCGAATTCCTGGGCGAAGTCAGATCCCGCGCCAATGCGCATGGGCTCGACGAAACGGCTGCGGTACGCCCGCCAGTTCTTCTGCCTCGGTCGCCCCGGAATGATGAGCCGCGCCACCACGGGCTGGAATTGCGCCTGGTCGAGCTGAGTCCCAATCCACGCCGCATCCAGCCCGGTTTGCTGTGCCAGTTGAGCGGCAAGGGCAGCGGCGCGCGGCGAATCGTTGTAGCTCAGGGCCGGCGAGCTGCTACTGGTGCTGGCTGCTGCGGTTTGGGCGAGTGCCCGGCCCTGGAGCCATGCGCCGCCCAGCAGGCCACAGATGGTGCGCAGCGCCACGCGGCGGGATGGAAGGGTCGGCGTGGGCCTTGTGGGCCGGGTGGGTGGTCGAGCCATGACGGGGCGAAGCATGACGGCTCAGTGTAACGAGGGCCAAATCCGGCGCCACGCGGCCGAGACGCCCACGGCAACGCCTGGATCGAACGGCTGCAACCGGTTCATGAACCTTGCAGCATGAAGGTCTGATATTCCAGCCGGCGGAACAGGCGCTGCACCAGCATCAGGCCGGTGATCAGGGTGATGAGCAGGGCCACGGCAAAGCCGTAGCCGAACCATTCGGCTCCCAGCGTGATGGAAACGCGGCTGAAGATGAGGTTGAGCACGGTCAGCAGGGCGGTGATGAACACCACTTCGCGTCGGCGGTCGAGGTAGAAGAAGACGTTCAGCACCGCCAGCAGCAAGACCTGGAAGCTTGCGGCCACCGCCTGTACGAGGAACAGCGGGATGTACAAATCGCTGATGCCGATGGCATGGAACAGCGATCCGACGAAGGTGTACAGCGCCAGCAGGGTGATGGCCTGCACCTTGATGATCTGGTAGATGCCCTCGCGCACGGTATCTTGCATGCGGTCGTGGAAGCGCGCAATGTCCTGCAGCGCGCCGCCGGCGCGCACGGCGGTGTAGAACTTGTCGTACCACTCGACGAAGTCGGTTTCGAATTTCACCAGGAACACACCCATGCCCGGGATCACGCACAGGTAGGCGAGGAAGACCGGCAGGTCGTAGATCGTGGAGGCGCGCAGCGGGCCGATGACCACGTTGGAGGTTTGGGGCGTGTACCAGAACACCAGCTTGTCGGCCCATACGCCCAGGTTGTAGAGCGTGCCACCGGCCAGCAGCGAGGGGAACATGGCGCCGCGCTTGAAGCAGTCGAGCGTGATCGGGCGGGTGGGCGGAAAGTTGCGCAGCACCAGCCACATCATCGCGGTCCACATGAGGAACTGGCCGCCGAGAAAACCCGCCAGCAGGCCTTCCAGCCCCCAGCCCCGCAACAGGTAGGACTGCAGCACCGAGAGCCCGTAGCCACCTGCATACAAGGCCAGGATCGCGCGGTATTGCTTGAGCCCGGAGAGAAACACCGTGACGATCCAGATGTCGCACAGCAGCGGCAAGCCGCCGGCAAGCAGCACGCGGTACAAATTGCTTTCACGCGGAAACAGGAACAGTGCAGCCATCCATCCCAGTGCACCGGCCACGGCCGTGCTGATCAGCAGCACGCCGAGAAAAGCGGGGGCGACCTCGTCCCGGCGCTTGGCATACAGGGCATCGGCCACCCAGCGCGTGAAGCCGAGTTGCAGGCCACCGGAGAGCACCAGCGAACTCATGATCAGATAGGTGACGGTCACCTGGAACTGGGTGATGAGCAGGTTGGGCACCACCACGCCCAGCGAGAGCAGACCGGTGACGATGAGTCCCAGAATGGAGAACACCCACGGCCCGGAACTGATGATGGAGGCGTAGCTGTAGGCGCGCAGCAGGCCCAGGTAGGACTGGCTGCGCAGCAGCTTGCGCAACTCGAAGCCGATGCCTGCCATCAGCCGCTCCCCGTACCTTGCGGATGGTTGCCCATGCCGGGGCTGGTCGCGCCCGTATTGGCCGGCGCGAGGCGGCCCGCCGTGGCTGCGGTGTGCCCGACGTCATCCGCGCCCGCAGCTTTTGCCGCTTGCGGGATGCGGCCTTCGCGCAGTGCGGTGGCAACGGCGCCACGCGCTGGGGCGGCTGTGGCGCTGGCCTGATCGCTGCGCGCCAGCGCGTCCTCGTACACCGCGCGGTACTTGGCGAACATGATGGGCTGGGTGTAGTAGCGCTCGACCCGGGCGATGGCCGCGGCCTGGGCCCGGGCATAGGCGGCCGGATCGGACAGCAAGGCGGTGCAGGCCTCGCCCAGGCCTTGGGCATCGGCGATGCCGACCACGGCACCGGCACTGCCCAGAGCCTCGTCTTCCGGGCCCAGACCGTCGATGAGCTGCTTGCACGAGCCCACGTCGGTGGTCACTGCGGGCACGCCGGCGGCATAGCCTTCGAGCAGCACCAGCGGCAGCGCCTCGCTGATGGATGACAGCACCACCACTCCCACCTTGGGCAACAGTTCGACCAGCTTCTGGAAGCCGAGGAATTTGAGCCGATCGCCGAGCTCCAGGCTGTCGGCCAGCTCATGGCACTCGCGCGCGTAGTCAGGATGCTCGTCCTCCGGGCCGGCGATCCAGCCCTCGAGCCCGGGCATGCGGCCGCTCGCCACGCGGACCGCGCGGATGAAGGTTTTCACATCCTTGATGGGCACGACGCGGCCGATCAGGCACATCACCGCCGGCGGCTGCGCGGGGCGCTGGCTGCGGGTGGCGGCGAATGGCGGCACGTTGATGCCGTTGGCCACCAGGCAGGTGGTGGCCGGCTCCGCGCCATCGGCCAGCTGACGCAGGCGGTTGGCCTCGTACAGGGCGATCACCGGATCGGCGGCGTCGTAGCACATGCGTCCGAGCGACTCGAACAGCCGGATCCAGAGCGCGCGGAAATAACCCGCTTCACCGGCATTGCGTTCCAGCACCGGCATGTTGTCGCTGATCCACTGCGCCGAGAACAGGTCGATGCGCCGCTCCTTGGTGTAGATGCCATGCTCCGAAAGGACGAGAGGCCGCCCCGTGATCCGCGCCAGCACCGCGCCCAGATAGCCCGCGTAGCCGGTGGAGATGGTGTGATAGATGCGCGCCGGGGGCAGGCTGCGGGCCAGCGCCGCCAGGGTCCAGATGGGCGTGTGCATGGTGCGCACGGTCCAGAAGTAGTCGACGAAGGACGGATCGGTGCAGCGCTCCAGATACTGCTCGGTCAGATAACTCCAGGACTGCCTGGAATGCAGGAAATACTGCAGGTCGAGCCGCCCCTCCATCGCCTGCAGGCTTTGCTCCAGCACCTGCGCACGCGCGACGCGACCGGCGTCGGCACCGTCTCCCGGTTCGCGCAACCGTGTGTGCAGCTTGCGTACCAGTTCGGCCGTGGCCCGGTCTCCTTGACTGCCGCGCGCTTTGGGCAGCACCTCCTCGCTAAACAGGTAATGCTCGGTCAGGCCCACCACATTGGCTGGCAGCTTGTAGCGCGCCTCGCCATAGTCCTCCCGGCGCGAGCCGAGAAAGCACAGGTGAAAGCGCAGTTCGGGAAAGCCGTTGATGATCTGGTGCACCCAACTCGACACCCCGCCCGACACATAAGGGTAGGTGCCTTCGAGCAGCAGCATGACGTCGATGGATGGCTCGGCCACGGTGAGGTCCCGGCTCATCGCTTGGATTCGAGCAAGCACGCCTGGCCGCTGTGCATGGATCGATGCATGCGCAGGCATGGGGCAGGGCGGCGGCGCGGCGCGCACCGGGCGCGAATGTCGCGGGTCTGCATGGGCCTCATGCTGGAGCGTCCGGTGGCGACCACAGACGCACGATCGGCAGCAGGCGAGGTGCGACACGGACCTTGCTCAACTGGCCGAGGATGTTGCTGACGGCGCCGAACTGGCGGCGCTCCCATGCCAGTTCGGCGGCGTAAGGCACCCAGACCGACGGGCTTGTCTTGCTTTCCAGGCGCAGCAGGGTTTGCTGCGCCAGGTCCAGTTCTCCACGCGCCAGACTCAGGCGCAGGCGCAGCATCAGCAGTGCCGAATGGTCCGGCTGGGCTTCGAGCCCGAGTTGCATCGATTGCCAGGCCTGGTCGAGCGCGAACTGGCGCAGATCGCCCTGGGCCAGGCCCTGGTAGATGAACTCCATCTGCAACTCGGTCACGCGCTGGGCTGCGCCTGCCAGCACAAAGCCGCTGGCGCCTTGCCGGCGCTGGGTGTCGAGTTCGGCCTGCGCCTGCTGCAAATCGGCCGTCAGGCGTTGCTCCCACTGGTTGGCGATGCCGTAGGCCAAGAGGCGGATCTCCTCGTCGGCGTCGCTCAAGAGTTCGCGCAGCAGCGGCAAGGCCAGGCGTGCCGGCATGTCACGCAGGGCCAGCACGGCGCGGATGCGCAAGGCGATGCCTGCGTGCGGGTTTGCGGCAGTGCGGGCAATCTGTCCGGCGGGCAACAAGTCCAGGGCCTTGTCCTGCTGCGGATCGATGGCGTAGATCTCCAATTGCGGCGCCTCGCGCACCGCATCGTCGTTGCGCACCCGGCGCGGGCGCAGCATGGCCAGGCGCGACGCCAGCAGCAAGCCGATCACACCCACCAGCGGGAACAACAGCGCCAGCGCGAACACCAGCAGCAGCGACAACATCCGGGGCCGGCGCAGGCTTGTGGGCAAGGTCCACCAGACCAGCCAACTGGCTGCCGCCGAGGCCCCGGCATGCAGCAGCCAGAAGCCGAGGAAGGCAGCATCCCCATGCGAACCGAGCAGCCACAGCGCGGCCGACTCCATCGACAGCGACAGGGCGATCAATTTGTAGAACTGCAGCAGATCCATGATGTTCGGGTGGGCTCAAAGCAACCGCATGCGCTGTTGCAAGGTGGCGTAGTCGGCGGCGTTGCGCACCGGGTAGAAGTCCACCCCCAGGGTCTGGCTGGGCTGATCGTTGCGCGCGAGGATTTGTTCCAGTGCGTCGATCATCTGGCGCCGATAGGTCGTCAGGCTGGCGCCGCTGATGATGGGCAGCAGCACCGTCAGAACCAGATGGCCTTTGGCCGTTTGCAGCCGCCACCAACTGCTCTCGGGGGGTTGCAGGCCGGAGAATTCGTCCAGCACACTTTCGCTCAGCCGCGCCTGTCCCATCCACAGCGCGCAATAGCTGCGCAGGCCCGAGGCCTTGTGCAGCGCCGCCAGATGCGCCCATTCGTGCTGCATGCCGATGGGCGATGTCGGCCACACCGCGCGCACATCCTCCACCAGCAGTTCCAGTTGGGTGAAGTCGGCGTAGGACGCGGCCAGCACCTGCAGGCGGCGTAGGTTGATGTCGTCGAAAGCCATGAAGGGCATGGTGTGCACCGCCAGCAGCGCGTCCACCTCCTCGTACAGGTCCAGCCGCAGCGGCGCCGCGAACACCCATTGGTTGTAGTTCGGATCGGCCAGGCCAGGCTGCGCGATGTGGGCGATTTCGTGGGTTTCCAGCACATGTTCGATCAGGGGGTGCGTCGTGTCCAGCTTGGGCAGGTTCTTGCCCAGGCGTGCCACGGTCGTCCAGTGGGCATCGCCGCTGCGGCGTACGAAGATGCCGGCTTCGATCAGGCGGCAAGCCTGGCTCAGAAGCTGCAGCAAGGTGCCCGGGTCGGGCAGGGCGGCAGCGGCGCGGCTGCCGCTCGCCGGCGTGCTGTGCGCCTGCACCAGGCGGCGCCGCAGGTCGAGCAGCGCGTCACGCAGGGTCATGGGTCGGTCGGTGAGTTCCTGCTCCAGCGTGGCGAGCGACTCCTTCACGACGAACAGCCGGCGCTTGGTGCGCTCCAGCCGCGCCGTCAGATCCCGCTGGATTTCACGGTGACGCACGGACTGCACCTTGTAGGCCGAGCCAAACTCGCCGAGGATGAGGCTGACCAGGGCGCCGCCGAGAAAAAACTCACCCGGGAAGGTCGCCAGGTCGGGGCTGAAGAACTGCGCCCACATGCCGCCATACAGGGCCACGCCGAACAGGCCGTAGCCCGCGCCGTAACGCACCGCGGCGAGCCAGGGCCCGAACCAGATCCAGGGAAATCCGGCGTGCAATCCCAAGGGATCTTGCGGGTTGATGCGCCAGCTCAGGTAGAGCGCCAACGCCGGCAGGGCTGCGCTTTCCAGCGCGGCGATGAGCCGATCGGCCTGGGCATTCGGACGCCAGATGCGCAGCGCCCGCACCAGACCCAGCCAGGGCGATGTGCGCTGCGGCTGCAGCCGGCGCGTGATGCGGGCACGCAGGCGGGTGATGCGGCTCATGGGCGACGAAAAACGGGCATGCGTGGACGCGGGTCAGGATCGGCTCAAGCCCGCATCAGGGCCGTGCCGCCGACGGGGAGGCAGGGGGTTCGGTGCCTGGCTCCGCAGACAGCTTGCCTGGCGGCCTGGCCGCGGCACTGGCGGGCGGCCTGGCCGTGGCCTGCACCTGCAGCCCGCGCAGCAGCGCGGCAATCTGCGCCTGCCCCACCGCGGCCAGCGCCTGGTAGCCCCAGCCTGAACGCGCCCCTGCGGCGGACCACAGCACCTGGCCGCTGTTCACGTCGGCGATCTGCAGCGTCAGCCCCACCGCAGGCTCGCTGTCCACCCCGGTCTTGTAGCGCCATTCGGTGACGGTGCCCGACAGCGCGTACCGCGCCCCCTGGTTGCGGGCCCAGTCCAGCGTCTGCACGCTGGAGGCGGCGGGCTGCGCTTCCAGCGGATTGTCACTCGGCGCCTGCGGGTAGACCAGCACGTGCGCCAGTCCTTTTTGCCGCAGCAGCGCCACCGTGATGGCCTGCGCCCGCTCCTGCACCTGCGGCGCTTCGGTGGCGTTGACGAAGGGCAGCACGGCCAGCTTGTCCTGCGCCGTCAGCCGCAAGGACTGGCTGGGTGTGGACATGCTGGCGCAGGCGGCCAGCACGAGGCAGAGGCTGACGGCGATCCAGAAGCGGGTGGCATGCATGGCGGACTCCTGAAGGAATGGGTGATGGGCGCGTTGAAGAGTACGGGTCATATCGGTGCGGCTCATGCCGGGGCAGCGAGCGGGTGGATTGGCATCGGATTGCGCTCAGGGGCCGAACCAGAGGCGATATTGCAAACTCCATTGCCGCACCAGCCCCGTGGTGTTTTGTTGGCGTTGATAGTGCACGGAGAACTGGTCGCCGCCGAACACCGGGCCTTGCAGCCCGATGTCGATGCCGGTGGTGTTGCCCAGCCGGCGCGAGCGCAGCAAGTCCAACTCGCCGAAGGGTAGCCAATGCGCACTGTAGCGGTCGGCCAGGAGTTGGTTGAAGGCGAAGCCCACGCCCACGGCGTCATCGCCGGCAGGAATGAAAAAGCCGGCCGCGGGGGGCAGCCCGCCGGGGTCGATGCCGGCATACGCCGGCTGTGGCGCGCCCGTGGCGCTGAACTGGTTGCTGTAGCCCAGCAGCTTCACGGCCAGATCGGGTTCGCCCTGGCGCAGCCACATACCGGCCTGTGCCTGCAGGCTTCGGCCGGAGCCGAGGCTGTCGCCCAGGCGGGTGGAATACTCCGACACGCTCTGGCTGACGCTGGCCCAGAAGCGGCCGACGCTTTTGCTCAGGCTGAGCTGCAGCCGGTTGCGCTGCCCGCCCACCAGCAGCGCGCCGGTTTCATCGGCCACGGCGTGACGTTGCAACTGCGCCTGCGCCTGCACCCCGTCGGGCAGGTTGAAGGCGGCGTCGAGCTGCAGTGGCGTGATGCTGCCCAGCGCGCTGTTGTGGCCGAGGCTGGCGCCCAGTTGCAGCGCACCGTCGTGCCATTGCAGGCCGGCCTGTGCATCGCGCCACTGGCCGGGCAGGCCGGTGATGATGTTGGCATCGCGGCTGGACAGGTGCTGCCGGCTCACGCCGAGTTGCAGCTTCAGGCGCGGGGTCAGGGTGAGGCTTTGCTGCAGGATCGGCCCATCGCGCTGCACGGCATCGGTCTGCTGGCTGGCGTAGCGCATGGTGCTGCGGTCGGCCAGTTCGAGGTGCTGCTGCGCGTTCTGTTGCGCCAGCGCCTGCAGCGTGGCGCTGCTGCGGCCTTGCGCCGCGGCCTGCTCCAAGGCCCGGTCGGCCAGGGCCAGGGCCTGCATCGGGTGGCCGGCAGCGCGCAGCGCCTCGGCGCGGTCGATCGCATCGAGCCGCTCGCCGGCACCTTGGTCGAGCAGTCGGCGCACCTGCTCGCGGTCGCCCTCTCGCAGCGCGATTTGCAGCGCCACCGATTGCCGGTCCGCCGCGCTGAGCACGGCGCGCGCCAGCCACCAGCGCGCAGGGGCCGTGATGTCCAGCCGCAACAGCCAGTCGGCGATGGCGGCATCCACCTGCTGCTCGTGGCGCAGCCCCTCGTGTTGCGGTTCCTGAGACTGCCCTCGCCGGGCCGACGTGGGTGCAGTGCCCGTGCCACGGGGCCGCAGCCGTGCCCGCAGCATGGCAATGAGCTGTTGCTGCTGGCGCACCGACGTGCGGCCCGGAGCCAGACGCAACACGGCCAGCACCTGATCGAGCGATGGGGCCGCGTCCGCTTTGCTGCCTGCCGGCTTGCCTGGCGGCTGGCGCAGCAACTGCCAGGCCTGGTCGTCGACGACGCGGGCGCGGGCGTCGTCGCCGGCCTGGCGGAGCAGGTCGGCGGCATTCATCAGCCACAGCGGGTCGTGGCGCTTGAGCGGGTAGAGCTGGGCATTGAGCTGCAGCGCCAGCGGCAAATCCCCCAGCGCCTGGGCGGCGGCGGCCAGCACTTCCTGGCCGTCGGCCCTGCCGCGAAGCCGGGGCGCGTAGCGCTCGAAAGCGCGGCGAAGTTCGCTGCGCCGGTTCATGTCGAGCAGCGTCCAGAGCAGGGCGATCTGATCGTCATGGTTGTTCGGGGCCAGGTGTACGGCGGTGCGCAAATCGGCGAGAGCCTCGTCGCGTCGCCCCAGCGCCTGCCAGACCTGCGCGCGCGCCGCATACACCTGCGCGTCGCGCCGCAGCGCCGCGCCCACTTCGCCCTGCATCACGGCATCCTGCCAACGCTGCAAACCACTCAGACTGGGCAGCTTGACCAGCGCCTGCAGCCATTGCAAGGCCAGCGCCTTGTGCGGCGCGGCCCGCCAGGCCGCAGGCAGCAACGCCAGAGCCACCTGCGGGCCATGCAGGCGCTGGGTGAGGACGATGAAGCGCTCCACCTGGTAGGGCTTCATGTGACGGCGCAGTTCCGGTGTCTCCCACAGCGCGGCGTATGCAGCCAGCGCCGGCGCGGATTGGCCGAGATCCCAGTCGAGGTCGGCCAGCAGTCCCTGCCGCGTGGCCTGCAGATTGTCCGGCCCCAAGGCCCGGCGAGATTGCTCCAGCACGTTGCGGGCCGCCTCGAACGCGCCGGTTTGCAACAGCGCCAGCGCGTAGTCGATGCTGGCGCGCAAATCCAGCGCCTTGAGCTTCAGGCCTTGGGCATAAGCCGCCAGCGACGCCTGAGTCTCCCCCAGATTGCCCAGCAGCCAGGCCAGCGCGCCAAAGAGCTGCGGGTGCGCTGGTGCGGCCTGCCGCAGCACCGCCACCGCCTGCTGGGGATGTCCCTGGTTTTCCAGCGCCTGGGCGTATTGCAGCCAGTCATCGGCCCGCATGCCACCCTGGTGCGCACGGGCCTTCCAATACGCGATCTGGCCGCTGGAGGACGCCAGCATCCCCGCCAGACGGCGCACATTGTTCAGGGCGTCGGCGGTGATGCGCTGGCGTAGCAGGGCCATCCATTGCCGCATGGCGGCGTCCGGCTGGCCGCTCCATTCGAGCACCTGGGCGCGTCGTTCTTCCCAGATGCGGCGCAGGCCGGGCACTTGTGCGGCG
>JAJXUC010000054.1 GCA_021783435.1 Pseudomonadota bacterium | reverse complement strand
AAGTCTTCGGGTTGCGCGCATGGTCGTGAAGCCTACCGAACACCGCGCAAGACAGGGCAAAACCATCGAAGGCCCGTTGCCGCGGCGCGGCGTGCGAAAAACGGACCCCGCGGAGTTGGACCGCCCGGAGTCCGGGACGCGCACCCTCCTCTACGGAGTATGCAAGGGTTGGCCGCAACGGCGGCAGAAGGCATCGTCTGCGGCCACGGTGGCGCCGCATGCCGGGCATGGCCTGGTGCCGACACCGGCTGGACTTGCCGGCCCCGGCGCGGGCCCGCTGGCCACGGGGGGGGCGCCCGCCGTGGCATCCTGTGTCGTTTCCGAGGGCCCCCAGGGATGCGCCGCCGGCTCACCCCCGGTGGGGGTCAAGGCGGCTTGGGACGGTTCGGCAGGCTCTTGAGAGGGCTCTGGTGGCGTGAAGCCCGCGCCCGGCTTGTAGCCGTCCAGCCTCTGCTTGAACTGCGACAAGCGCTGGCCGACCAATGCAGCCGCCTCCGAGCCGACCCCCTCGTTGACTGCGCGGTAGACGAAGATCAGTCCCAGCAGGTAGATCAGGCCGATGACGGACCAGGCGAGGAAAGTCACCAGCCCGATGGAAATGCCGGCGCCGCCGAAGCCGTAGCTGGTCATCTGCGCCAACAGCATCTGCATCAGGCCGGAGCCCTCGGCGGGCCCGAAGCCACCCAGCCCGACAGCCGCATACATCCTGGCGATCTCGGTGCTGGCACCGAACACCAGGCCGAAGATGAAGACCGCGGCCGGAAACACCACCAGCCCCAGCACCAGAAAATGCATGAGCACTTCCAGCGGCTTCTTGATGACGATGTCAGCCGCTCGCGACAAGCTGGACATCAAGCCCTCGCCATGCCAGATGGCCGCCACCATCAAGGGCGTGGCCAGCACCAGCACGGCATACGCCAGCGCGACGATCACCACCGAGGGCCCGGCGAGAAGGAAACCAAAAACCCCGCCGATGCCGGGAATGCGCCCGAGCAATGACAGCAGGTAGGCCGCCACGAACACCACAGCAAAGCCCACACCGAGCAGGATGAGCGCGCCAATGACATGGAGCGCCGCCTGCAGGCCGCCGAGAAAAGCGGCGCCGAAGCCGCGGGCCGGCTGGTCATAGGCCTGATCGACCAGCATCAGGCCGCTGGCGTTGATGCCGATGATGGCGATGATGGCCCCCACCAAACCCATCAGCATGCTCACGGCATAGCTGCCGGAACTGGCCGTGGCAGCAGCGCCGCCCATCATCGCCAGGCCTGCCAGGATGAAGCTGCACGCCAGCATCGCAAGTGCCCGCCAGTTGTGCAACGCCTCGTAGCTGCGCAACAGCACGCCGAGGTTGTTGGTGGTTTTCACGGTCATCGCAATCTCCCTGTATGGTTCATCGCGCCGCATGGCGAAAGTGGCCTTGCATCGCCCCCGCATTGCGCGAACCGGCGAGCTGCGGCTTTGAAGTCCTTCAGCAGGCGATCCTACGACCAGTGGCGGTTTTAACTGGGCTTTGGGCGCTGGCAAACGGGCGGCAAGCGATGAGATGCCAAAAAAATGGGCCTGCAAACCGCAAGGTCGCAGGCCCATCAGCGTTCCCGGCAGTCGCAAGCGACCGCCGCCCCATTCAGGGTCGAAGCTCCTCCATGGAGCGGCGTCACGCCGCGCCTGAAACCCCGCGAACTGGACGCAATTACATGTCCATGCCACCCATGCCGCCCATGCCACCGCCCATCGGGGCTGCGAGAGCGTCGTCCTTCGGCGCGTCGGCCACCATGCACTCGGTGGTCAGCAGCAGCCCGGCAACGGAAGCGGCATTCTGCAGCGCAGTACGGGTGACCTTGGTGGGGTCCAGAATGCCCATCTCGATCATGTCGCCATACTGGCCATTGGCGGCGTTGTAGCCGTAGTTGCCCTTGCCTTCCATCACCTTGTTGAGCACGACGCTGGGTTCGTCGCCAGCATTGGCGACGATCTGACGCAGCGGCTCTTCCACGGCGCGCATCACCAGCTTGATGCCGGCTTCCTGGTCGGGGTTGGCACCCGTGACCTTGAGGTTGACGCGGGCGCGCAGCAGCGCCACGCCACCACCGGCGACGATGCCTTCTTCCACCGCAGCGCGCGTGGCGTGCAGGGCGTCTTCGACACGGGCCTTCTTCTCTTTCATTTCCACTTCGGTGGCGGCACCCACCTTGACCACGGCCACGCCGCCGGCCAGTTTGGCCACGCGCTCTTGCAGCTTCTCCCGGTCGTAATCGGAGGTGGCTTCCTCGATCTGGATGCGAATCTGCTTGACGCGGGCTTCGATGTCCACGGCAACACCAGCACCGTCGATCACGGTGGTGTTTTCCTTCGCCACTTCGACGCGCTTGGCCTGGCCCAGATCGGCCAGCGTCACCTTCTCCAGGTTCATGCCGGTTTCTTCCGACACCACCTTGCCGCCGGTGAGGATGGCCAGGTCTTCCAGCATGGCCTTGCGACGATCACCGAAGCCGGGAGCCTTGACGGCCACGGTCTTCAGGATGCCGCGGATGCTGTTGACCACCAGCGTGGCCAGGGCTTCGCCGTCCACGTCTTCGGCGATGATCAGCAGCGGGCGGCCCGACTTGGCCACCTGCTCCAGCACCGGCAGCAAATCGCGGATGTTGGAAATCTTCTTGTCGTTCAGCAGCACGTACGGGTTCTCCAGCACGGCAACCTGACGATCCTGGTTGTTGATGAAGTAGGGCGACAGATAGCCGCGGTCGAACTGCATGCCTTCGACGATGTCGAGCTCGTTTTCCAGGCTCTTGCCGTCCTCGACGGTGATGACGCCTTCCTTGCCCACCTTGTCCATCGCCTCGGCGATGATCTGGCCCACATGCTCGTCAGCGTTGGCCGAAATGGTGCCGACCTGGGCGATTTCCTTCGATGTGGTGCAGGGCTTGGAAATCTTCTTCAGCTCCTCGACCAGGGCGATCACAGCCTTGTCGATGCCGCGCTTGAGGTCCATCGGGTTCATGCCGGCGGCCACGTACTTCATGCCTTCGCGGGCGATGGCCTGGGCCAGCACGGTGGCCGTGGTGGTGCCGTCGCCAGCGTTGTCGCTGGTCTTGGAAGCCACTTCCTTGACCATCTGCGCGCCCATGTTCTGGAGCTTGTCCTTGAGCTCGATTTCCTTGGCCACGGACACACCGTCCTTGGTCACGGTGGGGGCGCCGAAGGAACGCTCGAGCACCACGTTGCGGCCCTTGGGGCCCAGCGTGGCTTTCACGGCGTTGGCCAGAATGGTCACGCCTTCCATCATGCGTACGCGGGCATCCGCGCCGAACACTACTTCTTTAGCTGCCATGTGTATTTCTCCGATTGTGTTGGGGGTAGCTCTGCGCTTACTTCTCGATGACGGCCATCAGGTCGTCTTCGCGCATCACCATCAGTTCGTCGCCATCCACCTTCACGGTCTGGCCGGCATATTTGCCGAACAGCACGCGGTCGCCCGCCTTCACGGCCATGGGCTGCAAGGTACCCTTGTCGTCACGCTTGCCCGGGCCGACGGCCAACACTTCGCCCTGGTCGGGCTTTTCGGCCGCGTTGTCGGGGATGAAAATGCCCGAAGCGGTCTTGGTTTCCTGTTCCACGCGTTTGACGATCACGCGGTCATGCAAGGGACGCAAATTCATTCGTGTTGCTCCTGTTGATGGAATTCGAGAGATTGAAACGCACGCCATGCCGCGGGGCGGCTGGGCAGGAGCGCTTGGAAACCGGTCTCGGTTGAGACTTGAGTTCGGGTTTCGCTAGCACTCACCTGATGCGAGTGCTAATTGTAGGGGTGAAACGGCTAATTTCAAGCCTTGCCAGCGAGATATCGCCTTTGACGAACGACTCGTCCAGTGGCACGCTGCAACGTCAGTGCGGGATGGGTCTCTTGGCAGCCCGATGGGTCTAGAACTCCCGGAGCGGACCGGCGGTTGCTTCAGGAGACTGGGTTTCCAGGACATCAGGCCATGGTGACCGCCGATCGACCCGGCAAGCGCAAATCCACATGCCGCGCAAAGGCGCGTGGCTGGGCGCGATGAATCCAAGTTCCCGATCCCGGCGTAGTGGTTTGCAAGGTCGCGCATCGGCGCGGCCTGTTCGTTCAACCACTTTGCAAGGACACGATCATGGATACCAACGCCCATTTGGATTCTCCCGCACTGGACCGCCGCACCTGGTTCAAGAAGGGCGGCTTGTTCGTCGCCGGCCTCACTGCCGCCAGCGGCCTGGCCTTGCCGGCCCGCAGTTTTGCGGCGTCGATGTCGAACGACGATGACATCAAGATGCTGAACGTCGCCCTGGGCCTGGAATACCAGGCGATCGCCGCCTATCAGGTGGGCGCCGAATCGGGGCTGCTGCAAAAGCCGGTCCTGGCGGTGGCGGTGGAATTCCAGGGCCAGCACAAGGCGCACGCCGGCGTGCTCGAGAGCACGATCAACAAACTCGGCGGCACGCCGGTGATGTCGATGAAACCCGCGGCCTACAACTTTCCGACCGACAAGCTGAAGAACCAGGCCGACGTGTTGCGCTTTGCCGCCGGTCTGGAAAAAGGCGCCGCCAGCGCCTATCTCGGCACGGTTCCGCAGTTTCACAACCGCGATTTGGCCAAGGCTGCTGCCAGCATCATGGGGGACGAAACCATGCACTGGGCCATCCTCCTCAACGCCCTCGGCGAGAACCCGGTTCCGGCGGCGTTCATCGCCTGATGCTGCGCTGGACTGATTCCGGCTCATTGCAAACCCTTGCATTCTCTGGATTCGTCATGGCTGGTTTCAGTCCGGCTGCGCAAGCGCAGGCCGTCCCATTAAGATGCGGGAACGCCCCCACGCCGGGGCGGTTGCTACGGCCATTGGGCCCGTTGCACCTGCAGGTTCAGGCGTGGCGGTGGATGCGTTTGTTCCGCTCTGGTGTGCTGCGCCGGCCGCACACCGCCCGACCTTCTCCGATGCCCGATCTGGAAAAACTCCTGGCTTACACCGCGCTGGCCGACCAGCAAGCTTTCGCCGCGCTGTATGACGCCACGCGTCGCCGTGGCTGGGCCATCTGCCTGCGCCTGTTGCGCGATCCGGCGCAAGCCGAAGACGCCCTGCAGGACGCCTATGTGAAGATCTGGCATCAAGCCGCCAGCTACCGCCCGGCGCAAGGCGCGGCCGAGGCCTGGCTGGCCACCGTGGTGCGCAACACCTGCCTCGACAAGCTGCGCGCCAAAGGGCGCGAACCCGTGGAGAGCCTTGATGCCATGGAGGTCCCGCTGGACCCGGCCGACGCCGCGCCCGGGCCGGAGCAGTTGCTGGAACGCAGCCTGTCGCATGGCTCGCTCGAGCGTTGTTTCGATGATCTCAAACCGCAGCAACGCGAATTGTTGACCCGCTCGTATGTGATGGGCATGTCGCATGCCGAACTTGCCAAGCTCAGCGGCATGGCCCTGGGCACCGTCAAGACCGTCATCCGTCGCGCCATTCTCGCCTTGCGCGCATGCCTCGGGGAGGGTGTCGGATCATGACGCGCTACCGCCAACCCGAACTCTGCAGCCGACTGGCGAGCGATTACCTCACCGGGGGCATGAGCCTGGCTGCACGGCGACGTTTCGAGGCGCTGCTGCAAACCGAACCTGCACTGGCGCTGGCGCTGCAGACTTGGCGCAAGCGGCTCGACGACGGCATGTTGCGCCGGGAGCCGCCGGCACGCGCCTGGGACGGCATTCTGGCCCGCGTCCAGCCTGACACCGGCACGCCCGTGCCGCAACGCCTGGAGAAGGGCTGGGCCAAGCGCACGTGGATGGGCCTGGCGCTGAGCTTCGGGGTGCTCACGGCCTCGCTCATGGTGTCGCTGGTCATGCTGCTGCAGCAACCCGGCCCGGGAGCGCCATCGGCGGCGCAAATGGCTGCAGTGCTGAAGGGCCCCGACGGCCACAGCGCCGTGCTCACGGTGCACAACAGCCGCCTCGTGCTCACGGCAGTGGGCCCGGTGGCCACGCCCGGCAACAAGTCGTTCGAGTTGTGGATGCTGCCCAAACAAGGCAAGCCGCAGGCCGTGGGGCTGGTGCAGCTCCACTCCTCGGTCACGCTGCAACTCCCAGCACCCGCGCTGCTGGCCCTATCCCAGGCCAAGGGATTCGCCATCAGCGTCGAGCCTGCTGGCGGCTCACCCACCGGTCAACCCACCGGACCCATCACGTATGTGGGCGATGTCGTGGCGATGACCCGGCTGCAACCCGGTCGGGCTCACTTGGCACCGGGCCAGGGTGGCGGTGATTTCTACGAATAAGCCGGCCGTGGCGCGAGCTCAGGACGCCGAGGCACGCATGCCGGGATGCCCGCTTTGCGCCGAGCCCGGCGGCTTGCTGGTGTGGCGTGGCGACTGGCTGCGGCTGATCCGCGCTGACGATGCGCTGCATCCGGCTTTTTACCGTCTGGTGTGGCAAGACCATGTCCGCGAATTCACCGACCTGCCGCCCTTGCAGCGCAGCACCTGCATGGACGCGCTGGCGTTGGTGGAGCAGGGTCTGCGCACGCATCTGGCGCCCGACAAGGTCAACCTCGCCAGCTTGGGCAATGTCGTGCCGCACCTGCACTGGCATGTGATCGCCCGCTGGAGCTGGGACGCGTATTGGCCGCAGGCGGTATGGGCCGCAGCCCAGCGCACTCCTGCCGAGGACCGCTTGGCCACCCTGCGAAGCCAACTGCCGGCCCTCGATGGGAGTCTGCGCGCGGCGTTTCTCGCGCGCTTCGGCTCAGGCCTGCAAGCACTCTGAGCGAAGGCCGGCGGCGTCAAATCACCCGCGAATAGCGGGGTTCTCGCAGCAGCGCGGCAGCGTCGTGCAGGTGGCGGTCGAACTGCATGGCGATGATGCGCACCAGCAGCCGCCCTTGCGGCGTGACCCGCAGCTTGAGCCCCTCGCGCTGCAGCAGACCGGCTTGCTCCAGCGGCTGCAGGCGCTGCAGGTCGGCAGCAAAATGGCCGGCTGCATCGTGCAAGCCATGGCGCTGCGCCAAGGCCTGCAGGTCCAGGGCAAAGTCGCACATCAGGCGCTGGATGGCGTCACGGCGCACGAGGTCGTCGGCGCTCAAGCAGAGGCCGCGCTCCACCGGCAGCCCGCCGGCGGCGAGCGCCGCGCCGTAGGCCTCCACAGTCTTGACGCTCTGGATGTACTGGCGCCCGAGCTTGGAGATGCCCGAGACACCAAAGGCCAGCAAGTCCAGATCGGCCTGGGTGGAATAGCCCTGGAAATTGCGTTGGAGCTTGCCCTGTTGCTGCGCGCGCGCGAGTTCGTCGTCGGGCAGGGCGAAATGGTCCATGCCGATGTAGACGTAACCGGCATGCGCCAGGCGGCGGATGGCCAGGCCCAGCAGCACGAGCTTGGCTTGCGGCTCGGGCAGGTCGGCGGCGTGGATACGGCGCTGCGGGGTGAAGCGCTGCGGCAAATGGGCGTAGCTGTAGAGCGCCACGCGATCGGGCCGCAACGTGATGACCTGCTCCAGCGTCGCGGCGAAATTGAAGGCGTTCTGCCTGGGCAGGCCGTAGATCAGATCGACGCTGATGGACGCGAAGCCGTTGGCACGCGCGGCGACGATGACGTCCCGGGTTTCCTCGTAGCTCTGCACGCGGTTGACCGCCTGTTGCACGGCGGGGTCGAAGTCCTGGATGCCCACGCTCATGCGGTTGAAGCCCAACGCCGCGAGGTGCGCCACGCGCGCGGCACTGACCTTGCGCGGATCGATCTCGATGGCGTATTCGCCACCGGGCTGCAGGTCGAAGTGGCGCCGCGTCATGTCCATCAGGCGTTCGGCCTCGGCGTCCGACAAGAAGGTGGGCGTGCCACCCCCCCAATGCAGTTGCGTCACGGGCAAGCGCGCGCCCAGAAGACCGGTGACCAGGCCCATTTCCTGCTCGACCTGGTCGAGGTAGGGTCCGCTGCGCGCATGGTTTTTGGTCGGGATCTTGTTGCAGCCACAGTAGTAGCACAGGGTTTCACAAAACGGGATGTGCACGTACAGCGACAGCGGCGTGAGCGTGTCGCTGCCGCGCTGGCGCAACGAGGCGGCGTAGTCGGCTGCGCTGAAATCCGGGCGAAAACGGTCGGCCGTGGGGTAGGAGGTGTAGCGCGGACCGGCCACGTCGAAGCGGCGGATCAGCTCGGGTTGGAAATCGAGATTGACGGGCATCATGGACTGGATGATGGCGGGTTCCAGACGACCGGGCTTTGACGTGGCGCAAAACGAATCGAGGTGGCGCCCCGGCAACAAGGGAAACACGAGCGATGCTGCAGCGCAAAACGGCCCTAAGATGGCAATCCCTACATTCGGGCCCGCAGTGCGAGCAATCGCCCGCGGCGCGCAAACCATGCAAAACACCGAAACACAACACAAGGGATCGATGGCCGCCTTGAGTCTGGGCGCCCTGGGGGTGGTGTATGGCGACATCGGCACGAGTCCGCTGTATGCCTTCAAAGAGGCCTTCAATCCGGCGCATGATCTGGGCTACAGCATCCCCAACATCTACGGCGTGTTGTCGCTCATTTTCTGGGCGCTGACCATCATCGTCACCGTGAAGTACGTCATGTTGGCGCTGCGCGCCGACAACAACGGTGAAGGCGGCATCCTGGCGCTGATGGCCCTGGTGATGCGGCGTTACGCGCCACGCACCCGCGGCCGCACCATGGCCGTGGCACTGGGCCTGATCGGCGCGTCGATGTTTTATGGCGACAGCATCATCACCCCGGCCATCTCGGTGCTGTCGGCCATCGAGGGCACGGCCGTGGCCACGCCGCTGCTGCAGGATGCCGTGGTTCCCATCACCGTGCTCATTCTCATCGGCCTGTTCCTGGTGCAAAAGCGCGGCACCGCGCTGGTGGGTTCGTATTTCGGCCCCGTCATGGTGGTGTGGTTCGGCGTGCTGGGCATCCTGGGCCTGGTTCAAATCGTGCAAAACCCTTCGGTGCTGCTGGCGCTCAACCCCTGGTGGGGCATGGATATGTTCATCCGTGAGCCGGGGCTGGCGTTGTTCCTGCTCGGCGCCGTGTTCCTCACGCTGACCGGCGGCGAGGCGCTGTACGCCGACATGGGCCATTTTGGCCGTGAGCCCATCCGCTGGGCCTGGCTGGGCGTGGTCATGCCCGGCTTGTTGTTGAACTACTTCGGCCAGGGCGCGCTGGTGCTGGCACGGCCCGAAACGGTGAAGAACCCGTTCTTCTACCTGGCGCCAGACTGGGCATTGTGGCCGCTGGTCATCCTGGCGGCCATGGCCACGGTCATTGCCTCGCAAGCAGTGATCTCCGGCGCCTATTCCATGACCACCCAGGCCATCAAGCTCGGTTATCTGCCGCGCATGAAAGTGCTGTTCACCAACGCGAGCAACCAGGGACAGATCTATGTGCCTTTCATCAACTGGATGATGCTCATCTTCGTCGTGATTCTGGTGCTGACCTTCCGCAGTTCCGACAACCTGGCGGCCGCCTATGGCATCGCCGTGAACATCACCATGCTCACCACCACCGTGTTCCTGTGGATGGTGGCGCCCAAGCGCTGGGGGTGGAGTCCACGGCGCACCCATCTCGTGTTCGTTCCGCTGGCGCTGGTGGAATTGCTGTTCCTGGTTTCCAACTCGCTGAAAATCGACCATGGTGGCTGGTTCCCGCTGGTGTTCGGCGCGTCGGTGTACATCATGCTGTCCACCTGGAAGCGCGGCCGCACCTTGCTCAAGCGGCAGTTGCAGGAACATGCGCTCAACCTGAAGGATTTCGTCCACAGCCTGTCCACCTACCCACCCACGCGGGTGGAAGGCACCGCCATCTATCTCACGCCTGACGCGAACACCGTGCCGCATGCACTGCTGCACAACCTCAAGCACAACAAGGTGTTGCACGAGCGCGTGTTCTTCCTGTCGGCGCAATCCGCCGATGTGCCGCATGTGCCGCCCAAGCAGGCCATTCAGCTCACGCCGATGGAGGAAGGCATCTACCTGCTGCATGTGGACTTCGGCTTCAAGGATGAGCCCGACATTCAGCGCCTGTTGAAAGACTGCGAGTTCCTGTTCGGGCTGGAATTCCATTTGATGGAAACCTCGTTCTTCCTCGCCCGCCAGACCATCGTTCCATCGAAGATTCCAGGCATGGTGCTGTGGCGCGAAGTGCTGTTCTCGTGGATGAGCCGCAACGCGCAGGAAGCTTCCGACTATTTCCGCATCCCACCCAACCGCGTGGTGGAGCTGGGCACGCAAATCGAGATCTAGAGCGGCCCTGCGCCGATGTTTTGGCGAAAGTGTGCAAAAGTTCACACCGGGATCCTTCAGCCACGGCCATCCGACTTGCTTGGCGGTCCCGGTCTGGCATGATTGGTGCATGGCCTTGCATGGGCTCTGTGTTTGCCGAGGAGGTGCATCATGATTGCCGTGGCTGCCTACAAGTCGGTTTATGCCGTGGATGAGGTCGAGCGCAAGCTCAAAGGCCTGCCGCCGGAGGCGCATGAACAATTGCGCCACACGTATGCGCGCATGATCGAGGCTGGCGGCCAGCGTCTGGCCATCAAGCCGGCCGAACTGCCCGATCGGGATACGTTGCAGCACGAACTGCCCAACTTCACCGAGCCGCTGGAAGACATCCGTCGTTCCGTTGCGCTCGCAGCCGACAGCCGCGATGCCATCGAGGTCACGCCCATGCTGCTGCTGGGCGAGCCCGGTATCGGCAAAACCCATTTCGCCCGCCGCGTCGCCCAGTTGCTGGGTACCACCTGGGCGCTCGCCCCGATGAATGCACTGACCGCAGGGTGGATTCTGTCGGGCTCGTCGTCGCAGTGGAAAGGCGCCCGCCCCGGCAAGGTCTTCGAGACCCTGGTGCAAGGCGAATTCGCCAATCCCGTGGTGGTCATCGACGAAATCGACAAGGCCGCCGGCGGGGCGCAATACGACCCCCTCGGCGCCCTCTACAGTCTGCTGGAATTCGACACGGCGCAGCACTTCACCGACGAGTTCGCCGAAGTGGCGATCGACTGCAGCGCCGTGGTCTGGGTGGCCACCGCCAACGACGCCGCTGGCATTCCCGAGCCCCTGCTCAACCGGCTCAATGTCTATGAAATCGACCCGCCCGACGAAGCTGGACTGCGCGGCATCGCCGAACGCCTGTACCGCAACATCCGCAGCAGCCATGACTGGGGTTGCGACTTTCCGGAAACCCTGAATCCTGACGCGCTCGACGTGCTGGCCCACTGCAAGCCCCGCGAAATGCGCCGCCTCATCACGGGCGCTTTCGGCGCTGCCAAGCTTGCCGGACGCCGCGAGGTCATGGCCCAGGACTTGACACCACACCAGGCCAGCAAGCGGGGGCGCATCGGCTTCATGCAGTGACCCCGGCGGCGCCGCGCCCCGCTGGCGTGGCGCGACCTTGCCTTCACGCCCGGCGCCGGGCCGAGCCCCGGAGTCAGGAACGCTTTCCGGACCAAGGCGCGTCGAACACGCCGGCCGAATGCTTCCTTCGACCCCCGCCAGGCACTACGCTTGCGGCTGCGCATCCACACCCCACGCCATGAATCTCATCAAACCCCTGGTGGCGTTGCTGGCCATCGTCAACCCGCTGGGCGTGATTCCATTTTTCATTGCCTTCACGGAAAACTTCACGCCGGCGCAGCGTCATCGCACCATCCTCATCAGCGCTTTTTCGGCGTTCGTGGTCATTGCCGTCAGCGCCCTCATCGGCATCGATCTGCTGCATTTCTTCGGCATCTCGCTGGCATCTTTTCAAGTTGGCGGCGGCATGCTGCTGCTGGTCTCGGCCTTCAGCATGCTCAACGCCCACCCGGGCGCCGTCAAATCGACACCGGAAGAGGTGGACGAAGCCGTTGCCAGCGACAGTGTTGCCGTCGTGCCGCTGACCATCCCCCTGCTCACCGGCCCGGCGACCATCAGCACGGTCATCATCTACGCCAACAAGGCGCACCATTGGGCCGATCACTTCGTGCTGGTGGCCTATGGCGTGATCATCGCCCTGGCCTGCGCGCTGGCGTTTCGCGCAGCCCAGCCCATTGCCAAGGCATTGGGGAAGACCGGAATCAACGTCATGACGCGACTCATGGGCCTGATTCTGGCCGCGCTGGCAGTGGAGATGATGAGTGACGGCCTGCTCAAACTCTTTCCCGGCCTGGGGCACTGATCAGCGCTTCCTTGCGGTATTGCTGCGTCGCACCAAAATGGGTCGGGTTTTCCCGCGTGCACCGTGGCGCGTCTGCCTGAATAATTTGACTATTCGCAATGCTCACACTCAAGGATACAAGGGGAGCACTGAGGAGACAGCCCATAGGGGTTGCGGTCCACCGCAAAATCCCCAAGCCATCAGCGGCCATATGCTGAACAAGGCGCCCGAACCCGTGGTTCAGGCGCCTTTTCTTTTCCACAAACCGCAGCGGTGCGCCCCCATCCTCGCCCATGGCGACGGCCTGTTGACCTGGACTTTGGCTCCGGACGTTGTGGACTCCTTCGTGGGCATGGCAGGCGGATCCCAGCCTGTGCCCTGCTCTCTGCCCCTGCCACCGGCCTTGTCCTTGTAGAAGAGCTCAGCCCGATCCGGTGGACTTCCGCAACCATGCCGCCGTTCCAGCCGCGGGGCTCTGAAGCCCAGCGCTCCCTGACACTCTGGCCGCCTTTCTCGGCCCCTTTCTCGGCGCACTCGCCATGTCGCATGTCGAACCGGGCGATTTCCGCAAAGCGCGCCCCTTCGTCCTCCCCACCATGTCGATCTGCACCCTCCGGCACAAGGACCAGGGCATCATCACCAAGCGCATCAGAGGGTCTACCGAGGCGGTTCTTGACGCCATCGGCGGCTGGGTCATTGCTGTCGATGATGGGCTTTTCGACCTCGAGACGGGTGCTGTCCCAATGATCCTGGTCGTGCCAGATTTCAGCTCATGCACTCCGCATCCGACGGGATGTCTCCCAGCCTGATTGCTCGCGGTGATGTTTCACGTGAAACATCACCGCGAGCAAGGCATCCGGGACCTACAATCGGGCACTCATTTTCAAGAGCCCATGGACTTCCCTGAAATTTTCGATGTCATCGTCGTTGGCGGCGGGCATGCCGGCACTGAAGCGGCGCTGGCCGCTGCGCGCATGGGCGCGGCAACCTTATTGCTGACACACAACATTGAAACCCTTGGTCAGATGTCGTGCAATCCGTCCATCGGTGGCATCGGCAAAGGCCACCTGGTGAAGGAAGTCGACGCGCTCGGTGGCGCCATGGCGGCTGCAACCGATGTGGCCGGGATCCAGTTTCGCATTCTCAACGAGAGCAAAGGCCCGGCGGTTCGAGCGACGCGTGCCCAGGCGGATCGCGTGCTGTACAAAGCCGCCATCCGCCATCGACTCGAAAATCAAGCCCGTCTTTGGCTATTCCAACAAGCCGTCGATGATCTGTTGATGGAGTCGACAGGGCATGGAGAACGCGTTGTTGGAGCCGTCACCCAAAGCGGCATCCGCTTCCGTGCGCGCAGCGTGGTGCTCACAGCCGGCACCTTCCTCGACGGCAAAATCCATATTGGCCTGGAGCATTACGCAGCCGGTCGGGCAGGCGAACCGCCCGCCATGTCCCTCGCGCAGCGCTTACGCGAGTTGAACCTTCCCCGAGGGCGCCTCAAAACCGGGACGCCGCCGCGCATCGATGGTCGAAGCATCGACTTTTCCAAGATGGAAGAGCAGCCCGGCGACCGGCACCCTGTTCCAGTGTTCAGCTTCCTTGGGAGCGCGCAGCAACATCCCGCGCAAGTCTCCTGCTGGATCACGCAGACCAATGCGCGCACCCACGACGTCATTCGCGGCGGACTCGACCGCAGTCCGATGTACACCGGCGTGATCGAAGGCGTCGGACCGCGCTATTGCCCCAGTATCGAGGACAAGATTCATCGCTTCGCCAGCAAAGACGCCCACCAGATCTTCCTGGAGCCAGAGGGCCTGAGCACGCACGAGTTTTATCCGAACGGCATCTCCACCAGCCTTCCGTTCGACGTGCAACTCGACCTGGTGCACAGCATTGCGGGCCTGGAGCAGGCGCACCTGCTGCGTCCGGGATATGCCATCGAGTACGACTATTTCGATCCCCGCGGGCTGAAAACCTCCCTGCAGACGCAAGCCATCGACGGTCTCTTTTTTGCCGGGCAGATCAATGGCACCACCGGCTACGAGGAGGCCGCCGCCCAGGGCCTGCTGGCCGGTGCCAACGCCGCGCTGCTGGTCCAGGGGCGCGAGCCCTGGTGTCCGGCGCGCGATCAGGCTTATCTCGGTGTGCTGGTCGACGACCTCATCACCAAGGGGGTGAACGAGCCTTACCGCATGTTCACCAGTCGCGCCGAATATCGCTTGAGCCTACGCGAGGACAACGCCGACCTGCGTCTGACCGAAGTCGGGCGTCATCTCGGTCTGGTGGACGATGCCCGCTGGGATGCGTTCTGCCGCAAACGCGACGCCATCGAGCGTGAGCGCCAGCGCCTGCGCTCGACCTGGGTGCAGCCCGAAACCCTACCCCCCGCACAAGCGCGGCAACTCATCGGTCAGGCGATCGAGCGCGAATACCGGCTCGAAGACTTGCTGCGCCGACCGGAAGTCGACTACTCCCGACTGGTCAGTGCGCTCGAGGGTCGTTTCGCCGCGCCGCAAGCCTTGCAGCCCGCAGAGGCCGAACAGGTGCAAATTGCCGTGAAATACGCCGGCTACATCGACCGGCAACAGCAAGATGTGCAGCGAGCCGCAGCGTACGAGCATCAACCCTTGCCGACCGATCTCGACTACGACGCCGTTTCCGGCCTGTCCATCGAAGTGCGGCAGAAACTGGGGCGCGCGCGGCCACAAACCCTGGGCCAGGCTTCGCGCATTTCGGGCGTGACTCCAGCCGCCGTCTCGCTTTTGCTGGTGCACTTGCGCAAACACCGGTTGCGCGCCTCAGCCGCACCGCCCCAAGCCGCCTGAACGGCTATTGCCCATGCAACGTCTCCATGCAGGCCCTGCCCAAGACCACGCCTTGACCGTCCGCGGCCAGGCTAAGGACATCAACGCAGCTCGAGGGCTGCAACGCCCAGGTGGGAGTGCAAGCGCATCCGAGCGACTCGACCAACTGCTGCTCAAGCTGCAACTGCCGGCCACCTCCACGCAGCGCGCACAACTGCTGGCCTACCTGGAGTTGCTCGAACGCTGGAATCGGGTCTACAACCTCACCGCGGTGCGCGAACCGCAGCAGATGTTCACACTGCACTTGGCGGATTGCCTCGCCCTCGTACCGATCCTGGCGGCACGCGCGCCACAGCGCTTGCTGGATGTCGGCTCCGGTGGCGGCTTGCCCGGGCTGGTGCTGGCCATCATGCGGCCCGAGATGGTGGTCGTGCTGAACGACGCCGTACAAAAAAAATGCGCATTCATGCAGCAGGCGGCTGCCGAGTTGCGCTTGTCCCGGGCCCATGTGGCGCATGGCCGGGTGGAGCGCCTGACACAAGCCCCTTTCGACTGCATCACCAGTCGGGCGTTCAGTGATCTCGGCACCCTGATCCAGCTCACCCAGCCCTTGCTGGCCGAGGGCGGCTGCTGGGCCGCGATGAAGGGTCACACGCCGCAAGCCGAATTGACTGCTCTACCGACGGAAATCGACGCCCATGTGGAGACCCTGAACGTGCCCGATCTGGACGCACAACGCTGCGTGGTGTTGATGCTGCGGCGCAGCAATTCCATCACGTCCGATGCCGTGCAAGGACCGTAAGGACGACCCATGGCCTCGGTCTTTTGCGTCGCCAACCAGAAGGGCGGGGTCGGCAAGACCACCACCTGTGTCAATCTTGCCGCCGGGCTGGCCCAGGTCGGCCAGCGCGTGCTGCTGGTCGACCTCGATCCGCAGGGTAACGCCACCATGGGCTCGGGCATCGACAAGCGCGGCCTCACACCGAGCGTCTACCAGGTGCTGCTGGGCATGACCGCTGTGGCCGAAGTCCGCCGCCACAGTGACAAGGCCGGCTACGACGTGCTCGGAGCCAACCGCGAATTGGCGGGCGCCGAAGTCGAACTGGTGGACTTGGATCGGCGCGAACACCGCCTGAAAGACCTGCTCAGGCCGATCATGCCGGACTACGACTTCATCCTCATCGACACGCCGCCTTCGCTCGGTCTGCTCACCCTCAACGGATTGTGTGCCGCGCAGGGCGTGATCGTGCCCATGCAATGCGAGTATTTTGCCCTCGAAGGCCTGTCGGATCTGGTCAACACCGTGCGCCAGGTGCATGCCAAGTTCAATCCCGAACTCGTGCTCATCGGTCTGCTGCGGGTGATGTTCGATCCGCGCATCACCTTGCAGCAGCAGGTCAGCGAGCAGCTCAAGACCCATTTCGGCGCCAAGGTGTTCGACAGTGTCATCCCGCGCAACGTACGTCTGGCCGAGGCGCCGAGCTATGGCCAGCCCGGCGTGGTGTTCGACAAGTCCAGCCGGGGCGCGGTCGCCTATCTCGACTTCGCGCAGGAAATGGTGCGTCGCGTGCGTACGCCGGCCACCGCGGCCGTTGCCTGAAATCATGGCCACGCCGACGGTTTTGCAGCTGCCCGGTTGGCAAGGCTCGGAGGCCGAGCATTGGCAAAGCCGCTGGGAAGAAGTGCATGGTGATCTGCGCGTGCAGCAACATGATTGGGACACCCCACTGCGCGGCGACTGGATCTGCCAGCTCGAGGCCGCCGTCAATCAAGCCCCGGCGCCCGTGCTGCTGGTTGCGCACAGCCTGGGCTGCCATCTCGTCGCCGGCTGGGCCGCCGCCAGTCCGCTTTTCGGCACGACTGGCGATCCACGCGCAGGGCCGGTGCTCGCCGCCTTGCTGGTGGCGCCGCCCGACTTGACCCGCCCCGACTTGCCGCCCGCCCTGCATCGCTGGGCTGGTCACCCGCTGCGGCGCTTGCCGTTTCCAGCGCATCTGCTGAGCAGCAACGACGACCCGTTTTGCAGCGCCCAGGCCGCGGCATGCATGGCCGCCGCCTGGGGCGCCCGCCACACAGATCTCGGCGCACTCGGGCATATCAACAGCGCCAGCGGCCTGGGCGACTGGCCGCAAGGCCGCGCCTGGCTGCAGGAACTGACCGCTGCGGCCCTGGCGACGAATGCCGACCGTTCGGTTGCACCACAAGCTGCCTCTCCCTTCCCAGCACCAACCCCTCCATGAGCGCGAATCCCTCCACTCCACCGCCGGCTTCCGGCAAAAAACGCAAAGGCCTGGGTCTGGGCCTTGAAGCCCTGCTCGGTGCGCAAGGGGCCGATATCGCCCCGGCCGGCAGCCCCTCCAGCCTTCCGCTGGAGGTTCTGGAGCCCGGCAAATACCAGCCGCGCACCCGCATGGACGAGGGCGCGCTGTACGAACTGGCCGAGAGCATCAAGGCCCAGGGCGTGATGCAGCCCATCCTGGTGCGTCCGCTGGGCGAAGGACGCTACGAGATCATTGCCGGCGAACGCCGCACCCGCGCCGCACGTCTGGCCGGACTGGACGTGGTGCCGGTTCTGGTCCGCGAGGTCCCCGACCAGACCGCGCTGGCCATGGCCTTGATCGAGAACATCCAGCGTGAAGACTTGAACCCGCTGGAAGAGGCCCAGGGCATTCAGCGTCTGATCGCCGAGTTCCGCTTCACCCACGAGCAGGCGGCGCAAGCTGTGGGGCGCTCGCGCGCAGCGGTGAGCAATCTGCTGCGCCTCATCAACCTTGCCCAACCGGTGCAGGCCATGCTGCTGGCCGGTGACCTGGACATGGGCCACGCCCGCGCCCTGCTGGCGTTGGACGGTGCCGCCCAGGTGCAGGTGGCGCAACAAGTGCACGCCAAGCGCCTGTCGGTGCGCGAAACCGAGCGCCTGTGCGCCCGTGCCACGCAACAGGGCAGCGTCGCCAAACCACGCTCCGCCGCCGCACCCGACCGCGATGCTCGCGAACTGCAACGCATCGAAACCGAATTGGCCGAGCATCTGGCCGCGCCGGTGCGCATCCGCGTCAAGGGCAGCGGCGCCGCCTTGCGCGGCGACATCAGCCTGGGCTTTCACTCGCTCGAAGAGCTCAACGGCCTCATCGCCTTGCTGCGCCCCACCGCCTGAGACGCACCCGTTAGCCGCCGGTCCCCCTGCGCCCATGGTGATGAAGGGAATGCGAGCGCGCGTCTGCATGCTCCCGGGAGCGCCGCGGCCGCGTCCCCCGAACGGGCGATGGCGACCCGGCAGTCCGCCCCTACACTGCAACTCCACCCGCTTGATTTGCCTTGGGGCTTACCGTGGAGCGCGTCATCATGGGGCTTGGGTCATCACCAGCGAGCCGCAAGGACGGAAGACCATCCATCTGGCTGCTGCTTGTGCTGTCCGGACTTGGCCTGGGGCTGGCGGCCACCTTGCTCGCGCAAACCCTTGCATTCGCGCCTTCGGCGCCGCGGGCCCCGACCACCCTCAACCCCCAGGTCAATCCCGAGTCCGCCACGCCGCACAACGGCACAGCGGTCGCGCCCAAGCTCAACACACCCGTGGCGGCCGCCACGACACCAGCCGTCTTGCTGCCCCGTGTGCCGCTGCCGCGGCGCGCAGCCCGAACCGAAGCTGGCCTGCGTTTCGGCGCCTGGCAGCAGGCAGGGGCCAAGCTTGAGGCCGCGCAGGTCGCCCAGTTGCCAGACCGCCTGTTCCGGCGTTCAGCGCACAACAATCTCGGTGTCAGCCGGCATCCCGTCTGGGTGCGGCTGCGGCTGGAAGCCGCGGCATCGGCACCCGGGCTCTTCATCCTGGAGTTGGGTCGCCCCGCGTGGTCCGAGGCCCGTGCCTATTTGGTGATCGAGGCCGAACACGGGGGTCCGAGCCCAGGGATCGAACCCATGGCGCTGCAGCGCCTGAGTCATCTCCGTCACACAGCCTTCGAGCTGCCGCGCCTCACCAGTCCCACCACCGTGTTGCTCAAGCTCGCTCAGGACGAGGCCATTGCCCCGGTCCTGCAGTTTTGGAGTCCCGAAGCCTACGAAGCCGAGGCCCACCACGACGCCCTGGTGCAGGGCCTGCTGCTCGGTCTGTTGCTCGGCCTCATGCTGTACAACGGCGCGCTCTATCTCACCTCGCGCGACCCGGCTTACGCCGCCTATGTGCTGTGGCAATCCGCCACCGTGCTGTATCTGCTCAGCGTCACCGGCCTCGGCCTGCTCTATCTTTGGCCCGAACAGCAGGCGCTGCAGGCCATGCTGCCCCTCGTCAGCAGCTTGCTGATGAGCGCGGGTGCCCTGTACTTTGTCCGCGTCTATCTGCTGCTGGCGCAGCGTCTGCCGCGCATGGATCTTGTGCTGGCGCTGCTGCAATGGTTCAGCCTGACGCTGGCCGCCGTCCGCGTATTGCCGGGCACGGCCTCGCTGCTGCTCCCGTCTTTGCTCCTCATCGCGGTCAGTGTCGTGGGCATCACCGTGGCGGCGGTCATGCGCACGCGCAACCACTTCGTGCCAGCCGGCATCCTGCTGCTGAGCTGCACGCTCACCCTCGCCAGCGGCTTCGCCTCTCTGGGACGCAGCGCGGGACTGCTGGCGGAAAACTTCTGGACAACCGACGCTTTCGAGTGGGTCGCGATCATTCTGGCGCTGCTCTTGAGCTTTGGCCTGTCCATTCGTGTCGGTCAAATGCGTGAGCGCACACTTCGTTTGCAAGCCATGTCCATGCTCGATCCACTCACGGGGCTTTGCAACCGCAGTGGCTTGTTCGAGGCGGGCGGCCGCGTGCTGGAGCGTTCCCGGCGCAGCCGATCCCTGCTCGCCGTGCTGTGGCTGGATCTCGACGGCCTCAAGCGCATCAACGACCGGTTCGGGCATGCCGCCGGCGACGCCTTGATCCAGGAGGCAGCACGCCGCATCCGGACCGCCGCCGGGCCCGACGCGGTCTGCGCACGCCTGGGAGGCGACGAATTTGCCGTACTCCTGCCCAATCTTCCCGCCAGCCACCTGGCCGGCGACAGCGCGCGCCACCTGTTGGCGTGCCTGCGCCAACCCTACAACCTTCAAGGCCAGGAGCTGCGGGCCACCGCCAGCATCGGCATCGCCATCGACGAACCCGGCGTCGCGCATTCCCTGGAAACTCTGCTGCTGCGCGCCGACGTCGCCATGTACCGCGCCAAGGCGCACGGCCGCGACATCCATGTGACGTGGCAAGACGACGCTGAGGATATGGAGCAGGCTGCCCAGTTTCAGTTCACCCGCCCCGCCCTGTAGGCCGATGGTCGCGGCGGGGGAGCCCTGAGAACGCCTCTGCCGAGGGTTCGAAGTCGAGAGTAAATAGGCTACCGAGTAAGCGAGCGCTTACATTGCAGGGTTTTCGCTGAAGACGGTCAACACCCCGGTGTAGCCGTAAAGGCGGTCGCCGGCAATTTCTCCTGCGGCAAAAAAGCCGATCAGCGGCAAGTCGCCCAGATGCTGGCGGACCAAGGCCAACTCTGCCGAAGGCCCACCGAAATGGGCCCCGCCGCGCCCGGTGCACGAGATGTAGACGGCCCCACGCGCCGGCAACGACCGTTGTGGCGCGCCAACGTTGGCGGCAGCATGCGGCAACATGCTGGCCATGCGCGCCTCGCGACGCTGTTCCAGTTCCTCGCGGACTTCAGCGCAGAGGCGAACCAGGTCGCGCCGCGCTGCATCGACGTCGCGCCGGCAAAAGCGCAACTGCATGCCCGGCTCGGGAGAGCCGGCAATGGCCACGCCGTGCCCCGAGGGATCCACGCCGATGAGATGGCGCATGGACGTTTCCGCGCCAATGTGGCGCGCCATGAGGTTCGCCTCGGCAACGCCCGGCGACAGCCCCGCCAGGGTGGCGCGCAGCCGCGGCGCCAGGCGAGGGAGTTCCAGCGCCTCCTCGCCGAGGTCCTGCAACAGCAAGCCCAGCGCCGGTTCGCCGTCGAGGGCGTAGATCACGTTCTGCGTGCAGCGGGTGATGGCACGTGCCGGCCCCACCGGCTCGCAGCCCTGGGTCAGGCCGCCGGCCAGGGCCACACGCGAGGAAAACGCCACACCGGAAAGACCGCCCCGGAACACGCCGTCGGCAATCTGTACCGTCGCCTGGCGCGACGACACCAAACCGCCCCAGATCCGGTTCGATGCCGTATGCCCGGCCATGTCACGCACCAGATCATCCATATCGGGCGTTGCCGGATCGCCGTGCACCAGCGCGGTCTCGGCACCGCGCCAACCGGTGGAGGCCGGTGCCAACGGCTTGAGCCCGGAGAACACGCGGAAATCGCGCAACGGGATTTGCAGCAGCATCAAAGCCAGCGCCGGCTGGTCGACATACTCCTGCCCATCGGCCGCGATGCCCACGCCCACGCCACCCACCCAGTGCGCCACCCCGGTGCGCGAGCGCAGAGCCGCCAGCAGGGCCTCGGCTGCCGGGGCAAAAGCCTCGGTGACATAGACGATGCCCAGGTTCGGCCGGGCGATGGTGTCGGGCTGCGCGCGCGCGCGCGCCACCTGCGCCAACGCCTGCTCCAGCGCGGCGGTCCAGTGGGTGTGGCTTGAGTGGGCGGTGATGAAGCGCATGAAGAACGACAGCAAGGATGGGATTGATCGGCCGGACGAGATCGGGCCGGCTGCACGAGGGCGCGATGCTAGGGTTTGCCGGCCCTATTTTCACGCCAAGGATGCGACAAGCCGACGACCACCGCCAACAGCCTGATGCCGGCAAGGGTCACGCGCAAGCGTTGCGCCAGAAGCCGCCGCGTGCTTATTTGCGCCGCGTCTTGCTGGTTGCCGGGCGCGGCGCAGCGGCGATCGGGCGCGTGGAACGCGGACTGGACTGGGTTCGGCCTTGGG
>JAJXUC010000204.1 GCA_021783435.1 Pseudomonadota bacterium | reverse complement strand
GTCGGCATGGGCAGCCTGCTGGCGGCCACCACGCACGCGCCGGCGATGTCGGCCATCATGGTGTTCGAGATCACCCGCAACTACAACGTGGTGATGGCCGCCATGCCGGCTTGCGTCATTGCCTCGGTCATCGGCAGCCTGCTGCGCCATCGCTCGGTCTATGCCGAGGCGTTGGGGTTGAAAGAGGGAGAGCACAGCGCGCCGGAACAATCCACCGGCACGTTTCTCAATGCCGATGCGGTTTCGATCGATGCTGGCCCAGACCGTCAATCGGACGACGTTCCCGTTGCGCAAGGCGCCAGCAAGACGCCATGAGGAAGCTGGCGCACCCTTGGCAAGGCTGCGTGACGCCGGGGCGCCCGGCGTAGCTCCTGATGCCGCAGCCCCGGCGCTTGTGAGATCGACAGGCCTTGCCGCCGTGTAAGCGGAGTGATTCGCGTCGGCTCGACACGGATCACTCCGGTCAACTGCCTGGAGGATGGGTTTGTCGCCATGTGCGGACGGCGCCGGGCAGACTGGGCAGCTCGCGTGCGACGCGCACACCGGTCGGCGCGCGTTTGAGCGCAGGAGACGAACCCCCGGCCCATACCTCAATGGTCTGCGGCAGCCGGCCGCGGAGTTCGGTCAATGCTTCCAGGACTTGCGTCTGGGTGGGTAGTGCGGAAAAGCTCAGCGCCAGCACATCGGCATGGTGTGCCTGTGCGGCAAGCAACATGCTCGACACTGGCGTTTGCACGCCCAGCGAGACACAGTGGCAACCTTCGAGCGCGAGCATGGCCTCGACCATGAGCAGCCCCAGCCCATGGGGTTCGTGGGGGATGGTGGTGAGCAGCACGCGGGGACGCGCCGCCTCGGGTGATTCGGGTCCCGGTACGGCCGAAATGGCGGCGCGCAGCACGCGGTGCAGCGTTTCCGAGAACTGATGCTCCTCGAAGATCTCCAGATCTCCGCGCATCCAGGCCTCGCCAACGTCGGCCACCAGGGGGGCGACGATTTCAGTGACAAAACGTCCCAGGCCCAAGCGCATCTGGGTTTGCATCAACTCACGCTTGAGCCGCTCTGCATCATGCTGCTTGACGATGCGAAGGTAATGCTTCGAGCCTGATTTGAAAGCATCGATTGCGCGCACGGCGGCGGGAGGCGTCGACGCCTGCAGGGATTCGCGTGCCAGAGCCTGGAGTTCTTCCACCGGCCGCGCGACGATGCGGCCGGGCCTGTGTCCTGCGGCCATCAGGCGCTTGATCAAGTGCAGCTTTTTCACCTGATCGACCGGATACAGCCGTTCCTGCAGCGCATCGCGCAATGGCATCGGAAACCCGTAGCGCCGCTCCCACACTCTCAGCGTGTCTTTCGGAATGCCGGTGTCGCGCTCAACAGCGGCGATGCTCATGTCGGATAGGGTGACTGGAGAGGTGCGGTCGTTCATCGAGGAATGGTGGTCTGACTTGCATCCAAAACGTCGGCCATGGCGTATGAAGTCTGATGTGCTTGATTCCCGGCCCAGGACAGGCATTGGCCCTAATCGTAGGCGGGCATGGAGAGGGCTCGGAAAAACCACAATTTTGTCCAGGACAAAATTGGCGTCAGACTTTTTTGTCCTGGACATCCTGCATCATTCTGACAACCACACGTATCGCCCTTCACTGGAGTAGTCCCATGCGTCATCTCAAAATTCTTGCTGTTGCCGCTCTATCCAGTTGGATCGCGCTGGATCTCAATGCGCACGCCACGCCGCCTGTTGCCCAGCCTGCCGCAACGGGCGCATGCCCGTCCCTGTTGAACCAGACATTCCCGCGCCTGCAAGACGACAAACCCATCGACCTCTGCCAGTACGCCGGCAAAGTTGTGCTGGTGGTCAATACAGCGAGTTACTGCGGCTTTACGCCGCAATACAAAGGTTTGGAGGCCCTTTACCGGCAATACGGACACCAAGGCCTCGTGGTGCTGGGTTTTCCGTCCAATGACTTCAATCAGGAAATGAAGGATCCGGGCAAGATCGCCGCGTTTTGCCAAGATACCTATGACGTCCAATTTCCCATGTTCGCACCCTCGCACGTGACCGAACCGAAGCCGAACGGTTTCTATAAAAAACTCATCATGGCCACGGGTGATCAACCGAAATGGAATTTCTACAAGTATCTGATCGGCCGTGATGGCAAGGTTGCCGGCGTTTATTCGAGCCTCACCACGCCCGAAAACAAGGATTTCGTCGCAAAGATTCAAGCCCTACTCAAGCAGTAGGGGTATCGCTGCGAGCCGCCACATTGCGTGTCTGCATGCTGCTGCATGCAGCGGCAAACCGCAACCGACCACCCACGGCACATCCTCACGGATTTGCACGCAAGGTGCTGCTTCTTGAAAGGACAGCAGATGAACGCCCCGGAACACTTCTTCGCAAGCGAAACCAGGACATTGCCGGATATTCAATCCACTGGCGACCGACGCAACCTGCCGATTCAGCGCGTAGGTGTCAAGGGCGTGCGTCATCCGGTGCTCGTCCGCACGGCAGATGGCGGCACGCAGCCCAGCGTGGCCACATTCGACATGTTCGTGGCGTTGCCCTCCGACGTGAAAGGCACGCACATGTCGCGCTTTGTCGAAATTCTCGAGGCGCACGCAGGCGTCCCCCTCGATCCCGCAACGCTGCGTGGCATGTTGGAGCGCATGCTTGAGCGGCTGGGTGCCCAACAGGGCGAGATCACCCTGACGTTCACCTATTTCATGCGCAAGGTGGCGCCGGTCTCGGGTGTGAGCAGCCTGATGGATTATGAGGCCAGCTTCCATGTGACGGGTTGCGTCGGAGCCCCAGCACAGGTGCACATGACGTTGCAAGTTCCGGTCACGAGCCTGTGCCCATGCTCGCGCGAGATTTCCAATTACGGCGCGCACAACCAGCGGTCACATCTGACCCTGAAGGTCGAGACCAAGGCCCCGATGCGTTTGGATGACATCGTGCGGGTGGCCGAAAACAGCGCCTCTTGTGAACTTTGGGGCCTGCTCAAGAGGCCGGATGAGAAGTACGTGACCGAACGCGCCTATGACAACCCCAAGTTTGTCGAGGATCTGGTGCGGGACGTGGCTCTGGCACTGCAGTCGGATGCGCGCGTGGATGCATTCACGGTGGAATCGGAGAACTTCGAGTCCATCCATAACCACTCGGCCTATGCGCGCATCGATTTCGTGCGCGAGGCATGAATCCAGTTGCGTACGAATCTCGTATGCCTCGGTATGCCCCGGGCGTGCTGCGCTGTCGCCAGCGCCGCCGGATTTCCATTTCCTCGCTGCTCGAACCGGCCGGCCATGAGAACTCTGCGATTTTTCCGCACCGAAACAACGGCACTGCCGCGACACACGCTCGGCTTGGGAAACCCGGCTTACCTGTCATGGCTGCGCCCCGGTTCCAGGGTTGTGCGGCGTAGCCAGATTCACGCCCAGCTCTCCGGGAGTGTGTGATGCGCATCGCCATTGTCGGCACCGGCATTTCAGGTCTCGCTGCAGCCTGGCGCTTAAAGGAGCATGCGCAACTGACCGTGTTCGAAGCCGGCAGTCACTTCGGAGGCCACACCCACACGGTCGATGCCACTGTGGGGGGCATGACCTATCCGGTCGACACCGGTTTTCTCGTGCTCAATCGCCGTACCTACCCCGGCCTGCTCAGCCTGTTCACGGAACTGCGCATTCCGATTGCCGAGTCAGACATGTCCTTTTCGGTCCAGCGCCTGCATCCCGGGGGGAGGCGCTTGGAGTGGAGCGGAGCCAATCTGAACACCGTGTTCGCCCAACGCGCGAACCTGTTGCGCCCGCGTTTTTGGCGCATGCTGGGCGACATTCTGCGCTTCAACCGTGAAGCAACACTGCTGGCCGAGGCCGCTCGCCACGCTTTGGTGGACACGCGCAGCGTGAGAGATTTTCTGCGCGCAGGCCGATACAGCGACGATTTCGCGCATGGATATCTCCTGCCCATGGCGGCCTGTATCTGGTCTTGCCCCACGTCTCAAATGCTCGATTTTCCGGTCGCCACGATGGCGCGCTTTTGTCACAACCACGGCCTGCTGCAGGTGACGAAGCGTCCACAGTGGCTGACTGTGCGCGGCGGTGCGCGACAGTATGTCGAGCGCATCGTCGCCAGGCTGCCCGATGCGCGCCTGAACACCCCGGTCCGGCGCGTCAAGCGCTTCGATATGGGCGTCGAAGTGTCCACGGACACCGGCACGGAATGGTTCGATCACGTCATTCTCGCCTGCCACAGCGATCAGGCATTGGCCCTTCTGGCCGATGCGAGCCAGACCGAACGCGAGGTCCTTGGCGCCATACGCTACCAGCCTAATCGTGCAGTGTTGCATACCGACACCCACCTGCTGCCGCGAAACCCTAGGGCGTGGGCTGCATGGAATTATGAAAGCGCCATGCCATCGGAGTGCGCCAATCTCGGCCGAGCCGTGCAGCCGACCGTCTGTCTGCACTATCTGATCAACAAGTTGCAGCCCGTGCCATTCGACCGGCCTGTCATGGTCACCATGAACCCGGTGCGCGAACCCGAGCCGTCGAGCGTTCTGCGTCAAATCGACTACGCCCATCCGGTGTTCGATGCCGCAGCGATCGCAGCGCAGTCTCGCATTCCCGAACTGCAGGGCAGACGCCGAACCTTCTATTGCGGCGCATGGTGTGGCTACGGTTTTCATGAAGACGGCCTGAAGGCAGGCTATGCAGCGGCCAATGCCCTGCTCGCCCAGGCCAGTCGCCATGCCCTGGAAAGCGTGCCCGCAATACAGGCTGAGGTGATGTGATGAGCGAGGCATGGAGCCTGCAGCGCGTCCCCACCTCAGAGCCGTCTGCCTGCTGTGGCAAACCGGCGCTGCCGCAGATTGCCATGGGCATGGTCCGTCACACACGGCTGCGCCCGGTCGTCAACCGTTTCGCCTACCGCGTGTTCTTCCTCCTCCTGCCGATGCGCACCCTTGCGCGCGACCCTGGCCTGTTGCCGATCGCGCGCAACCGCGCTGCGGCGGTGAGCTTTCACGACCGCGATCATGGCGATGGCGGAAACGACAGCCTGGGCTGGCTCCTGGGATTGCTGCACGAACAGGGCATTCATGATGCCGATGGCGAAATATGGTTGCAGACTTTTCC
>JAJXUC010000203.1 GCA_021783435.1 Pseudomonadota bacterium | reverse complement strand
CGCTCAGCGGCAGCACACGGCGGCCGCTGTCGCGCTTGAGCGCGCGTCCGGCATGGCTGCGCACGAACAGCAGGGGCTGCGGGCGCCATTGCACATCGATCCAGCGCAGCCCGCGGATTTCCGTGCGCCGCAGGCCGCAGCGATAGCCCAGGATCGCCGCCGCCTGGCTGTGGCGTGGCTGGGCGTTGCGCCGCAGTGTTTGCCGCACCGACACGAACTCTGATTCGGTGATCAGTTGGGCGTCGACGCTGGAACCCACACCCTCGTCCAGGTCGGGCGCCGGGCTATCCCACCGTTTGTGCGCACGCACGAAGGTGTCGAGCTGTTGGAGTGCGGTGGCGATGTTGCTGCGATGACGTTCCCCCGTGGCCTGCACGATGGACTGGATGGCATCGTCCCAGTCTGCGACCTTGTCGGGAAGATGCGTACCCAGCACCGCAGCGAGTTTGCGATCCACTCGGGCGAGTAGCTCGCGCGCCGAACTCAGGCGAATGCCCTTGCGGCCAGAGGGCTGCAACAGTCCGATCAGCCATCCGGCCAAGACCACTTCCAGCCGGTTCGGGTCTGACACGTGCTGCTGCACGAACCTGCGCAGTGCACGCGCGATCTGCGGAGCGCGCTGTGGCGCGGCGCGCAGCAGGCGACGGAGTTCGGTAGGGGGGACGATGGCATCGGGCGAGGGCGGCGTTTCAGAGGCGCGGCCCGGCCCGGTGCGCTCCACCGTCGGCGCCGGGATCGGCTCGGGGGCTAGTCGCTGGCGCATCAACAGACGCCACCAGGCGTGCGGCGGCAGACACGCGTTGGCGACAAGACCGCGGGCTGCCTGCGCCAGAAACGGCGGCAGCCGATAGTGCCACTTCGCCTGGGCACCGCGCACGAAGTCGGTATAGCTGTCCAAGCCTAAAGACTGGGCATCCAGAATGCGTTTGAGCGCCTTCCAAATCAGACGTGCCACAGACGGCGGCGGGTCGGCTTCTCCGCTCAGGGGCGGGCTGTCGCGGCGTTGGTTGAGCCAGCGCAACGCAAGCAGGGCGGTGAAGGGATCGAACAGATGTCGCTGCCAGTTGCCGCTGCGGTCAGTCCACTCCGTCCAAACCCGGCGACCATCTGGGCTGGCGCGAAGGGTGTTGGCCCTGAGCGCGGCGGCGACTTGCCGGATGCGGTCTTCGCCGATCAGCGCCGACGACCAAATGGCGCTGATGAGAATCTGCTCGAAAGTGATTTCTGCGCCAGTCCGGGCGCTTCGCTGCCAATGGGCTTGCAGCGCCTGATCGATCAAGCCCTCTTGCGTCAAGGCCGGGAAGGTCAGGGCGTTGAGCGGCGGGGTCGGCCCGCGCAGCACCAGAATGCGCGGGGGAACGTGCACGCTCCAGCCGCGTTCCAGCCGCCCGCGCTCCAGCCCGGCGCTGAGGAAGTTGGTCGCCCAGCGTCGCTCCGCCCCGGTGAAGGTTTGATCGATGCGTTGGCGCAGCGTTTGCACCGCTTCATCGGGAATGACCAGACCAGGACAGCCTTGCAGCCAGTCCTGCAACCCCTGCTGCGCGATCCACTCACGCACCTGTGCCTGAGCGCGCGCCCGATGGTGCTCTGCGTTCGCGCGGCGTTGCTGCAAGCCGTTCTCTGCGGTCTGCGGCTCGGACGCAGCGACGGGGAATCCTTTCCAGTCGCTCAAGCCCAGCCCCGCACCACGTGAAAGCCAGCCTCGCGCACGAGTTGTTCGATCGGGTCGCGCAAAGACTCGATGACCCTGCGCGCGGGCAAGGCGCTGTAGCGTCCCCAGGGCTCGGCACCGCGCTGCCAGTGCCCCATGAAGAATTCGATGAGTTCGCCCGACAACCCCATTTGCACCAGACGCGAACGCAGCCAATGCCGACTGGTGTTGCGCGGCAGGGTATAGCCGGTGACCTGCTCCAGCGCGGTGTGCATCTCTCGCGTGGGGTGGTCGATGCATTCGAGTCGGCCGCGAACACGCCGCAGATAAAACAGCACCGGCGGCGGTGAGATCAGGGTTTCAGGCGTCAGGCGGGTCAGGGTGGCGCGGGCGTGCCGGGCGTAAACGCGCAGTTGCTCCAGCGCAGTCGTGCAAAGCGGCGCCAGGCGGGTGGCGGATGCGGCGACATCGTCCTTGTCGCTGAGGAGAACCACGCCGTGATGCACATCGATCTGGTTCCAGTGGGGTAGGGGTTGCCCCACATCGCGCAATCCCAGACTGAATCGCAGCAGGGCGTGGACATACTGCGTGAAGGCGTTGTGCAGAATCAATAGGGCGTCGTCGGCCAAGGGAGTGGACCGCGCATGCGTCAGCGCTTGGTCCAGGCTGTGGGCCAGCGACTGCACCGTCCGGTCCAGCGGGACGATGGGCGCGCCCACACCGATGTCCGATACGTCAGGTTCGATTGCCGAGGCGGGATGGGTGCCGTCGTTCTCACCCAAGCGCGGGTCGGCCTGCTGCAACGCCCTCCAGGCCCGGTCCTGCTCCTGGCGGATCCAGCGCACAAGGTCTGCTCTGGGCATGTGCAGATAGTGCAGCCCGGTGTCGGCCAGCAGATGCGGTCGTCCCGTAGCCAGACTGGCCAGGGCATGATCGCGCCGCTGTTCGACGAGCCGGCGAAACATCCATTGCCCCACGGCGCTGAGGGTGAGCCGTGCGGAGGTCTGTATCACTTGATCGCGCAGCCAAGCGGCCGCCTGTTGCTGCAGCGGCCCGGGTTTGATCTCATAGGCGCCAACCGTTTTTTTGCGCGGATGGGTCGATAAGCGCTGCACGCTGGGTAGGGCGTCGATCACGGGACGCAGGACGACGGGAAGCGGAACGTCGATGGCGTCCGCACAAGGTTGCGCCTTGCTGCGGTCGACGCCACCGTAGCCCGGTTGGCCTGCGGGGCGCAGCACAGGCAGGCGCAATACCCAGCGGTCCAGCAGTAACAAGGGATACCGCGGGGCGGCCTGCGGTGCATCCCGAGCACACGAGAATATCTTCATTGCGCAAAGGCCGCCGTCTTCGGTCTGCAGCGGGTGGGACGTCCACAGCGCGAGTCCCAGCAGGGCGGCCGTCTCGCGTGTCGCCGGGTCTTGGGTTTTGCTGTCGGCGCAGAGGGCCTGCCACAACCGCGCCACCTCCGCTTCGGTGAGTCGCGTCCAATCCGCGGCGAGCAACTGCATCGACCGCTCACGCCGAGAGATGAGCGCCCGGGTGCGCAGCACCTGTTCGGCCAGGCTGCGTTCCCTGGGCACAGGCGGGGTGAGATCGAGCGGGTCGTCTTCGCCAGTTTCGATCCACTCGACGTATTCCTCCTGCGGATCGAATTCGGCAAGGCTCAGCCCGCTGCGCTTGAGCGCCTCCACCGTCGTGGTGCGCAGCCGCGTCACGGATTGAATCTGCAGGGTATCGCCGAGATCGAGCCGGAGTTTTTGGGGCGGTGGGCTGTAGGTTTCGCCTCTGTCTTCGTCGTCTTGCTGCGCGGGGGCAACGAGCAGGCCGTGATGACGCAGCACCGGCTCGATGATGCGACGAATGGCATCGACCTGCGACTCACGCTCGCTCGAAGCGGGGACGTGGACCCAGTCGTTTGCCTGCGGTCGGTTTTCCAGGATCTGGTGGTCATGCACCAGCTCGCGCAAGGCCGTACAGGCGTCGTAGATCGGAGAGGATCCGGCTTGTTCGGCCGCGAGTTCCTGCGCACGCGCCTTGGCAAACAGCACGACCATCGCGACCGCTTTCAGGATCACGGGATCGTGCGCCGCTTTTGCGTTTCGCCAGTGCCAGCTGCCCAGCAGCGTGTACAGGGGATGTGAGGACATCACGCCGCGAAACGGTTGCAGGCGGGTGGCGGCAGGGCGTTGCAACGGTTTGAGGGCAGGCGGACTCTTGGACGGGTGGCTCAGCACGTTCTGCATCGCCTGCAGTCCGGTAATGACCTCGGCAGACGGCGCCACGGCGTCCAGCGCTGTGGCGCCATCTGCAGCGACAGTGCGCAAGGTCGGCAGCAGCAATAGAGCGCCTTCGATGACCAGCGCCAGGGCCAGTGCCGTGTCGGGCGCTTCAATCCACTGCAGCGCCGCGCCCGCGGCGTCGGCATCGCCGCTGAGTTGCCGCAGCGTGTCAAGGACGGTCTGTTGCGCTGTTGGGGTGTGCATCGTCCGCGTCGGCTCGGGTGGGGCGGCGGGTGGACAGCGTCTGACGGGTGACGTCCAGCACGCGGGCCAAGGCGTTCAAACTCTTGATCTGCGGGGTGAGATCTTGAGTCCAACCGTGGCTGCGCGCCTGGTCGTGCAGTTGCACGAGTTCGGCTTGCAAGGCCTTGAGCGGGCCGACACTGGTGATCAGCAGCCAGCGTTCGGCGCAGAGCAAGGCGGTGATGTCGTCGTCAGGCGTGTCTTTGGGCAAGACCATCGCGGGCACTGCAAACGCGGCAGGCAGCGCAGTGGGCGGCGCAGGCTTGCGCGGTTTGGCGCGTGCGGGCGGCGCTGCCGATTCTTCGGTTTGAAGCGGCGCCGTGACCGAGGGTTTCCCGGCAGCGGATGCGGGTTGTGCGGCGAGGTGGAGTGCATGATGGGGACGCAGCGCGCGCCAGGTCAGCAGCCCGGCGAGCACCTCATAGCCTTTACGCTGCCCGCGCCCCGCGGGACGGACGACCAGGGGATGCAGGGTGCAGAGGGTGTGGATCGCCTCGGGAGTGAGGGTCAGCACATCGTCGATCGGCCGGGGGTGGAGTGCGCCCAGCGCTTGTTGCAATAGCGGATGTTCGTCGCGGATCTGGGTCAGGAGAATGGATTCGCAGGACGCGCCTGCCAGCAATCCGCCGCCGGGGCGTCCGCGACGTTCAGGATGCGCAGGGCCTGCAGCAGGGGCGGCGGTCACGACGAGTCCCTATGAGTCGCCACTCGCGCGGCCATATTCTGTCCGAGGTCGGTCGGCAGCGTCGCAAGGAGACAGGGATTTGGCGCAGGAGTGGGGCAATCGGTCCAGATCAAGTTGCGTTGAGGGATCAGCACGTCGATCAATCCTGAAGGAAATGCATGGAACGCAGGGTTTGCTTGAATTGTGACCCAAATTCAGGATGCGAGCCAATGGCGAAGGTGGGGCTCTGCCGCGACGAGGTGCCCAGGAGCAGCAGCTTCAGGCGCAGCAGCAGATCCAATCTCGATTCGAATCGAACATGCAAATCCTCTTC